>NZ_JBHTCG010000003.1:0-469674 GCF_042665155.1 Sphaerisporangium rhizosphaerae | reverse complement strand
TCAACGCCCTCGTCATCATCGCCCTCATCCCCCTGGCACTACGCGGAGTCCGCTACCGCCCCTCCAGCGCCTCCCAACTCCTGTCCCGCAACCTCTACATCTACGGCCTGGGCGGCATCATCGTCCCGTTCATCGGCATCAAACTCATCGACCTGCTCGTTCGGTTGCTTCCGGGGATGTCATAGATGCGCCATCTGCCAAGCTGGATCAACCGGTATCTGGCCGGTCTGCGCGCCCTGCTGGTGCTCACCGTGATCACCGGAGTCGTCTATCCGCTGCTGGTCACCGGAGTGGCGCAGGCGCTGTTCAACGGCGAGGCCAATGGCTCCATCGTGCGGATCCACGGCGAGGACGCGGGCAGCGCGCTCATCGGGCAGACCTTCACCGACGCCGGCGGCAACCCGGTGAAGAAGTACTTCCAGTCCCGCCCGTCGGCCGCGGGATACGACCCCATGGCGAGCGCGGCGAGCAACCTGGGCCCTGCGGACATCGTGGACGTGTTGCCCGTCCCCGGAGCATCCGGCGTGCGGGGCCATGGCCGGCGGTCCCTGTTGAGCCAGGTCTGCGCGCGGAGCAAGGCCGTCGGCGAGCTGGAAGGGGTCAGCGGCGCACGCCCCTACTGCACCCCCGACGGCGTCGGCGCCGTCCTGAAGGTCTTCCCCGCCACCGGCGCCCCCACCCGCGCCGTCAGCGTCAACCAGCCCTGCCCCGCCACCCCCTTCATCACCACCTACCAAGGCATCACCGTCCAATGCGGCACACCAGGCCAGAACTACGCCACCGGCCGCACCGTCACCGTCCGCGGCACCGCGACCGCCCTCGTCCCCCCCGACGCCGTCACCGCCGGCGGCTCCGGACTCGACCCGCACATCTCCCCCGCCTACGCCGCACTCCAGGCGCCCCGCGTCGCCCGGCAACGCGGCCTGCCCCTCGCCCGGGTCAAGGCCCTCATCGAGCGGCACACCAGCGGTCGTAGCTTGGGGTTCATGGGGGAACCTGCGGTCGACGTCCTGGCGCTCAACCTGGCACTGGACGCGGGATGACGGAAGGCGAGCGGTGAGCACGGCACGGGAGGCGGACGCGGCGCGCGCGCCCGGCGCGGCACGCGGGCGGCTGCGCGTCTACCTGGGGGCCGCCCCCGGCGTCGGCAAGACCTACGCGATGCTCGCACAGGGCCGCCGGGCGCTCACGCGCGGCAGGGACGTGGTGGTCGGCCTGGTGGAGACGCACGGCCGCGCCCGCACGGCCGAACTGATCGACGGACTGGAGACGCTGCCCCGCAGAACCCTCACCTACCGGGGCGCGACCTTCACCGAGCTGGACGTCGACGCCGTCATCGCGCGCAAGCCCAAGATCGCACTGATCGACGAGCTCGCGCACACCAACGTGCCGGGGTCGCGCAACGCCAAGCGCTGGCAGGACATCGAGGAGATCCTCGACGCCGGCATCGACGTCATCTCCACCGTCAACATCCAGCACCTGGAGTCGCTCAACGACGTCGTGGAGCAGATCGCGGGCGTGCCGCAGCGCGAGACCGTCCCCGACGAGGTCGTGCGCCGGGCCGACCAGGTGGAGCTGGTCGACATGTCGCCCGAGGCGCTGCGCCGCAGGCTCGCGCACGGCAACGTCTACCCGCCGGAGAAGATCGACGCGGCCCTGTCCAACTACTTCCGGGAGGGCAACCTGACCGCGCTGCGCGAGCTGGCCCTGCTCTGGGTCGCGGGGAAGGTGGACGAGCAGCTCGAACGCTACCGCGCCGACCACGGCATCGCCGGCACCTGGGAGGCACGCGAACGGGTCGTCGTCGCGCTGACCGGCGGTCCCGAGGGCGACACCCTCGTGCGGCGCGCCGCGCGCATCGCGGCCCGTACCCAGGGCGCCGACCTGCTGGCCGTCCATGTCACCGCCCCCGACGGCCTGGCCGGCGCCGACCCGGCCCACCTGGCCCGTCAGCGGACGCTGGTCGAGAGCATGGGCGGCACCTACCACCAGGTCGTCGGCGACGACATCCCGCGCGCCCTGCTCGACTTCGCACGCGGCGTCAACGCCACCCAACTCGTCCTCGGCGCCTCCCGGCGCGGGCGCTTCGCCCAGGTGCTCTCCCCCGGCGTCGGGGTGACCACGACCGCGCGCTCGGGGTCCATCGACGTCCACATGATCACCCACGAGGAGGTCAGCAAGGGACTGCGGAGGGCGTCGCGTTCCCGCGCCGTCCTCACCCGCCGCCGGCGTCTGGCCGGGTGGGCGCTGGCCGTCGCCGGCCTTCCCGCGCTGACCGCGGCGCTGGTCCCGCTGCGCGGCACGCTGGCGCTGCCCGGGGAGATCCTGCTGTTCCTGCTGACGGTCGTCGTCGTCGCCCTGGTCGGCGGCCGGTCACCGGCGGTCGTCGCCGCGGTGGGCGCGTTCGGGCTGCTCAACTGGTACTTCACCCCGCCGCTGAACACGCTCACGGTGGCCGAGCCGGAGAACCTGCTGGCGCTGTTCGTGTTCGTGCTGGTCGCGGCCACGGTCAGCACGGTGGTCGACCTGGCGGCGCGGCGCACCCGCGAGGCCGCCCGCGCCGGAGCCGAGGCCGAGGTGCTGTCCACGCTCGCCGGGCACGTGCTGCGCGGCGAGGCCGCGCTGCCGTCCCTGCTGGCCCGGCTGCGCGAGACCTTCACCCTGACGTCGGTGACGCTGCTCGAACGCGTCGGCCCGGCCGGCCCCGACCACCGGTCCGCGCCGCAGTCGTGGCGGATCGTGGCCACCTCCGGCGGGCCGCCCTGCGCGAGCCCCGACGACTCCGACACCGACGTGCAGGTCGACGACCGGCTCGTGCTCGCCGTCCGCGGCCACCTGCTGGACGCCTCCGACCGCCGGGTGCTGGAGGCGTTCGCCGCCGAGGCCGCCGTCGCCCTGCGCCAGGAGCGCCTGCGCCAGGAGGCCGAGGCCGCGCGGCCGCTGGCCGAGGCCGACCGGATGCGCACGGCCCTGCTCGCCGCCGTCAGCCACGACCTGCGCACGCCGCTCGCCTCGGCCAAGGCCGCCGTGGACAGCCTGCGCAACACGACCATCGAGTGGACGCCGCAGGACCGGGCCGAACTGCTCGCCACGGCCGAGGAGTCGCTGGCCAGGCTGGACCGCCTGGTCGCCAACCTGCTCGACATGAGCCGCCTGCAGGCCGGCGTGCTGGGGCTCACCCTGCACCCCGTCGCGCTGGAGGACGTCATGCCGCGCGCCATCGACGACCTCGGGCCGCTCGGCGAGCGCGTCCAGGACGACATCCCCGGCGACCTGCCCGAGATCATGGCCGATCCGGCGCTGCTGGAGCGCATCCTGGTCAACCTGATGTCCAACGCCGTCCGCTACAGCCCGCCCGAGCACCGGGTACTGGTCACCGGCAGCCACTACGGTGACCGGGTGGAGATCCGGGTCATCGACCGCGGCCCCGGCATCCCGCCAGACGCCCACGACCAGGTCTTCCTGCCGTTCCAGCGCCTGGGCGACCGGGCCGGCCACACCGGCGTCGGCCTGGGCCTAGCGCTCTCCCGGGGGCTGGCCGAGGCGATGAACGGCACCCTGACGCCCGACGAGACCCCCGGAGGAGGGCTCACCATGATCATCTCTATGCCCGTCGGAGAGCACCGATGACCCGGGTCCTGGTCGTCGACGACGAGCCGCAACTGCTGCGCGCCCTGCGCATCAACCTGGTCGCCCGCCACTACGAGGTCGCCGTGGCCGCCGACGGGGGCGCCGCGCTGCGCGAGGCCGCCCAGTTCCACCCCGACCTGGTCCTGCTCGACCTCGGGCTGCCCGACATGGACGGGGTCGAGGTCATCCACGGCCTGCGCGGCTGGACGCGCGTGCCGATCGTCGTGCTGTCCGGCCGGGCCGGCAACCAGGACAAGATCGACGCCCTGGACGCGGGGGCCGACGACTACGTCACCAAGCCGTTCGACATCGAGGAGCTGTTCGCCCGCATCCGGGCCGTCACCCGCCGGGTGTCCACGCAGGAGGCCGAGAGCACGCAGGTCCGCGTCGGCGACCACACGGTCGACCTGGCCACCAAGACCGTCTCCGGCGACGTCCGGCTCACCCGCACCGAGTGGCGCATGCTGGAGCTGCTGCTGCGCAACCCCGGCCGGCTGGTCAGCCAACGCCAGATGCTCGGCGAGGTGTGGGGCGCGGCCTACGCCAAGGAGACCCACTACCTGCGCCAGTACATGGCCCAGCTCCGCAAGAAGCTCGAACGCGACCCCGCCCGCCCCGTCCACCTCATCACCGAACCCGGCATGGGCTACCGCTTCACCCCCTGACGTGCCTCGACGGGCAGGCGTGGGAGCCGGTCTCGACCTGCTCGCCCGTCTCGCGACGTCATCGCCGTCGACTTCTCCGGCTTCGGCGCGCGGGCCGGCGGATCAGCGCTGGGTCTGGGTGTAGAGGGCGAGGATCACGATGACGAAGGTGATCATCACTCCGGCGTAGGCCACCGGGCCGAGCCTGATCATCTTGCGGAAGCGGTTCAGCCCCCAGGCGAAAAGGAACGCCAGGAAGACCAGCAGGATCAGCCCGCCGTTCTCCATCGCCACCGCCCTCCGCATCGGCCCGTGCGCGCCGGGCCCGCCCGGCGGCGCCACACGGCACCCCGCCCGGGAAGGGCCCGCACGCCACTCTAGCCGCGATCACCCCGCCCCCGGCGGCACTCTTGCCTGCCCTCCCCACGGGTGTCGCGTCCGTGGCACACTTCACCCCGTGCCGGATCTGAACAGGACGCACGTCCAGGAGAGCCCCCACTTCACCGACGAGGAGGACCGGCGGCACGTCCGCGACCGCCTGATCTTCTTCTCCGACGCGGTGATCGCCATCGCGATGACGCTGCTCGCGCTGGAACTGCCCGTGCCGACCGGGGAGACCGACGCCGAGGTCTGGCACTCGTTCGTGGAGCTGCTCCCCGAGGAGTACCTGAACTTCGTGATCAGTTTCGGGGTCATCGCCGCGTTCTGGATGGCCCACCACCAGTTCTTCCGCAAGATCCACGTGGTGGACACAGCCCTGCTGCGCTACAACCTCGGTTGGCTGTTCCTGGTCGTGGTGGTGCCGTTCGCCACCCGGGTGAACAGCGAGGGCGGCTTCGTGCTGGGCCCGGTGCTGTACGCCGTCGTCATCAGCGCGATCGCCCTGCTGATGGTGCTGATGGCCCGGCACGCGACCCGCGCCGGCCTGCTGCGTCCCGGGACGCCCCCGCACGCCCTGCGGGGGCTGCTGGTGGGCGCCGGCACCGCGGCGTCGGTGTTCCTGCTGTCGATCCCGGTGAGCTTCGCCAGCCCGTCGTGGGGCAGATACTTCTGGTTGCTGACGATCGTCGCCTCGCGCGTCACCCGCCGCGTCTTCGATCGCCGCGACCCCTGACCGGCGGGCTCAGCGGCCCTTGGTGGGGATCTCGAACCAGACGGCCTTGCCCTCCTTGGTGGGACGCGAGCCCCAGCGGCGGGCGAGCTGGTCGACCAGGTACAGGCCGCGGCCGCCCTCGTCGTTCTCGCCGGCGCTGCGGATGCGCGGCAGGCGGAGATCCTGGTCGAAGACCTCCACCCAGATGGACTCCTCGCCCCGGCGCAGCCGCAGCGTGAACTCCTTCTCGTTGACGATGTCGTTGTCCAGCCCCGGAACGTCCCAGGACTCGTCGAACGGCAGCGGCGGGCCGTCCAGCACCAGCTCGCGGCGCGGGACGCTGGCGCTGGCGGCGTGCAGCACGACGTTGGTGACGACCTCGGAGACCAGCAGGCAGGCCAGCTCGACCCGGTCTTCGGGGACGTCCCAGCTCGCGAACGCCTCCGAGGCCATGCGCCGGGCCTCGCCCACCATGATCGGCTGGGCGGGGAAGGTGCGCTCTTCGAACTTGAGCTCCTTGCCCGCGGAGCGGATCACCAGGATGGCCATGTCGTCGTCGATCTCGCCGGGGACCGCGACGGTGGCGGCGTCGGCGACGCGCTCGACCGACTCGGCCGAGGCCTTGGCGACCTTCTCGCACAGGATGCGCAGCGTCTCTTCGTCGCTGAGCGGCGCCTCGCCGGACTCGCGGGCCGGGCGGCGGTCGACCAGGCCGTCGGTGTAGAGCAGGAGGGCGGCGCCGGGCGGCAGCACCCGCGTCTCCTCCTTGTAGACCAGGTCGGCGTGCATGCCCTTGGCGTTGACGCCGAGCGGCTGGCCGACCTCGGAGATGTCGAGCTCGGTGACCACGCCGTCGACGATGAGCAGCGGCGGGGAGTGCCCGGCGTTGGCGAAGGACAACTGGCGCGACCACGCGTCGTACACCAGGTACTGGCAGGTGACGATGGGCGGGGTGCTGACGTCGGTGCCGTAGTCGTCGCGCTCGGGCGCGGCGATGATGCGGGTCCACTCGTTGAGCCGCGCGAGGATGTCGGCCGGGGACTTGTCGTCCTGGGCGAAGGCGCGCAGCGCGGCGCGCAACTGGCCCATGACGGCCGCGGCCTTGGCGCCGCGGCCCTCGACGTCGCCGATGACGATGCCGACCCGCCCCGCCGACAGCGGGATCACGTCGTACCAGTCGCCGCCCACCTGGGTCTGGATGCCCTGGCCGTGCGAGGCGAGCGGGGCGGCGGGATAGTAGCGGACCGCGATCTCCAGGCCGTCGAGCTGCGGCAGCTCGCGGGGCAGCAGGTACTTCTGGAAGGACTCGGCGGTGTGGCGCTCTTCCTCGAACAGCAACGCGTTGTCGACGGCGATGGCGACCCGGGTGGCGATGGCGCCGACGAAGTCGCGGTCGAAGGCGTCGTAGTGCGGCGAGCGCCGGTCGGTGAGGTTGGACATGCCGAGGTACATCAGGCCGAGCGTCTCGCCCCGCGCGCACAGCGGCGCGACGATGGCGGAGGTCATGCCGATCTCGCTGCAGAGCCTGGTGGCCTCCTCGCTGGGCGAGGGGTAGCTCATCGTCGCGAAGTCCTCGACGATGATGGTCTCCTGGCGGCGCAGCGCGATCTCGGCGTAGTGGCCGGCGGGGTAGCGGATCTCGGACCCGATGGGGCGCCAGGTGCCCGGCGGGGGCGTCCACCCCTTGACGTGGGTGGAGACCTTGCGGACCAGCCGGTCGCCCTCGGACAGCTCGATGAAGCAGTGGTCGGCGAACTGGGGCACCAGCATCTCGGCGACGCGGTTGAGCGTCTCTTCGACGTACAGGGAGCCGGCCAGGCGCTCGCCGATGCGTTCGAGCAGGCCGAAGCGGTCTTTCTCGCGTTCGTTGCTGCGCATCGCCTCGCGGGCGGTGATGACGATGCCGGTGACCGAGCCGGAGGGGTGCCGCAGGGGGACGGCCTGCGCACGGACGTAGATGATGGTGCCGTCGCCGCGCACCACGTCGAAGGTGCCCTCCCACACGCCGCCCTTGAGGACGTGCTTGGCCAGCTCGACGGCCAGGGGATGGTCCTTCTCCATGATGCCCAGGGACAGGACGGTCGGGTCGGCGGCGCCTGGCCTGTCAGGGCTGCCGAACAGGCGTTCGGCGAACGGGTTCCAGTAGAGCACGTTGCTGAACCGGTCGGTGACGACCACGGCCATCTCGGCGTGGTCGAGGACCGACTCGGGCGTCAGATGGTCGGCCGCGTCCTGCGAGAGGTCCCCCCATCGCTTCATCGGGCGGCCGCCCCTCGGAGAGGGGCATGGGCGAAGGCGACCACGTGCGCTCCTGCAACAGCCTCGGCGGTCAGGCGACGACCGGCCGCAGGCTCGGGGAAGGCGGGGCTGAGGGACAAGGGAAAGGGAGACCCCCCACTGGAATGCAAGCGATCACGCTCTGACCGGTCAGCGCCGGGAGACGAAGACGTGCGCGGCGACATCGCGCGGGAACTCCGCGGGCGTGTTGTGCGCTTCATCGTCACCTGTCACCCGTACACCGTCGTCGCTCGCCGCGAGCGTCACCTCGCGTCCGGGTTGTATCCCAACTTGCTTGAGTTTAAGCATCACAGCAGGATCACTTTGCACTTGTTCGCTAATTCGCCGCACGACTACGGGTATGCCTCTGGGCCCGGCGAGATCGGCCATGGCCGAGATCACCTCATCGGCGGACGAGTCGGACTCTTTCACGCCCAGTTCGTCCAGACCTGGGATGGGGTTGCCGTGGGGGCAGACCACCGGGTTGTCCAGCAGGGTGACCAGGCGGGACTCCACCGACTCGGACATGACGTGCTCCCAGCGGCAGGCCTCGACGTGCACCTCTTCCCAGGGAAGGCCGATGACCTGGGTGAGCAGACACTCGGCCAGGCGGTGCTTGCGCATCACCCGCGTGGCGAGCGTGCGCCCGAGGTCGGTCATGGTCAGGTGACGGTCGCCCTCGACGCGGACCAGGCCGTCACGCTCCATGCGGGCCACCGTCTGGCTGACGGTGGGGCCGCTCTGCTGCAGCCGCTCGGCGATGCGGGCGCGCAGAGGGGTGATCCCCTCCTCCTCCAACTCGAAGATCGTGCGGAGGTACATCTCGGTGGTGTCGATCAGGCCGTGTGCGGTCAAGGCTCCTCCCCTCCCAAGTATCGATGCTACGTCCGGCTCCCGTGGGCCACGGCCGTGTCCGCACAGGCCGATGGCGCTGTCTCCCGGGAACGGATCGGCGTCCGGACAGAGCTTACGCAGACCTACCGACACAACGGTGCGAGACGGGGAACGACGACCGCGGCGGCGGCAACATGTGACTCCTTCTCTAGGATCGCATCCTTCGCCACGCGCGTCGCCTGAACCCACGGAACCTGATCTCGCGGGACAGGTCCGCGCCGGCTCCCCCGACGGCCGCGCGCCCCCGCCGGCGCCGCCCGTCCCGCCCGGCCGCGCCGGGATCAGCGCCGCGCGAGCCCGTCGCGCACCGCGTCGTAGTTGCGGAACGCCGGGATCGAGAGCCCGGCGACCAGCACGATCGCGGCGCACAGCAGCCCGCCGCCCGCCCAGGCCGGCACGAGCCCGAAGGCGCCGGCCGTCGCGCCGGCCCGCAGGTCACCAAGGCGGGGACCGCCGGCGACCACGACCATGAACACGCCCTGCATGCGCCCGCGCATCTCGTCGGGGGCGTAGGTCTGCAAGATCGTCTGCCGCCAGACCGAGGAGACCAGGTCGATGGCGCCGCCGACGGCGAGCAGCGCCACGATCAGCCACAGCGGCTGCGCGAACGCCGCCGCCGCGACGGTGAGCCCCCACAGCGCGATCACGACGGTCAGCGCCACCCCCTGGCGGCGCACCCTGCCGACCCAGCCGGACACCAGCCCGGCCGCGACGGCGCCGATCGCCAGGCTCGCCGACAGCCAGCCGAACGCGACCGGCGACCCGCCGAAGCGCTCGGCCGTCAGCTCCGGGTACAGGGCGCGGGGCAGGGCGAAGGCCATGGCGATGATGTCCACGACGAAGGACATCATCACGATCGGGCGGGTGGCGATGTACCGCAGGCCGTCCACGACCGACCGCAGGCCCGGCCGGGACACCTCGCCGACGGGGGCCAGGCGGGGCAGCCGGACGGCGGCGTAGAACCCGGCGCCGAACAGCAGGGCGTCGATGAGGTAGGCCGCGGCGTATCCGGCCTTGGCCAGGACGATGCCGGCGAGCAGCGGGCCGACCACCGTCCCGACGCTGCTGATCAGGAAGTTCAGGGTGTTGGCCGCGGCGACGCGGTCGGCGGCCACCAGTCTCGGGATGATCGCGCTGCGCGTCGGCGCGGTGACGGCGAAGCCGGTGGACTGGACGGCGACGATGGCGAGCATCAGGTAGACGTTGTCCAGCCCCGCCCAGGCGTGCAGCAGCAGGGCGGCCGTCGCCAGCCAGGCGACCACCGAGCCCATGAGCAACAGCTTGCGGCGGTCGACGGCGTCGGCGACGGCGCCGCCCCACAGGCCGAAGACGACCAGCGGGATGAGGTTGGCCGGCCCGAGCAGGCCCACCCACAGGGAGGAGTGGGTGATGTCGTACACCTGGGCGCTGACGGCCACCGAGGTGAGCTGGAAGCCGATGAACGAGACACCCTGCCCGAGCAGCAGCCGCCGGTACGGGGCGACGCCCAGCGGGCGGGTGTCGACGGCGACACGCTTCAGCACCGACTGAAGGACGAGCGCCATTTCCACCTCACCAACCCGGACATTTGAGAAATCTCCGGACACATTACCCAGGTTGTGGGGGTGAGCGGTTCAGAGGGAGGGGGTGCCGACCGGAGGTCAGGGGGCCAGCCGCTCCACCAGCCACACCCCGCCCGCGCGGCGGTAGCGCAACCGGTCGTGCATGCGGTCGACCTGCCCCTGCCAGAACTCGACCTCCGCCGGGACCACGCGGAACCCGCCCCAGAACTCGGGCATCGGCGGCTCCTCCGGCCAGCGCTCGGCGAGCTGGCGGTAGCGGTCGTCCAGCTCCTCCCGCGACCGCACGACCGCCGACTGCCGGGAGGCCCAGGCGCCTATGCGAGAGCCGTACGGGCGAGAATGGAAGTAGGCGGCGGAATCCTCCCGCGGCAGGCGCACCACGGTGCCCTCCACGCGCACCTGGCGGCGCATGGGGTGCCAGGGGAACACCAGGCAGGCCCGGGGGTTCTCCGCCAGGTCGCGGCCCTTGCGCGACTCGTAGTTGGTGTAGAAGACGAAGCCTTCCTGGTCGTATCCCTTGAGCAGGACGGTCCTCGCGGCCGGGCGGCCCCCGGCGGAGGAGGTGGCGAGCACCATGGCGTTCGGCTCGGGGAACCCCGCGTCCACGGCGTCGGCGAACCATGACGCGAACTGCGTCACAGGGTCGGCGGCGAGATCGGCCTCGCTGAGCGGCAGGCCCTCGTACGTACGGCGCAGCGCCGCGAACGGCGGCGGCGGGCTCGATGCGGCATCCACAGACCGGTATTCTTCCGCGTCCGGCGCCATGGCCGAAGTCGCACCCCCCACCAGGGCGGATCGCGTTTCGGTGGGCCCTGCGGCAGAGCACCCACGCCGAGGGGGTTGAATATGACCCGCCGGTATCTCGACATCAAGGCTTTGACTTCAAGAAAGGGAGGCGGCCGAGAATGTCCGACTTCAAACCCGGGCTCGAAGGCGTAGTAGCGTTCGAGACCGAGATCGCGGAACCGGACAAAGAAGGGGGCGCCCTGCGTTACCGGGGCGTCGACATCGAAGAGCTGGTCGGCCGCGTCTCCTACGGCAATGTGTGGGGCCTGCTCGTCGACAACAAGTTCAAGCCCGGCCTTCCTCCGGCCGAGCCGTACCCCATCCCTGTCCACTCCGGTGACATCCGCGTCGACGTCCAGAGCGCCCTGGCCATGCTGGCCCCCGCCTACGGCTTCCGCCAGCTCCTCGACATCGACGAAGACCAGGCCCGCGACGATCTCGCACGCGCCTCGGTCACCGCGCTGTCGTTCGTCGCCCAGTCGGCCCGCGGCCTGGGCCTGCCGATGGTCCCGCAGTCGCGCGTCGACGAGGCCGACACCATCGTCGAGCGCTTCATGATCCGCTGGCGCGGTGAGCCCGACCCCAAGCACGTCAAGGCCATCGACGCCTACTGGACCTCCGCCGCCGAGCACGGCATGAACGCCTCCACCTTCACCGCCCGCGTGATCGCCTCCACCGGCGCGGACGTCGCCGCCGCCCTGTCGGGCGCGGTGGGCGCGATGTCGGGCCCGCTGCACGGTGGCGCCCCCGCCCGCGTGCTGCACATGATCGAGGAGGTCGAGCGCATCGGCGACGCCGAGACCTACGTCAAGCACGCGCTGGACTCCGGCGAGCGTCTGATGGGCTTCGGCCACCGCGTGTACCGCGCCGAGGACCCCCGCGCCCGCGTGCTGCGCCGCACCGCGCAGGAGCTCAACGCCCCCCGCTACGAGGTCGCCTGCGCGCTGGAGAAGGCCGCCCTGGCCGAGCTGCACGCCCGCAAGCCCGACCGCGTCCTGGCCACCAACGTGGAGTTCTGGGCCGCGATCATGCTGGACTTCGCCGAGGTGCCCCCGCACATGTTCACCTCGATGTTCACCTGCGCCCGCACCGCCGGGTGGGCGGCGCACATCCTGGAGCAGAAGCGCACGGGCAGGCTGGTCCGCCCAAGCGCCAAGTACGTCGGCCCCCCGCAGCGCTCGATCGACGACGTCCCCGGAGCCGACGAGGTCGCCGGCAAGAACTGACCCCGCCGTCCGCACGGGAACCGGTCACGCCCTCCGGCGAAGCCGGCCACCGACGCCGCGCCCGCACAGGGCCCGCAGCCGCAGGTTGCGGGCCTTTCGCGTGCCCGCCGCCCCGGCGGCCCGCCCGCCGAGTCTCAGGCGACACGCCCACCGGGTCTCAGGATCCGGACCGGCGACGTGAGCACCGGGGCGGCTCACTACCCTGGTTAGGTGGCTGACATCGAGATTCCCGCTGAACTGAAGCCCGCTGACGGCCGTTTCGGCTGCGGGCCTTCCAAGGTACGCCCCGAGCAGCTGGCCGCCCTGGCCTCCGCGGGCGCGAGCGTGATGGGCACCTCCCATCGCCAGAAGCCGGTCAAGAACCTCGTCCGCCGGGTGCGCGAGGGCCTCACCGACCTGTTCTCGCTGCCCGAGGGGTATGAGGTGGTGCTCGGCAACGGAGGCACCACGGCGTTCTGGGACATCGCGGCCTTCGGGCTCATCAGGGAGAAGTCCCAGCACCTCCACTTCGGCGAGTTCTCGTCGAAGTTCGCGGCCGTCGCCGCCAAGGCGCCCTGGCTCGCCGAGCCGACCGTGATCAAGTCCGAGGTGGGCAGCCATCCGCGGGCCACGCCCGAGGCCGGCGTGGACGTCTACGCGCTCACCCACAACGAGACCTCCACCGGCGTGGCCATGCCGATCAAGCGCGTGGCCGACGACGAGTCGCTCGTGCTGGTCGACGCCACCTCCGGGGCCGGCGGCCTGCCCGTCGAGGCCGGGGAGTTCGACGTCTACTACTTCGCGCCGCAGAAGAGCTTCGCCTCCGACGGCGGCCTGTGGATCGCCCTGTTCTCCCCCCGCGCCCTGGCCCGGGTGGAGGAGATCGCCGCGACCGACCGGTTCGTGCCCGAGTTCTTCAGCCTGCCGACCGCGATCGACAACTCGGTCAAGGACCAGACCTACAACACCCCGGCCGTGGCCACGCTGTTCCTGCTCGCCGACCAGATCGAATGGATGAACCGCAACGGCGGCCTGGCCTGGACCACCGCGCGCACCGCCGACTCGGCCGGGCGGCTGTACACCTGGGCCGAGAAGACCTCCTACACCACGCCGTTCGTCGCCGACCCCGCCCAGCGGTCCAGCGTCGTCGGCACCATCGACTTCGCGCCCGAGGTGGACGCCGCCGAGGTCGCCAAGGTGCTGCGGGCCAACGGCATCGTCGACACCGAGCCCTACCGCAAGCTCGGCCGCAACCAGTTGCGCGTCGCGATGTTCCCGGCCATCGACCCGGCCGACATCGAGGCGCTGACGGCCTGCGTGGACCACGTGGTCGAGCGGCTGCAGGGCTGACCGGCGCCCACTCACCGCCCGTCAGGACGAGGGCGGGGGCACCCAGCCGGGCCCGGTGATGGGGGGCGGCGCGCCGGTGCGGCGCGCCAGCTCCTCCAGCAGGCGCAGGGCGTCGTCCAGTTCGACGCTCTGCGCGAAGCACGACAGCACCGGGGCACGGTCGTCGGTCTCGGCCAGGGCGGCCAGCATGACCGCCGTGACGTGCTCGTCGCGGCTGCGCCGGGCGGAGTAGCGAAAGGCCTTGCGCTCGGCGGTGCGGCTCAGCAGGCCCTTCCTGACGAGCCGTTCGGCGACGGTCTGCACGGTGGTGTACGCGAGCGGCCGTTCGGCGTCCGCGTTCAGCTTTCCCTGCACCTCGCGGACGAGCAGGGGGTGGGCCGCGTCCCAGAGCACCTCCATGATGGCGCGCTCCAGTGAGCCCAGGCTATTCACGCCGACATTGTGGCCCACGGGCACCCGCCATGTCAGTTGCCATCGTTCATCCCGCGCTTTCTCCGCGGTGGCGACCGGCGCCGTTCCGCCGCCCGTCTCCGGTGTTCATGCGAGCGCCGCCGCGCGCCTCCTGCGGCGCAGCGTCCAGGCCGCGATCACCCCGCCGACCAGCCCGAACAGGTGGGCCTGCCAGGAGATGCCGGGCTGGCCCGGCAGCACGCCCCAGATGAGCGAGTAGTACAGCGCGGCGACGCCGATGCCGAGCGCGATGTCCAGCAGGTGCCGGTCGAACAGGCCCCGCGTCACGACGTACCCGAAGTAGCCGAACACCAGCCCGCTCGCTCCCAGCGTCACCCCGGGCGGGCTGACCAGCCACACTCCCAGGCCGCTGACCACGATGATGATGACGCTGGCGAGGACGAAACGCCCGAGGCCGCGCAGCGCGGCGAGGAAGCCGAGGATGGCCAGCGGCACGGTGTTGGCCATCAGATGGCCGAAACCCGCGTGCAGGAACGGCGCGAACAGGATGCCGCTCAGGCCGTCCACCTGGTGCGGGCGGATGCCGTACTGGTCCAGGTTCTCCGGCAGGACGTAGTCGACCACCTCGACCGCCCACTCGGCGCACACCAGGAGCGCGATGACGATGGCGGCGCCGAGAGCGCCGGTGACCAGGTCGACCACACGCCGGCGTACCTTCTCGCCCGAGGTGGCGCCCGGAGCTCTCACTCTGGTCGCGTAGTCGCTCATCGTTCTCCTCGCAGCGGGACCTGGAACGCTTTTTGTCCTCCCTTTACCGTACGCGGACCGTGTTTAACCCGCGATTTCCGATGCACGCGAAAAAGGCGCATGTTCCGGGTATCGGATCATGCGCCTTCCGCGCCGCCGGAGCTGATCGCCGGCGGCGTGACGATCATTTCCCTGAGACGATCACTCGCCCGTCCAGTTGGGCGCGCGCTTCTCGGCGAACGCCGCGGCGCCCTCCATGGCGTCCTTGGACCCGAAGACCGGGTTCATGATCGCCGACTGGTGGGCGAACATCTCGTCCAGCGACCAGTCGGCCGACTCGACCAGGATGCGCTTGGTCGCCAGCAGCGACAACGGGGCGTTGGCGGCGATCTTGGCGGCGAACTCCTTGGCCGCGGCGAGCGCGCCGCCGGGCGGAGTCACCCGGTTCACCAGGCCCAGCTCCGCCAGCCGCGCGGCCGGGTAGAAGTCACCGGTGAGGGCGATCTCCATGGCGATGTGGTAGGGAATGCGGCGCGGCAGGCGCATCACGCCTCCCGCGCCCGCCACCAGGCCGCGCTTGGGCTCGGGCAGGCCGAACTTCGCCTCCTCGGAGGCGATGACGATGTCGCAGGACAGCACCAGCTCGAACCCCCCGGCCAGCGCGTACCCCTCCACCGCCGCGATGATCGGCTTCTTCGGCGGCGCCTCGACCAGGCCGCCGAACCCGCGCCCCTCGACCGCCGGGAAGTCTCCGCTCAGGAACCCCTTGAGGTCCATGCCGGCGGAGAAGTTTCCGCCGGCGCCGGTCAGGACGTACACCGAGACGTCCTTGCGGTCCTCCAGTTCGTCCAGGGCGGCCACCACGCCGCGCGCGACGGCGCCGTTGATGGCGTTCCTGGCCTGCGGCCTGTTGATCGTGATGACGGCGATGCCGCCGTCGACCTCGACGAGAACCTCGTCAGACACCCTTACCTCCGGTTCGCGGATACGAGCGGGCTCACTTGGGCTGGAAGCGGATCCCGCCGTCGAAGCGGATGACCTCGCCGTTCATGTAGTCGTTCTCGACCAGCGACCGCACCAGGTGGGCGAACTCCGAGGCCCGGCCCATGCGCTTGGGGAAGGGCACCGGCGCGTACAGCTTGGCCTTGAACGCCTCGGCCTCCGGGCCCGACCCGTAGATGGGCGTGTCGATGATGCCGGGGCAGATCGTCAGCACCCGCACGCCGATCGCGGCCAGGTCGCGGGCGGCCGGCAGCGTCATGCCGATGATGCCGCCCTTGGACGCGGAGTAGGCCACCTGGCCGGTCTGGCCCTCCAGGCCGGCGACCGACGCGGTGTTGATCACCACGCCGCGCGCGCCGTCGGCGTCGACCGGCTCGGTCCTGGCCATGGCCGCCGCGCCGATGCGCATGAGGTTGAAGGTGCCGATCAGGTTGACGTCGATCACCTTGCGGTAGCTCGCCAGGTCGTGCGGAGAGCCGTCCCGGCCCACGGTGCGCGACGCCCAGCCGATGCCGGCGCTGTTGACCACCGCGCGCAGGGGCTTGCCGGTCGCCACGGCGGCGTCCACGGCCGCCTGGACCGAGGCCTCGTCGGAGACGTCGGTCTGCACGAAGACGCCGCCGAGCTCGTCGGCGATCGCCTTGCCGCGCTCGGTGTTCAGGTCGGCCAGCACGACGGTCGCGCCCGCCGCCGCGAGCTCGCGCGCCGTGGCCTCGCCGAGGCCGCTGGCGGCGCCTGAGATGATTGCTGCTGCTCCGTTCAGGTCCATATCCCGGACCTTAACGTGGCAACCGAATGAAGTTCTACTGGGGGTGGCTCAAATCTCGGCCGAGATGGCGGCGTCGACGTCAGGATAGACCTTGATGCGCCGGTCGAGACCGGTCGTGCGCAGGATGCGCGCCACCGGCGCCTGCGGGGCCGCGAGCGACACCCCGCCGCCCTCGCCGGTCGCCAGGCGCCACGCCTCGATGAGCACCGACAGGCCACTGGAGTCCATGAAGGACAGCGAGGCGAGATCGAGCACCAGGCGGCTGCTGTCCTGCTTGATCGCATCACGCACCTCGTCGCGCAGGAAGGGCGCGGTGAACAGATCGAGCTCGCCCTCGACAGCGACGACGACGGCGTCTCCGAACGCGCGCCGCGCCAGCCGCAACTTCATGTGGAACCTCCTTGCGGGGCCCACTTTAGTCCTGGCGGCGCGGCGACGGGCTCAGTACGCCACAGCATCGCCGCGTGAAAGCGGATCAGAGCGGCTGAGGAGCCACCGCGAAGCCGAACGGGAGCTCCAGGCGATGGGCGGCGAGCAGGTCGGGGTCGGCGAGGATCTCACGGGTCGGCGCGTCGGCCGCGATGACCCCGTCCGACAGGATCAGCGAGCGCTCGCACAGTTCCAGGGCGTAGGGCAGGTCGTGGGTGACCATCAGCACGGTGACGTCCAGGGAGCGCAGGATCTCGGCCAGCTCGCGCCGCGAGGCCGGGTCGAGGTTGGACGACGGCTCGTCCAGCACGAGGATCTCCGGCCGCATGGCCAGCACCGTGGCGACCGCGACCCTGCGGCGCTGCCCGAACGACAGGTGGTGCGGCGGCCGGTCGGCGATGTCGGGCAGCCCGACCTGCGCGAGCGCCTCGTTCACCCGCAGCTCCAGCTCGAAGCCGCGCACGCCCATGTTGGCCGGGCCGAACGCGACGTCCTCGCGGACCGTGGGCATGAACAGCTGGTCGTCGGGGTCCTGGAAGACCAGGCCGACGCGGCGGCGGATCTCGCCCAGGTTGTCCTTGCGCACGGGCAGACCGGCCACCTCGACCTCGCCGTGCCCGGCGGTCAGGATGCCGTTGAGGTGCATGACCAGGGTCGTCTTGCCCGCGCCGTTCGGGCCGAGCAGCGCGACCCGCTCGCCGCGCCCGATGGTGAGGTCGACGCCGTAGAGCGCCTGGGTGCCGTCGGGGTAGGCGTAGGCCAGCTCGCTGACGCGCAGGGAAGGTGGCGGATTGCTCACGTGAGACTCCAGGACAGTACGGCCGTCGCCAGAGCGGCCATGGGAAGCAGGGAGGCGGTCGCCCAGCTGCGCGCCGAGGCGCGCAGGTTGTCGATGACGGGCATGGACCCTGTGTAGCCCCTGCTCAGCATCGCCAGGTGCACGCGCTCGCCGCGCTCGTAGGAGCGGATGAACAGCGCGCCGGCCGACTTGGCGATGACCGGCAGGTGGCGCACGTCGCGGGCCACGAAGCCCCGCGCCTCGCGGGCGACGCGCATGCGGCGCATCTCGTCCAGGATCACGTCCATATAGCGCAGCATGAACATGGCGATCTGCACGAGGGTCTGCGGCAGGCGCAGCCGCTGCGCGCCGAGCAGCATCGTGCGGGGCTCGGTGGTCGCGGCCAGCAGGATGCTGGCCACGACGCCGAGGGTGGCCTTGGCCAGGATGTTCCAGGCCGACCACAGGCCCGCGGAGCTGAGCGACAGGCCGAGCACCTCCACGCGCTCGCCCAGGCCGATGATCGGCAGTGCCACCGCGAAGATCACGAACGGCACCTCGATGACCATGCGGCGCAGCACGAACCTCGCCGGCACCCTGGCCACCGCGGCGACCGCGGCGAGCAGCAGGGCGTAGACCCCGAAGGCCCAGAACGCCTCCCGCGGCGTGGCGACCACCACCACGGCGAACGCCGCGACCGCGGGCAGCTTGCACTGGGGCGGCAGGCGGTGGATCACCGTGTCGCCCCGCCGGTAGAGCTGGTGGGTGTGCCCGGCGCCCATCAGGCGCTCACTTTGTCACCGTCGAGCCGGCCCTCGGCCTCGCCCTGGCGGTTGCGGCGCCGCACCACGTAGAAGATCGCACCGCCGGCCAGCACCGTGATGCCGACGCCGGCGACGCCCGCGACGCCCACCGACAGCCGCTCGTCCTGCACGCCCTTGACGCTGTAGTCCGACAGCGGGCCGCCGCCGAGGGAGTGGCCGCGCTCGTTGACGTTCAGCCCCTTGTCGCCGGCGACCTTCTCCAGCCCGTCGGGGCTGCTGGAGGCGTAGAAGGAGACCACGCCGGCCAGCAGGACGGTGACCAGGGCGCCGCCGATGAGCAGCGGCCGCAGGCTGCGGGACGGCGCGGGCGCGGGCCCGCCGGCGACCTCGGTGCTGGCGCCGTCGGCGGTGCGCAGCACCAGCTTGGCCTTCAACCCCTTCGCGCCGTAGACCAGGTCGGGGCGCACGGCCAGCACGCTGCTCACGGTGAGCGCGGTGATCAGGCCCTCGCCGAGACCGATGAGGACGTGCACGCCGCCCATCGCGATCGCCACCGAGGACACGTCGATCGGCGCGGTGCCGCCGATCCAGAACAGCAGGGTGAAGCCCATCGCCGCGACCGGCACCGAGACGGCGGCGCCGATGAAGGCCGCGACCGGGATGGCCGCGCGGCTGCGGGGGGCGCTGCGGACGATCAGGCGGAACACCGCCCAGCCGACGACGGAGGTGACGATGGCCATCAGGGTGATGTTGACGCCGAGCGCGGTGAGGCCGCCGTCCGCGAAGAAGAACCCCTGGACGAGCAGCACCACCGCCACGCACAACACGGCCGTGTACGGCCCTACGAGCACCGCGGCCAGTGTGCCGCCGAGAAGGTGGCCGCTGGTGCCGGCCGCCACGGGGAAGTTGAGCATCTGGACGGCGAAGATGAACGCCGCGACGAGGCCCGCCATCGGGGCGGTGCGGTCGTCGAGTTCGCGGCGCGCGCCGCGCAGGCAGACGGCCAGGCCGGCGGCGGCGAAGGCCCCCGCGCCGATGGAGACCGCCGCGTTGAAGAAACCGTCTGGTACGTGCACCAGAGCCTCCGAGGTGGGATCGAGTCGTGCCAACTCTAAGCCATTACCTCGTAGCTGCAAGAGACTGGCAGGAACGACCTAAATGCTGGGGCGTCGCTCTCTCACTGGTAGGGGTGGGCGCCACCCCTTATGTGGCCCCAGAGGTACATATCCGTGGCCGCCCCCAAGTGAAGCCCCCTACTCGGTGCGGGCTCGGCCGAGGTTCGGCCGGCCGGAAACCACCTCGCCGTCGCGGGCTCCGCCGCGGTCGACGGCCGGGTCAGCGGGCGGGATCAGCGGCCGATGCGGATGGTGCGGCGGACGACCGCTCGCGGGCCGCGGGCCGAGACGGTGACCACGAGCCTGCGGCGGATCTTGGACGCCCGCGCGGTGGCCGTCCAGCGCCTGCGCCCCCGCCACCAGGCCATCCCCGGTCCGAGCCCGGCGACCTCGGTCTCGCCGACCTGCACGGGGTAGCGCAGCGGCGGCCCGCCGAGGTCGAGCTCCAGCTCGGCCTCCCAGACGCCCGTGGCGTCGAGCGAGGAGGTGGCGGTGAACCCCGCGGCGCCGGCGGCGGTCACCGGGACCCGCCGCTCGCTGCCGGAGGAGCGTTCGCGCCAGACCACCTGGCGGGCGCGGCCGGCGACCGCGCACCCCTCCCCGACCGTCACCGTGCCCTCGATGGTCAGCGACCCCTTGCCACCCCACGCGGCGCGGGTCAGCCGCGCCGCCCCGGGGACCGCCGCCACATGGCCGCCGATGTCGATGGTGAGGTTGCCGTGCGGGCGGGTGAAGTAGGGCACCGCTATCGCGCCGGTCAGCCGGACGGCGGGACAGGCGACCCCGGAGTCGCGGTCGGCGCCGAACCGCGCCACCCGGCGCACTCCCTCGCACGCCAGCACGATGTACATGTCCCACACTCCGGGGGGCAGGTGCGAGACCTCGACCCCGGCGGCGAAGACGTCGGCCACCGAGGTCACCGGCACCCGCCGCTCGGCTCCGGTGGAGCGTTCCCTGAGCAGCAGCCCGACCGCCACGCCGTTCCAGGAGTCCGACAACGACGCGCGGCCCGAGATCTCCAGGCGGTGCCCCCTCCATTCGAGGGCGGTCAGGCGGCGGCGCAGCACGGCGGTCTCGACCCGGGCGAGCCGTTCGAGCCGCGCGGCGTCCCCCAGGGAGGCGGCGCGAAGCCGGTCGATGGGGCGCAGCCGTTCGAGAACGCCGTCGGTCAGCCACGCCGCGCACATGTCGGACACCTCGCCGGCGATGGCGCGGCGCCGCGCGGCGTCCGCGTCCAGGAAAGGCGCGCCGAGCTGGGCCAGGATGTCGAAACGGAAGTGCCGGCGCATGAGGTGGTCGCGCAGCGGCCCTTCGGGGACGTGTCGCGTCATCAGCTCGACGGGCGTGCGGATCATGCGCAGCCAGGCGAGCGGGTCTCGGCTGCCGGGCTCCTGCATGATGCTGGTGCCGTCCGGGCGGGCCGTCAGGTGGTAGCAGTCGTGGTCGGCGACCACGGAGATCGTGCGCGCGTGGCAGTAGGCGTGCACGGAGAAGACGATGTCCTCCCCCACGCGCAGCGACTCGTCGAACCGGATCTGGTGGCGGGTCAGCAGCTCGCGCCGGAAGAGCTTGAAGCAGGTGAGGGTGTTGTAGACGGTGCTCTCGCCGAGCGGCGCGTGGTCGCGGTTCTCCCGGAACATGGAGGTGGGCACCGTGCGGCCGTGCCCCACCATCTTGCCGAGCACGATGTCGGAGCCGTTGCGCTCGGCCATGGCCACCATGCGCGGGAGCGCCTCGGGACCGAGGTGGTCGTCGGCGTCGCAGAAGAAGACGTAGCGCCCACTGGAGTGCGCGATCGCGCGGTTGCGCGGCCGGGCCGCGCCGCCGGACGGCTGCTGGTGCCAGACCCGTATCTCGGGGAACTTCTCGGCATAGTCGGCGAGCAGCTCGCGGCTGCCGTCGGTGGAGCCGTCGTCCACGACGACGATCTCCTTGCTCACGGCCTGGGTGAGCAACGACGTGAGGCACCGGTCGAGGTAGGGGCGGCAGTTGTGGACGGGCACCACGATGCTCACGTCGACACGCCGACTACTTTCCGTCTTCATTGCGATTCATTATGTAACCGATGACCCGCGCCTGGCGGCGCAATCACCGCGTTGGCATCACCCGTTTTACCTGCTCATTTGGCCGCGCGGGCTTATTACCCGTTTGTCGGGGTAGCCCGGCCCCGACGGAGGTGACGAGATGGCCTATCCGGCGCGCGAAACGGGATTGCACATCAGTGAACGACTCGACGGACAATGCGTCATCGTTCAGATCGACGGGGAACTCGACATGAGTGCCGTGCCGCGCCTGCGCGCGGAGCTCGACCACGCCATAGAGGGGGTACGCCCTCCTTGCCTCGTGCTCGACCTGACGCGCACGAGCTTCTGCGACTCCCTGGGGTTGGGGCTGCTGGTCAACACCTACAACCGGGTTCGCGAGATGGGCGGGAGGCTGGCGCTGGCGGTGACGCCCGGCATGATGGTCTCGAGGTTGCTGACCATCACCCATCTGGACCACCACTTCGACACCTACCAGAGCACGGCGGACGCCGTGGCGACGGTGCAGGCGGCATGACGGGCCGCCTACGGGCGACGGACGGGTGATGGACGCGCGGCCCGCACGGGCCGCGTCGGACGGATGCGAGGGTGGGCGCGAGCTGTTACGCTCGTGCACTTGGCATGTCTTCATCAAGATGCCTTACACCCTGCCCGTAAGGAGTATACCACACCTATGGAGCGTCGCGCATCCTCCAGCGCCCGGACCGAAGCCCTGCGCGCCGAACAGTCCTACGTCTCCATGCTGTACGAGCGCCTCGACGCCGTACGCGAGCGCGCCGAGACGGCGCTGCGCCACGAACACGGGCGCGGCGGCCCCGGCGGCACCCACCAGGCGCGGCTCGAACGCGACGTGTCCGCCCACGAGCACGCCCGGCGGCTGGCCCAGCTGTCCGGCGTGGAGCGCGGCCTGTGCTTCGGCCGCGTCGACGACGTCGAGGGCGACACCTACTACATCGGCCGCGTGGGGCTGCGGGACGCCCGTGACGAACTGGTCCTGATCGACTGGCGCGCCCCCGCGGCCCGCCCCTTCTACACCGCCACCCCGAGCGACCCGGGGCCCCTGGTGCGCCGCCGCCACCTGCACACCCGCGGCCGCACCGTCGTCGGCCTGGACGACGAGGTGTTCGACCTCGCGCGGATGAGCGAGCCCGACCGCCGCACCCTGGTCGGCGAGGCCGCTCTGATGGCGGCGCTGCGGCGCGGGCGCACCGGCCGCATGGGCGACGTCGTCGCCACCATCCAGGCCGAGCAGGACCAGGTGATCCGCTCCGGCCTGGCCGGCGCGCTCGTCGTCCAGGGCGGCCCCGGCACGGGCAAGACCGTGGCCGCCCTGCACCGCGCGGCCTATCTGCTGTACGCGCACCGGCGGACGCTGGAGCGGCGCGGAGTGCTGGTGGTCGGGCCCAACGCCATGTTCCTGCGGTACATCGGCCAGGTGCTGCCCTCGCTCGGCGAGACCGACGTCGTGCTGACCACCGTCGGCGAGCTGTACCCCGGCGTGCGCGCCACGGCGGCCGACGAGCCGCGGACGGCGCTGGTGAAGGGCGACACCCGCATGGTCGAGGTGGTCAGGGCCGCCGTGCGCGACCGCCAGCGCGTCCCCGACGGCGACCTCTCCGTGTGGGTCCCCACCAAGACGTCGGTGCGCGGCGGGGTCGAGGTCGTCGTCGAGCGCATGGAGCTGAGCGTCGGCCACGCCGCCTGCGAGCGCGCCCGCGACCGCGCGCGGGCCGTGCGCGGCCCGCACAACGTGGCGCGCAAGCTGTTCGTCGACTCGGTCCTGAGCGCGCTCGCCCTGGACGAGGCGCGGCGCCTTGACCGGCCGCTGGAGGAGGGAGACCTGCACTACGCCCGCCAGGCCCTGTGGCAGACGCGCGAGGTGCGCGAGGCGCTGGACCTGCTGTGGCCTTACCTCACGCCGCAGCGGCTGCTGTCGGAGCTGTTCGCCGACGACGCGGCGCTGCGCTCGGCCGCCGCGTCCCTTTCGCCCGCCGAGCGCGAGGCCCTGGCCCGGCCGGCGGGCTCACCCTGGACGGTCGAGGACGTCCCGCTGCTGGACGAGGCGGCCGACCTGCTCGGCGAGGACGACGCCGAGGCCAGGGCGGCCGAGCGCGCCGCAGCGCGCGAACGCGATGAGGCCGAGCTGTACGCGCGCGAGGTGCTGCACATCAGCGGGGTCGCCGAGATGGAGATCATGGACGCCGGCGCCCTGGCCGACCGGCACGACGACGGCGGCGACGCGCTCACCACCGCGCAGCGGGCCGAGCGCGACCGGCTCTGGGCCTACGGCCACGTCATCGTGGACGAGGCGCAGGAGCTGTCGGCGATGGCCTGGCGCACGATCATGCGGCGGGTGCCGGCGCGGTCGCTGACCATCGTGGGCGACGTCGCCCAGACCAGCGCGGCAGCGGGCGCCCAGTCATGGGGCGCGATGCTCGACCCGCACCTCAAGGACCGCTGGCGCGAGGCGCGGCTGCTGGTCAACTACCGCACCCCGGCGGAGATCATGGAGGTCGCCGTGGACGTGCTCAGGTCGGTGGCCCCGGACCAGGAGCCGCCGATCTCCGTCCGCGACGGCGGGGCGCCGCCGCGCGCCATGCGGGTGACCCGCGCGGAGCTGCGCCGCCTCCTCCCGAAGCTGGTGCGGTCGGAGCTGGCCGAGATCGGCGAGGGACGGCTGGCCGTCCTCACCGCCGACACCCGGCACGGCGAGATCGCCGCGACGCTCCCCGAGGCGGCGTCCGCGCTGACGGCGGACGCCCTGGACTCGCCGTCGGTCGTGCTGACCGTCACCCAGGCCAAGGGGCTGGAGTTCGACGTGGTGGTGATCGTCGAGCCCGGCGAGATCCTGGCCCAGTCCCCGAAGGGCGGCCAAGATCTCTACGTCGCGATCACCCGGGCCACCCGGCGGCTCACCGTCGTCCACCAGGACGGCCTGCCGCCCGTCCTGTCCCGGCTGGGCGCCGGGTGACCGCCCGGTGAGAAGCGGGCGACGGCGGCCGGCCGGGCACTGACGGGTGGCGAGGACGGCGAGGGGTGGGGCGGCTGAGGGCGGCCGGTCAGAAGCCCGGGAAGACGCGGCGCAGGTCGTCCAGGGTGATCTTCTCGGAGTCCAGGCTCACTTCGGCGGGCGTGTGCTCGGGGGCGTGACGGCCGGCGACCAGGCGCAGCCACCACTCCGCCGGGGCGGAAAGCACGCCGTCCGGCGCGCCGGGGACGTCGGTCAGGGAGACCGCGTCGTCGATGCCGAGGCCGAAGGACCGCTCCGGGGAGGTCAACCGCACCGCGATGGCCGCCTGGCCGTCCAGCTCGCCGGCGCTGCCGGTGAAGCCGAGCAGCACGCCGGCCTCGTCGAGCAACTGCGCGACCGCCCACGGCTCCAGCGTCGCCGCCTGGTCGAAGGCGACCTTGACGTCCCAGGTGTGGTAGGCGAACTCGGTGAGCCGCATGCCGGTCAGGCCGGCCACGTCCCTCGGCGGAGCGGGGAACCAGAGCGGGATGCGCAGTTCGTCCTTGGTCTGCCGGTCCAGCCCCTCCAGCCGGCTCACCAGCGCCTCGTTCGCGCCCACGACGTGCTCGGCGCGCTCGGCGCGCGACCGCCCGTCCCACCGGGCCCAGATGCTCTTGATGAAATCCCCGTCCGGGGCTCCGGCGCCGCTCAGGGCCCCGTCGATGGTCGCGAGGAAGATCTCGGCGCCGCTGCCGAGGTGGCTGAGCACCTGCGAGACGTCCCACTCGGAGGCGCCGGACCGGCGGGCGAGGTCGTCGGCGGTGAAGCCGCGCACCAGCCCGGCCAGGTCGTCGAGGCCGGAGCGCAACGCCGTGATCATCTCATCCGCTCGATCGGTCATTCGTCTCTCCTGTCACATCTTCGGGGCAGTCCGAACGGACGAACACCGGCATCCGCGAGAATCTTCCTCGGCCGGAAAATGAGGTTCGCCGGCCGACGGCGGGCCGCTACCCTCGCGAAATGAACGTGACATTCCCCCGGAAGCTGCGCAGGGGCGACACCGTGCGGGTGGTGGCGCCCGCCTCGTCCCGTGCGATGGTGCTGGAGAACGACCACAGCGCCATCACCGAGCGCCGGTTCGCCGAACTCGGCCTGACGCTGACCTACGGGCGGCATGTGGACGAGCGGGACGCCTTCGACTCCTCCTCTGTCGCCTCGCGGGTCACCGACCTGCACGAGGCCTTCGCCGACCCTTCGGTCGCGGCGATCCTGACGGTGATCGGCGGCTACAGCTCCAACCAGCTCCTGCCCTTCCTGGACTGGGAACTGATCGGCGCCAACCCGAAGATCCTGTGCGGCTACTCCGACATCACGGCCCTGCAGAACGCCATCTTCGCCCGCACCGGCCTGGTCACCTATTCGGGGCCGCACTGGGCGACGTTCGGCATGCGCGACCACTTCGAGCAGATCATGGGGTGGTTCACCGCGGCGGTGTTCGACAGCGCCCCGGTCACGCTCACCCCCTCGGAGCGGTGGAGCGACGATCTGTGGTTCCTGGACCAGGACAAGCGCGAGCCGACGCCCAACGAGGGCTGGTGGCCGATCCACCCGGGCACCGCCGAGGGGCGCGTCGTGGGCGGCAACCTGTGCACCCTCAACCTGCTGCAGGGCACCCCGTACATGCCCTCGCTCGACGGCGCGCTGCTGATCCTCGAAGACGACTTCGAGTCGCACCCGGCGACCTTCGCGCGCGATCTGACCTCGCTGCTCCAGGTACCCGGCGCGGCGTCGGTGCGCGGAGTGGCGATCGGGCGCTTCCAGAGGTCGAGCGGCATGACGCGTTCCCTGCTGGAACAGCTCATCGCCGCGCAGCCGTCCCTCGCCGGCATCCCGGTCCTGGGCAACATCGACGTCGGCCACACCTATCCGTTCGCGACCTTCCCCATCGGCGGCCGCGCCCGCCTCGACGCCACTCCCGGCGCCCCCGCCCTCACCCTGCTCGACCACTGACCCGGCGCCATCGCCCCGGGGCCAGGCGTTTCGCCTGGGACCCGGGGGCGGCGTCATCGGCTAGCCGAGGCGGGAGACCTGGTAGTGGGCGAGGGACCAGCCCTCTTCCGTCCGCCTCACCAGGACGCCGAGGTTGACGGCGATGGGTGGGCGGTCGGTGAAGGAGAAGTCGACGGCCAGGTAGCCGAGGACGAGGCCGTCGGCGAGCGCCCGGGTCTCCAGGACGCGGTACTCGGCGGTCAGCCCGAGCGGCTGGGAGGCGTAGTAGGCCGCCACGCCGGGCCTGCCGACGCTGTAGGGATGCAGCCCCTGGAAGATCGCGTCCTCGGTGAACAGGGCCGCGACCTGCTCGGGCTCGTGGCCGTCGACCGCGGCCTTCCACCGGTCCAGGACCCCCCGGAGGATCGCTTCGTTATCTGTGTTGCCGTTCATCGGCGTTCTCCTGTTGACGAGATCAAGACCCACGTCGACGGGCACCGGTGAGCCGCGGTGAACGGCCGGCCGGCTCCCCGACGTGTCGTGCAACGGTAGGCGACGCCCGCCTACCGCCGGTGCGGGTCGTCCTCGGGCAGCCAGGCGTCCGGGCCGTGAACGCCGAAGTCGCCGGCGTCGCCGCCGTCACCCAGGGCTTCGACGACGGCGAGAACCGCGGCGCGGACCTCGCTCCGGCGCCACACCAGCGACCAGGTCCAGTAGGGCTGTGGCGTGACGACCGGGCGTCGCACCAGGTCCGGCGGCAGTGACGCGGTCTGGCCCTTGGGCGAGTTGACGACCGGACGGCCGCTGCGGCGCACGTGGTCGAAGAACGCCGGGCCGGTGATGCCGCCGTCGGAGACGCGCACCGGGCGGGCGCCGGTCCTTTCGGCCAGTTCTCCGGCGTAGGCGTTCCAGGACGACCAGGAGGCGTCGTCGCCCAGCAGGACGGCGGTGTCCGAGGCGGGCACCTCGCCGGTGTCGTCGCCGGCGGCGACGGCGTGCAGACGGTCGGCGCCGATGAGCCGGCAGTTCAGGCCGTGCCGCTCCAGGTCACCGGCCCGCAGCCAGCACACCGCGAGGTCGAGGCCGCCGTCCGCCACCCGGGAGGCCTGGGTGTGCGAGGGGCCGACCCAGGCGTCGACGTGGACGCGGGCCACCGCGGCGGTGCGGGCGGTCAGGTCCGGCGGAAGCCAGTTGACGTAGCCGAGCAGGACCGGCTCCGACCCGCACAGCCGGCGGGCGCGGTGCCTGACGTCGTCGGCGCGTTCCAGCAGGTCGCGGATGTGCGGGAGCAGGGCCGCCCCGGACGGGGTGAGCGACACCGAGCGGCGGTCGCGGTCGAACAGGCGCACGCCCAGGTCGCGTTCCAGCGCCTTGATCTGCTGGGACAGGGACGGACCCGCGATCAGCAGGCGCTCCGCGGCCCGGCCGAAGTTCAGTTCCTCGGCCACCGCCACGAAGTATCGCAGCTGGCGCAGTTCCACCCTTGTCATGCTACGTCGGTGATAGGCCGCGCCTACCAGCAGGGAGGAAGCCGGTCGTGGCGATCACCCCGGCGCGTGGCCGACGATGGAGCACGTCGCCCGACGCCCGCGTGAGTGGAGCGAACCCCGTGCGTCCACCGCGCGGGCACCCCTCACGACCGGGCCGCGCCGCCATCGCACGATGACGGCTCACGTTCGTACCCGCCACCGCCGAACGGGCGAGCCACGGCGGCGAACGCTCGCGTTCGTACCCGCCACCGCCGGACGGCCGGCGCGGCGAACGGCAGACTCAGCCCGCAGACCTCGATCGACCACGCAAGGACCTCCTCATGACCGAACGACCCCTGCTCGCCTCCCCCGCCGGAGGAGACGGCGCGCTCCGGTCGCCCTGGATCCACGTCGCCCAGGCCGCCGTGGCGCTCGCCGCGGGCATGGGGGTCGGCCGGTTCGTCTACACCCCGATCCTTCCGCTGATGCACGATCAGGCCGGGATGTCCGCGGCGACCGGCGCGAACCTGGCCACGGCCAACTACGTCGGATACCTCATCGGCGCGCTCGCCGGCATCCTGTCCCCGGCGCTGGTCCGCTCCTCCACCCTGCTGCGCGCCGCGCTGGTGGTGCTCACCTGCAGCCTGGCCGCGATGCCCGTCACCGAGAGCCCGGCCCTGTGGATCGCGCTGCGCCTGCTGGCCGGGGTGGCCAGTGCCCTGGTCTTCGTCATCACGGCCGCCTCTCTCCTGAGCCACCTGCGCGAGCACCCCGCGCACCTGGCCGGCTGGGCGTTCGGCGGGATCGGCGGCGGCATCGCGCTGTCCGGCCTGATCGTCCTGGTGCTGCGCCCGTTCGCCGACTGGCGGACGGCCTGGTTCGCCGCGGCCGTACTCGCCGAGGTCCTCACCATGGCCTCGTGGAACCTTCGCCCCGAAGCCGCGCCGACGGCGCGCGCGGAACCCGCCGGGGCGGCGGGCGACGGGCCGAGGACGCGCCCGCACCGCTGGTTCACCGCGCTGTTCGCCTCCTACACCCTGGAAGGCGTCGGCTACATCGTCGCCGGCACCTTCCTGGTGGCGGCGATCGAGCAGAACTCCCCCGGCGGGCTGGGCAGCGGCGCCTGGGTCCTGGTCGGGGTGGCGGCCGTGCCGTCCTCCGCGCTGTGGGCCCGGCTCGGACGCCGCTGGTCCCGCCCCGGCCTGCTGCTCGCCGCGCTCGTCATCCAGGCGGTCGGCATCGCCCTGCCGGCCCTGGTCCACGGCGTGGCGGCGGCACTGGTCTCCGCGGTCCTGTTCGGCGCGACGTTCGTCGGCGTCAGCACCCTCGCCCTCGCCGCGGGCGCCCACCTGCGCTTCCCCCGCTCGGTCGCGCTGCTGACCGCCGGATACTCCGTCGGCCAGATCCTCGGTCCGCTGGTCGTCACCCCGCTGCTCCACCACGGCTACCAGCGGGCGCTGATCCTGGCCGCCGTCGTCGTCCTCACGGCCGCCGTGGCCGCCGCCGTCCTCCGCGTCGGCTTCCCCCACCAGCGCCCCTCCGCGGCGCCGACGACCTCCGCCTCACCGGCGTCGGCATAGCCCCCGACCGCAAGGCCGCATCCACCGGCCAGCACGCACACCCGCCGGAGCAGGAGCCGCCGAGCCCGGACGCGCGCACAACGACGGCGGCCCTCGCCGGAACCCGTGGCTCCGGCGAGGGCCGTGCTGGACGGCGCCGTCGCCGCGTGCCCGCGTCGACCGCAGGGACGCGCGCCGACGGCGCTCACGCACCGCCGACGCGTCAGGCTCCGCCCTTGCCGGCCTGCGCCTTGGCGACGACGGACACGCAGATGGCCGCCAGGACGACCTCCACGAGAAGCACGAGGAGGAGCTTGTCGTCGAAGTGGAACAGGTAGGCGATGCCGCCGCCCACCTGGGCGGCGACGGTGCCCGCGAGGATGGTGGCCGGCCAGCCGATGTTCTGGCGTCCGGGCAGGACCAACCGGCCGAGACCCCCGACGATGGTGCCGGTGACCACGGCGGCGATCAAAAGGATGAGCATTTCAGTCTCCTTGTACGAACATTTCCCCGGTGATGGATCCAGGCGCGGTGAGCGGGGACCCGTTCGCCACTACGGCGAGAGCGCTCCACCGGTCCCCACCGCCCCCGGTCCGGCAGCCCGGCTCTTCACGGAGATTCCTAACAGCGCCGTGTCGACGGATCGTCGACAGATCGTCGATGGCGCGTCAACGGCGCCCGTCACCAGGACGGATCCGGATGGGCCTTTCCGCCGCACCCAGCGCTCTACCAGGACAGGAGCACATCGAGCAGGCGAGCACGGGTGATCCGCGCCGGGTCACGACCCGCTCATCCAGACATCGCCTCTGGACGATACGGTTCGAGCCGGCCGCTGACGTGGCAAAGTGATCACGCTTCGGCGCGATCGGCACGGAGGGCCGGCCGGGAGGATCGACACACTCGTCCGGTCGAACTCACCCATGAGGTCCCGCGTCATGCCGACGTCCTGCTGTCGGTACGCATGAGGAGGATCCCGTGGGTTCCTCAGCTGAGACCGGGCCGCCCGCCCGGCCTTCGCCCTGGGATCACGCAGTGGAGGAGTCCGCTGGTGCACGAGAGGCGGGTTCGGAGACGAACCAGGGCCTCTACTTCGAGATTCTCGGGCCGCTCAGGGTCAGGCGAGACGGCGTGGAGCTTCCGCTCGGTTCACGGCAGCAGAGGCTCACGCTGCTGCTTCTCCTGCTGAACGAAGGCAGGCCACTCCACGCGGACGCCATCATGGACGTCCTGTGGGGAGACTCGGCGCCACGGGCGGCGAGCGGCACGATCCGCACCTACATCTACCGGCTGCGGCATCTGTTCGCACGCCACAACGAGGCGGAGCTCATCAGTTCCACCTCCGGCGGATACGCCTTGCGGCTCGATCCCCGGCGAGTCGACGCCGGACGATTCGTGCTCGGCGTGGACGCCGCGGACTCGGCGCGATCGCGGGGCGACCTCCCCGCGGCGGCGGACCACCTGCGCGGCGCGCTGGCGCTGTGGCGAGGCGTCCCGATGGCGGACCTGCACAGCGATCTGGTCGACAGGCAACGCGTCCGGCTGGAGCAGCGGCGCGTCGCGGCCCTGGAGGAACTGTTCGGCGTACAGATCGAACTCGGCCGGCACCGCGAGGTGCTGGAGGAACTGACCGCCGCGGTGACGGCCGAGCCCATGCGGGAACGGCTTCGGGAACTGCTGATGCTGGCCCTGTACCGTTCCGGGCGGCAAGCCGAAGCCCTGCTGGCCTACGAGGAGTTCCGGCGGTCGCTGGGCGAGGAGCTCGGCGCCGACCCCGGCCCTGATCTGCGGAGCCTGCACCATCGCATCCTCCAGGCCGACCCGGCCCTGCGAAGGGGACGCAGTGATCCGCCGCCACTCGGTGCGGCTCGCCCCAAGCCCGAGCAGTTGCCGGCGTCTCTGCCGGTCTTCGTCGGACGCCGGCGGGAACTGGATGCGCTGGAAGCCGTGTCCGCTCCCGTGGTCGCGATCAGGGGCATGGCCGGCATCGGCAAGACCGCCCTCGCGCTGCGGTGGGCGCACGATATCGCGGACCGTTTCCCGGATGGCCAGCTCTACATGGATCTGGCCGCATTCGATCCCACGGGTGTGAGCGTGGAACCCGGCCAGGCCCTCCGTTCCTTCCTGCATGCTCTGGGCGTGCCGGCGCACCACGTCCCCGAGGGCCTGCAGGCGCAGACCGGACTGTTCCGCAGCCTTCTCGCCGGGCGCCGCATGTTGATCGTCCTGGACGACGTTCGCGACGCCGAGCATGTGCGGCCCCTGCTCCCCGGGCACCCGGAGTGCCTGGCGATCATCACCAGTCGCAACGAGCTGTCCGGGCTGATCGCCTCGGAGGGCGCGCATCCCATCTCCGTCGGGCCGATGGGCTCGGGCGACGCCGAAGCGCTCCTCGCCGCGCGTGTCGGCGTCGCCAGGGTCGCCGCCGAACCGGCGGCCGTCCAGGAGATCACGACCGAGTGCGCCGGACTGCCGCTGGCCCTCGCGGCGGTGGCGGCCCGGGTCGCCGGCCGGCCCGGTTTCTCCCTCACCGCCATCGCCGCCGAGATCCGTTCGGCCCACGGCACTCTCGACTACTTCACCGGCACCGATGACGACGCCACCGATCTGCGCGTCGCGTTCTCCTGCTCCTTCCAGCCGCTGAGCCCGGAGGCCAGGCGGTTGTTCCAGATCCTCGCCGTGCACCCCGGCGACGAGGTCGACGTCGCCGGGGTGGCCGCGATCACCGGACTGCCGAGGTACGCCGCCCAGGCCCGGCTCACCGAGCTGACCTCCGCCCATCTCCTCATCGAGCACACGCCGCAGCGCTACACCTTGCATCACCTGCTGCGCTCGTACGTCCGGGAGAGAAGTGACCAGCGGAGACCCTGCAGCCTTCCCGGTGACGTCTGCGTCACCTCGCCGTGATCACGCCGGGGGAAGGGCTTGCCGGTGACCGGCCGGTCAGGGCAGTAGCTCGACGTACCCGTCGCTTCCGTGCACGCGGATCCGCTGCCCGTCGGTGATCAGCCGAGTGGCGTCCACCACGCTGACGACGGCCGGCAGGCCGTACTCCCGTGCGATCACCGCTCCGTGTGTCATCGTGCCTCCGACCTCCGTGACCAGGCCGGCGATGGCGACGAACAGGGGCGTCCAGCTCGGGTCGGTGTGGACCGTGACCAGGATGTCGCCCGGTTCGAGATCGGCCTGGGCCATGTCCAGGATGACGCGGGCGCGCCCTTCGACGGTCCCGGCGGAGACCGGCAGGCCGGCCAGGGCGCCTGCCGGCACGTCATCGCGTCGGTAGGCTCCGGTGATGATCTCGCCGTCCGAGGTCATCACCCGGGGCGGCGTGAGGGCCTCGTACGACCGGAACACGTCCTTGCGCCGCTGGATCAGCTCATCATCGACCTGGTTCGAGCGCACGACGTCGTGGAACTCCTGGAAGGTGAGGTAGAAGACGTCCTCCTTCTCGGAGAGCACCTTCGCCCGCACGAGGCGCTCGGCCTCTTCCATCAAGGCCTGCTTGTAGACGAAGTAGCGGCTGATGATGCCGTACTTCGGGTACTCCCGGTAGCCGATGAAGGTACGGACCCGTTCGATCATCCGCTTGGTCTCCTCGGCCTTCTCCTCCCCGTCCGGCAGCGCGCGCAGGCGTTCGAGCACCTCCTGCGTCTTCTTCCGCGCCTCCTGCCGTCCTCGCTCGAAGCGCCGCTCGGCGGCTCCCGGCTCGAAGTTCCTGACGTGGTCGAGGATCAGGGGCACGAGGGTGGAAGGGCGTTCGCGCCAACGCCACCTCGTGATGTCGATCTCGCCGACGCAGCGCATGCCGTACCGGTCGAGGTAGGCCTCGATGGCGTCGCGCGCCTCGGTCCCGCCCGCGAACTTCGGCAGCTCGTCCAGGAACCCGTCGTCCTGGACGCCCTGCAGGAACGCCACCACCTCCGGATGCGGGCGGATCACGTCAGCGACGTCGAGCAGCGCCAGTCCCATCTCCGAGGTGACGTTGCCGGGGGCGGACAACGTGAGGGTGTCGGCCGCGTTCGTCTCCCCCAGCCATTCCCGCAGCCGGTCGTTGAGCCACCAGGTGGCCTCCATCCCGGCCATGATCACTTTTATGCTCAGCGGATCACTGACGACCCGCTTGTGCTCCTGGAACGCCTTCAGCAGGAAGTCGAACAGCGCCGGCCCGGTCTTGGTCCGGATGTCGCGCCGCAGGGCGGCGAGGGACGCCCGGCTGCGCTCGACCAGCTCGGTGACGACGGCCGGATCGGTCTCGACCGGGGCGGGCGCGCCGCCGGGCGGCGGCCCGCCGGGACCGGCGTCCGGGGACGCCAGGACGAAGTCGTCGCGATCGAGGACGGTCTCCAGCGCGTCCCTGGTCAGCGGATCGGACCTGCCCACCATCTCCAGGAACCCGGCACGGCCCGCGGCCGAGGCCAGCATCCGGGTGCCGTCGACGAACAGCCTCCCGCCGGCCTCGTGCATCGGCGTCATGGCCGTCAACTGCCACATGGAGAGCCCCAGTGGCTTCATCGCGTCGGTCATCATCTGCTGATGACCGACGGAGAGGTAGACGTGGTTCTCCCGGTCGCGCGCCGCGGGGATGGGGAACAGCGTGGTGATCGGCCGGCTCTGCACGATCTGGAAGTCGTCGTCGACCAGGCACCATTCGATGTCCTGCGGGCGAGCGAAATGCGCTTCGATCCGCCGTCCGAGTCGCACGAGCCGCACGACCTGCGCGTCCGTCAGCGCCGGCTGCTCCTGCCGCCGCGGGTCGATCGCCACCTCCTGCGTCCCGCCGGCCGGCAGGGCGTGAAGGGCACGCTGTTTGGCGGCGACCGCCCTGGCGACGACCTCGCCGTCGCGCACTTTGTAGACGTCCGGGGTGACCAGCCCGGAGACCATGGCCTCGCCGAGGCCGAAGCCGGCGTCCACGGTGGCGACCTTCCGGTCGCCGGTGACGGGGTCGGCGGTGAACAGGATCCCGGCCGCGTCCGGGAAGACCATCCGCTGCACGACCACGGCCATGTGGACCTTGCGGTGGTCGAAGCCGTTCCGCAGGCGGTAGGTCACGGCCCGCTCGGTGAACAGCGACGCCCAGCACCGGCTGACGTGCTCCAGGATCGCCGCCGGCCCCATGACGTTCAGATACGTGTCCTGCTGGCCCGCGAAGGAGGCCGTCGGCATGTCCTCCGCCGTCGCGCTGGATCGCACGGCGTAGGCGGCTCGCTCGCCTGGCCGGGCGAGCGCGCCGGTGATCGCCGCCGCCAGATCGCCCGGGACGGCGGTCCCTTCGATGATCCGGCGGATCTCCGCGCTGAGCGTGCGGATCGCCTCCCGGTCGTCCGGCTTCAGGCGCGACAGCCGATCGAGCCGGTCATCCATGGACGGCGCTTCGGCCATGATCCGCCGGAAGGCCGCCGTCGTCACGCAGAACCCGGCCGGCACGCGGATGCCTTCGATCCGCGACAGCGCGCCCAGGTGCGCGGCCTTGCCGCCGACGACCGCGACCTGCGTCTCGTCGACCTCTCGAAGGTCCACCACGTACTGCTCGATCATCGCGACACCTCCGAGGCGACCGTGCTCCACCGCACGGCGACCGCCGACCGACTCACCGGCTCCCGAGCGTCGCGCCCCCCGTACATCGACGACACACCCACGTTTTCCCCCATATCTCTCGTCGGTGCTGTGTCCGGCCGTCGATTCTGCGGCAAGACCCGGGTCTTGCCGCAAGCCCCCCGGTGCGCTATACGTTGGAAATGGAAGGAAGTGCCATCGTCGCGTAGGCGAGATCACGCACCCTGTCACCCTTCGATGCCGTGCGGTCGATCGTCGCACCCCCACCGGCGGGCCGGAAGATCGCCATGCGTGGCGGCTATCCCGGAACGACGGCGAACGGATCGCCTGACGCGCGCTTCCCCCGTCGCCGTTCGCTCCGGCCGAAATGGACCGCGAGCGCCAGCAACGTCGACAATCCGCTGAGCACATAACTGCCCGTCAGCGACATCAACCACATTCCAGCGTGGGATGGATAGACGAGAAGTGTCGCCAGGGCGACATATCCCGGCAGCAGGAAGATCGACCACAGGAACCCCACGCCCAGCTTCTCCAGCGGAGTGTTCACGCGCTGAGCGCGCTGTGCCCACAGCACCAGGAGCGGTATGCACCAGACCCAATGGTGCGGCCAGGAAACGGGCGAGACCAGCAGCCCCACGATCCCGGTGACGGTGATTCCGGCGAGCTCGCCCGCCTTCTTCCAGGTCCGTGCGGCGACCAGAAGTCCGCCCGTGCCGACGACCGCGCACAGGGCGAGCCAGACGGGCATGATGGGCCACGAGCCGGGCACGAGCGCGAGCACGCCGCGAAGCGACTGGTTGAAGAAATCCACGCCCTGCCCGGCGACCACCCGGTGTGTGTCGAAGAACGCGCCACCCCAGTAGTCACGCGAATCGGCCGGCAGCAGCAGGAATCCGAGGATCACCGTGCCGAGGAAACCGAGGCAGGCCATCAGGGCGGCCCGGTAACGACGCGTGAGGAGGAGATAGGGGATGAATATCAGCGGAGTGAGTTTGATGCCGGCGGCGATGCCCGTTCCTATGCCACGCCACTTCTCCTTGCCGTGCGTCAGATCCGCCACTATCACCAGTAGCAGGATGATGCCTATCTGCCCGTTCCACAGCGTCAGCGCCACCGGATACAAGGGAAGCGCCGCGATCACGACCAGCAATGCGTGAGCCGCCCGGCGGCCACGGCGCTTCACCGTGGTAAGGCCGACGAGGATCCATATCACCGCCTCAAGGGCGAGTATGGAGATCAGCACCCAGATGCCGGAGGCGGTCTCCATCTCGACCAGGGCGAGCGGCGTGAACAGCATCGCCGCGAACGGCGAATAGGTGAACTGCAGCGACCTTCCACCGACGACCAGGTCATAGACAGAGGTACCCCGCAGCACCGCCGCCCCGCCTTCCCGGTAGACCTCCAGGTCGATCCAGCCCTTCGCGTAGACCGCGTTGAACGCGAAGGCCGTCAGCGCGCCGCACAACGCGATCAGTACTCCGCATGCCATGGGAAAACACGCGCCATCTTTCTTGCCCACACGAATGCGCGGCCCTGCGGACACCGAAGAAGGCATGGCGACTCCCAGCTTGGCTGCGGTGAACGCTAGTCACGCCGGCTTGTCCGAAACTTGTCACGCCTCGCCTGTGCCGGCCGTTCCGCCGGGCGGCGGCGAGCCCGCCGGAAAGGGTGCTATTGACTGAGGGTGGAGACGCCGGTCAGTGTCGTGATGTCGCAAGTCTGCACACATCCGAAGCACGGGAGGCAGTCATGGCGCTACGGTTCATCGGCATCGACACGGACAGCGAGCACGGCGGCTGCCCTTCCATCTGGGTGGACGAGGCGGACGGCAGCGTGGTGATCCAGGGCATCGTGGTCGATGATCCTGTGGACGTGGCCCAAGTGGTCGCCAGGAGTCCTCTCGCACCCGACGAGATGATCATTAGGCTTCCCGCGCGGATGCGTGACTACTTGCTGGAGGCGTGCCGTGATGGCGACCGCGACATGGGATGACCTGTTCGCTCAGTGCCGGCGCTCCGCGCTGCACCTGGAGATGCGCGACGGCTATGGCACCGCGAGCCCCGGCTTCCGGGCATGGCGGGACGGCGTTCCCTTCGACCGCACCGCCTTCGACGCTCCGTGGGTGAACCTGGTCCGCAGGACCGTCGCCCGAGGTGTGGTCATCCGTCGTGCGCGGCTGGTCTCCGAGCCGGTCAGCGACTACATCCGGTACGAGCACTCCGCGACGCCGTTCGCGAACCTCGCGGGCGGCGAGCAGGTCCGCTGGCTGTCACGACGACGAGCTTCCGACCTCGCGCTCCCGGGGAACGACTTCTGGCTCTTCGACGAGCGCGTGGTCCTCTTCCACTTCCACTCCGGGTCCGGTGAGCCCGCCGGCCACGAGCTGTGCGACGATCCCTCTGTGGTCAAGTTCTGTCTGACGGCCTTCGAGCGCGTGTGGGAACGTGGCATCGACCACGCCGAGTACAAGCCGCTCTGACCACCTGCCGCGCGTGTCCACCTCCCCCTCCTCCAGCGCCGAGCAGGCCCGCCGCGCCATCGGGAACCGCCTCCGCGACCTCCTGCGGGACGCAGGGCTGACCGCCCGCGCCCTGGCGCAGACCGCGGGATGGGACGAATCCAAGTGCTCGCGCCTCATCCGTGGGCGCACTCTTCCCTCGGCCGAGGACATCCGCACCTGGTGCCGGATCTGCGACGCCGAGGGCGAGGCCGCGGACCTGATCGCCGCCACTCGTGACGCCGACAGCATGTACGTGGAGTGGCGGCGGCTACAGCGCAGCGGCATGAAGCGGCTACAGGAGACGCGGGTGTCGCTGTACGAACAGACCCGCCTGTTCCGGTTCTACTGCTCCAGCTTCATGCCCTGGCCCCTCCAGACGCCCGGCTACATGCGCGCGGTGCTGACGTCGTTCGCCGAGTTCCACGAGGCTCCGCGGGACATCGACGAGGCCGTGGAGGCGCGCGCGGCACGCACCCGGCTCCTCTACGAGGGGGATCACCGGTTCGCGATGGTCGTGGAGGAGTCGGTCCTGTACGACCGTGTCGCGGACGATGACGTGATGGCCGGCCAGCTCGGGCAGTTGCTCGAAGGCATGTCGCTGCCGTCGGTGTCCCTGGGAATCATCCCCTTCGCGGCTCGCCGGAAGTTGTGGACCATGGAGACCTTCTCCATCTACGACGACCAGCGGGTGTTCGTGGAGATGCTGTCGGCGGCCGTGACGGTCACCCAGCCTCGCGAGATCGCGCTCTACGTCAAGGGGTTCACGGAACTGGCCGCGCACGCGGTCTACGGCGGAAAGGCCCGTGCTCTGATCACCAAGGCGCTCGGAGCTCTCAGCTGATCGTGCAAGTCCGTGCAAGTTGGTTGAGCCGGTCGATCACCCGCTCCTAGTGTCCCAGCGTGAACCCCGCGTGACTCCGTGAGTTTCGACGCGGACTTACGCGAACGAAGGCGAGCGCATGGCGACTGGACACCTGTTGGGCGTTGTCGATCTCGTCGGCGTCCCCGAATCGGTCGCTCTCGCTCGTGAGTACGTAAGGCGGAAGCTCGGCGCCGGCCATCCCGCGCTCGACGAGGTGACACTCCTGGTCTCCGAGGTCGTGACCAACTCCGTCGTCCATTCCGACTCCAGAGACGGAGGGACGGTGACGCTGGCGCTCGCCGACTGCCAGGACTTCGTCCACGTCGACGTGGTCGACGCCGGCGGGGAGAGCACCCCGCAGATCTGCCACGACCCGTATGCCGAGGGCGGGCGAGGCCTGATGCTCGTCGATCTGATGTCGAAGACCTGGTCGGTCTACGAGGACGAGGCGGGGCGGACCGTATGGTTCGAAGTGGCCTACGAACGCCCGCCTTCGCCCGACGTCAGAGATGAGCGCGCACACCCCGGCAGCCTGTGAGATGACCTGACCTACTCACCCCTCCGATCCGCCGTTTCCACGTCCGACCGGTCGCCGCCGCCGACATTGGTTAGCCGGCCCATAGAACGGTCCAATCTCATACAAAGCAGAATTAATAGTCGAAAAACGTGGAATTCATCTCCAAGGCGACACCAAAGATCAAGATCCACTTTGATGTTCGGAGATGATTTCGTGGCGCATGCCGCCAATAGGTGATTCTTTATAGGGTGGACGCCATGGATGTGCAGATCGCCGTCACGGGCGAGGAAAGCGTCGACGCTCTGCGCCGTTGGCTGGACGACGATCCTGACTTGCTGGGAAAGGTACGGAATGGGGGAACCCCACCCGGCCCAGGACGATTGGGGACACTTGAGGTGCTCGTCGCCGCCGTCGGCCAGGGGGGAATCGCGACCGCACTGGCGAGCGCACTGGTGGCGTGGCTGCGGCGGCGGGTGGGAGACGTCGAGATAACCGTCCGCCGTCCGGACGGCGGGGAGATCACGCTCACCGCCAGGAACGTCCGAAGGCTCGACTCGGGACAACTCACGGAGCTGACCCGCCGGCTCGAAGGCGCCATGGGCGAAGACGAAGGAACTCGCCGACCTCGGGACCAGGAGTTACCAGGGCCCTCGGAGCGCGGGTGACCCTCGGAACGCAATCGGCCGGCCGAGCGCTGGAACGCCCGGGAAGCCGGGCGCTCGTGGCCGGCACCGCCCGCCATGTCCGGGGTTCCGCCCTGCCGGACGTCGAGGCGGCCGCCACGACGGCGCGGGACCTGGGGCTCGCCCTGGTGGAGTGCTGTGGGCTCGCCCCCGGCCACCTGGAGACGCTCGTGGATCCGGCGAACCCGGCGGAGCTGGGAAGCACGCTGGCCAGGGCGGCCTCGCAGGCGCGCGGCACGTTTCTGTTCTCCTTCGTGGGACACGGGCTCCTCGACGCGCACGGTGAGCTCTACCTCGCCACCTCCGCCACCGACGGGCCGAGCACGGGACTCACGTACAAGGCGCTGCCGTACTCCGCGGTGCGTGAGGCGCTCATCGCCAGCCCGGCGGAAACGATCATCGTCGTCCTGGACTGCTGCTTCGCCGGACGGGCGAACGGCGCGGCGGCGAGCGCCATCAGCGACGCCTTCGGACGGATGCGGGTGCGGCGCAGCCACCTGCTGGCGGCCGCCGCCCGGGACGAGCAGGCCCTGGCTCCCATGGGCGCGCGGCACACCGCGTACACCGGATGTCTGCTGACCGTCCTGCGCGAGGGCGACGAACTCGGGCCACGCATGCTGAGCCTGGACGACATCAGCCGCTATCTCGACCGGGAGCTGCCCAGGCGGGGATTCCCGCAGCACTTTCCCCAGCATTTCGGACGGGCGGGGGAAATCGCCCTCACCCAGAATCAGGCCTACACCTTTCCCGACCCCGAGACCAGAATCCCTCCGGCGGAGGGGCCCTGTCCCTACCGGGGCCTGGAGCCATTCGAGTTCACCGCCGACGACGCCCGTCTCTTCTTCGGCAGAGAGGAACTGGTCGGGGAACTCGTGCGGACCGTCGGCGTCCGGCGAACGGATCCCCTGTTCGTGATCGGCCCCTCGGGTTCGGGAAAGTCCTCGGTGCTGCGCGCGGGACTGTTGCCGGCACTGGCCGGCGCCGAGGACGGATGGCTGCCCCTCATCCTCACCCCCGGCGACAGTCCTCTGACCGCGCTGGTCCAGGCGATGTCCCCTGAGGAAGCCGGCGACGACGCGGCCGACGAACTCTTCGACGCCCCGCACGCCGTGAACCGCCTCATCGAAAGGACCTTGCAGGACCAGGGCCGGCCCACCGACCGCCTGATCCTGGTCGTCGACCAGTTCGAGGAGGTGTTCACCCGCTGCCAGTACCCGGCCGAGCGAAACGCCTTCATCCACGCCCTGTGCGCGGCCGACCCTGCCCGCGCACTGGTCGTACCGGCCGTCAGAGCCGACTTCTACGGCCACTGCCTGGCGTATCCGGGCCTGCTCACCGCCCTGGGCGCGGGGCACGTGCCGGTCGGGCCCATGACCCAGCCGCAGGTGCGCCGGGCGATCGAGGGCCCCGCCGAGACGGCCGGGCTGTCACTGGAGCCGGGACTCGTGGACCTCCTGCTCCACGATCTACGGCCCGGCGAGGAGGATGTGCTCAGCGCGCTTCCCCTGCTCTCCCACGCGCTCCTGGCCACCTGGCGGAACAGGGAGGGCAGGACCCTCACCATGTCCGGCTACCGCGCCGCGGGAGGGATCTGGCGGTCGGTCACCACGAGCGCGGAGAAGGTGCACGACAGCCTGGACGACGAGGGGCGCGAGGCCATCCGGCGGATCCTCCTCGCCGGCGTCCAGATCGGCGAGGAGACGGAGGACACACGACGTGAGATCGACCTGCCCGGGCTTCTCGCGAGGGCCGGCACCTCCCCCCGCCCGGTCATCGCGGCGCGGGACGCGCTGGTCAGAGCCCGTCTGATCAGCGTGACGGAGAAGGGCGCGGAGATATCCCACGAGGCGCTCCTGCGCGCCTGGCCACGGCTGCGTGAGTGGATCGCCGAGGACCGCGACGAGCTGCGCCTGCGTCAACGGCTGGCGACGGCCGCGACGGCCTGGCACGAGCAGGGTCGTGATCCCTACCTGCTGTTGCGCGGCGCGTCACTGGAGTCCGCGGAGTCGTGGGCGGCCGGGCACGACCACGAACTCGGCGCCCTGGAACAGGACTTCCTCCGCCAGAGCCGACGTACCCGGAGAAGGGGGAGGATCAGGACGCGCCTCGCCGCCGCGCTGGGTGTCCTGATCCTGATGGTGGCCGTGGCGGGTGGTGTCACGATCCGGGAGAGCAGGGCCGCCGCCGAGCAACAGCATCGCGTGGCGGTGTCCGGCCAGATCGCCCCCCAGGTGGCGTCCGAGTACGCGACCGGTAATCCCCTCGGCTCGCACAAACTGGCGGTGGAGGCCTACCGCCTGGCCCCGGACAACGTCCAGGCGATCAGCGCGCTGCTCGGCACCCAGAACCAGCACTTCGACGACACGCTCGATCCGAGGAACGTCCCGCCGCTTCTCTGGAAGGCGGTCTACAGCCCTGACGGGAAGACGATCGCCACAGGAGGCAAGAACGGAGAGGTGGAGTTGTGGGATGCCACGACCCATCGGCAGATCACCACGATCCCCAACCCCGCCGAACCGGGCACGACCATGAACATCACGACCGTCGCCTTCAGTCCCGACGGCACGACCTTGGCCGCCACGATGAGGGGGATGATCCGCCTGTGGGAGGTGACCGACCGTGCTCATCCGCAGGCTCTGCCCGCGCTGGAGACAGGTGACGACGAACAAGTCACCTTCGGTGCTTTCAGTCGCGATGGCAGGCTGCTGACCGGCATCAGCGCCGGGGGCGAGCTGCGCCTCTGGGATGTCGTCCGCCGCCGCCTGGTCGTCGCGCCGTTCGGCGTCGGCCAGGGAAGCCACGCGGGCTTCACTCCGGACACACGGACTCTGGTCATCGCCTCCCCCGACGGCACCGTGCGAGTCTGGGACGTACGTCACCGCCGGTTCACCCGTTCGCTGACCCACCACGCCGCGAAACTGAACCCCAGGCTGGCGATCAGCCAGGACGGCCGCACCCTGGCCGTGTCGGCCGAGGACGGCGGAGTGCTGCTCTGGGACCTCCCCCGGCGCAGGCAGATGAAGACCATCGCGGGTGACGACGCCGGCAGGAGCGTCTCCAGCCTGGCGTTCAGCCCGGACGGCAGTCTCCTCGCCGCAGGTGGCTACGACTCTCATGTGCGGATATGGGACCACGCGGCGGGCGACAGGCCGCTCGCCGATCTGACCGGTCACATCGCCCAAGTGAACAGCGTCGAATTCAGCCCTGACGGCGCGACACTGGCCAGCGCCGGCTCCGACGGCGTCGTCCAGTTGTGGAGCACGCGCGGCAACTTCCTCAACGGCCGCTTCAGCCCCGGTATCACGGTGGCCTTCTCGCCTGCCCGGAACCTGCTGGCGGTGGCCGAGATGTCCGACGTCGTCCTGTACTCGATGCCCGCGCGCCGGCGCGTGGCGGCATTTCCTGGTCTGGGCCATACCCCCATGGCCGTCGCGTTCAGCCGGGACGGCGCGCTGCTGGCCGTCGCGTCCGGCGACCGGACCGACCCGGACGGCACCGTGCGCCTGTGGGACGTCCCCCGGCAGAAGTTGCTCAGGACCATCACGACCCACCACCACGGCGTGATGAACGCGATCGCCTTCAGTCCGGACGGCCGCACGCTGGCCACCTCCGCCATCTACGACCCCACGGTCCGCCTGTGGAATCCGGCGGACGGCTCACTTCGCGCGACGCTCGAGGGCAACGGCGGCGACCCCGCCTTCACCCGGGCGACGACCCTGACACAGGGCGTCCAGTCACTGGCCTACAGCCCGGACGGGCGGACCCTGGCCGTCGGAAGCTTCGAAGGCATCGTCCGTCTCTGGGACACGCGCCGGAACTCACTGGTCGACGACCGGCTCTCGCAACCCGGCAGCGTGCCGGCGCTCGCCTTCAGCCCCGACGGCCGCACGCTCGCCACGGGCGGAGGCGGTGACACCCTCATCCGTCTCTACGATCTCGCCACCAGGAAGGTGTCCGCCACTCTGCACGCGCACACCGCCCAGATCAACGACCTGGTGTACGCCCCGGACGGCGCGACCCTCATCAGCGCGAGCGATGACATGACCGTGCGCATCTGGAAGATACGCGACAAGACCCTGCTGGCCGGCCTGCCCGCCGACCACAAGATCGTCGCCGTGGCCTACGACGCCCGGAACCGGACGGTGGTCGCCACCGGGATCGGCCCGCCACTGGTGTGGAACATCGACCCGCGACGGGTCGCCGAGCAGATATGCGGGCGGCTCAGCAAGCCCGACATCACTCCCGACGGCTGGAAGAACCTCATCCCCCAACTGCCCTACGAGCGGTCCTGCGACGGCATGAGCCACCGAGCACAAGACCCCTCGTGATGATCGCAAGGGATCTTTGACGTGGGAGCCGACGAGGGATACCAGGGCCACAGATGCGCGGCCGGAAAGGGACGCGGGCGGTTCAACCCCGGCCTGCCTGAGCCGATCCGGCGAGAGGACCGAGAACCAAGCCGTTCCCGCCGTCGTCCAACTCTTCATGATCAGCGTGACACTCTCCTTGCTGCTGGCCCTGTCCCCCGCGACCGTGACCGAGATTCCGAAGAACTTCCTGCTCACCGAACGCGACGCGCGCAGGGTCCTGGACCCCCATGAGGCGGACGAACAGGGCTACGAGATCAGCGACAAGCTCACCGAGCCGTTGGAGCTGAACCCGTGCCGGCACCGGCACGCCGTCGACCGCGACCGGGTGGCCGCCCGCACGATCACGCACTGGACCAGCGGCCCTAGCAGTTCCTCCGAACAGCTCGTCATCTACAACAGCCCCCGGAGCGCCCATTCCGCGCTCACCCGTCTGCGCGCCGAGGTCAAGCGGTGCGCACGTAAGGGCGAACCGTCGGCGCCCCAACTAAAGCTCCAATGGCGGACGAGTAAGGCCAAGGCGGGAGACGAGGCCATGGGCATGGGTTACCAGACCTGGCAGGACGGCAGCGTGAACGTGACGATGACCGGCATCGCCGCGCGCCGGGGCCGGGCACTGATGATCTACACGACCGACGAGGGAATCTACGACCCCGGCCGACTGACCAAGAACGCCAGGAAGATGGCCGCCAAAGTGTGCAAGTTACCCGGCGTTTGCTAGCCCAGCTCCGCCGCATAGCCGCTGCTAGCGAACCTGTCGACAGAAGGCCCCTTGTGAAGATCGCAAGGGGCCATCCAGAGCCGCGGTCCCGAACGATGCCGGGCATGGATCTCTCGGCCGTCAGCAGCATCCGCCTCCGGCACCGGTCGGTGCCGCCTCGACCGTGTCGTCCCGTCCGCAGACGCACGACGCTTGCGCGTCGTCCATGGCCGACTTGCCGAGGGTGTCGGCGTCGGCCTTGACCACGTAGACCTCCCAGGGTTCGGCACCGGGGCCGTGGACCCACACCTTGTCCTGAAGGGCATAGCAGCACGAGGCGTCGTTCTCCTCGAACGTCGTGAGACCCGCGTCCTTGAGCCGCCGGGTAGCGGCCTCGACCTGGGCGGTGTCCTCGACCTCGACGCCGAGGTGGTCCAGGCGGGTCTCCTGGCCGGCCTCGCCTTCGATGAGCACCAGCTTCAGCGGGGGCTCGGCGATGGCGAAGTTGGCGTAGCCGGGGCGCAGCTTCGCGGGCTCGATGCCGAACAGCTTGGAGTAGAAGGCGATCGAGCCTTCCAGGTCGGCGACGCGCAGCGCGAGCTGAACACGGGACATGGCGGTCTCCCTCGAAGATGGCTTGTTTCGACAACTGTCGATACAGCGACATTGCCAGCTTGATTAGACGCGTGTCAACATAGAGCAATGTCGAAACAAGAGCCGTCGCTCCTCGACCCGGCAGGGGCGTGCTGCACTCCGATGGCCCGCGAGCCGTTGGGCGGAGCGGACGCGGCGGAGCTCGCACGCATGTTCAAGGCCCTGTCGGATCCGGTACGGCTTCGGCTGCTGTCCCTGATCGCCTCCCACGAGGGCGGGGAGGCGTGCGTGTGTGACCTGATCGGCCCATTCGACGTGTCCCAGCCGACGATCTCTCACCACCTCAAGGTCCTCCGCGAGGCGGGTCTGGTCGGCTCCGAGCGACGCGGCACCTGGGTCTACTACTGGGTGCTGCCGGTCGCGTTGAATCGCCTGTCCACCCTGCTCCAAACTACGGATTCCCGCCGCTCTTCTTCCCGTGACGTCGACTCTCCCGCCTTCGCCGAGCGAGGAAGTTCTCTCCCGTGAGCACTACCGCCCCGTCCGTGCTGTTCGTCTGTGTCCACAACGCCGGGCGCTCGCAGATGGCCGCCGCGTTCCTCACCCACCTGACGCAAGGCCGCGTCCAGGTCCGCTCCGCCGGCTCCACCCCTGCCGAGACGGTGAACCCGGCCGTGGTCGAAGCGATGAAGGAGGTGGGCATCGACATCTCCGCCGAGATCCCCAAAGTGCTCACCACGGAAGCGGTCCAGGCGAGCGACGTGGTCATCACAATGGGCTGTGGGGACGCCTGCCCGTTCTTCCCCGGCAAGCGTTACCTTGACTGGCGACTGGACGATCCCGCTGGGCGAGGGGTGGCCGCCGTTCGGCCGATCCGCGACGAGATAGAGACGCGGATACGTACCCTGATCGCCGAGATCCTTCCCTCGGCTGGGCCCAAGACGGGCTGGGCGGCGCCGCGCATCGTGGCCATGACGCCCGAACACGCCGCCGAGGTGCTCGCGATCTACCAGTTCGGTATTGACGAGGGTCAGGCCACCTTCGAGACGACCGCCCCCACCTGGCAACAGTTCGACACGGTCAAACTCACGAGCCATCGACATGTCGCCCTGGATGAGGCTGGGCGCGTGCTCGGCTGGGTCGCAGCCTCCCCCGTCTCCGACCGCTGCGTCTACTCGGGGGTGGTGGAGCATTCCGTCTACGTCCACCCTGACGCCCGGAATCTGGGTGTCGGCCTCGCCCTGCTGCACGCCTTGGTCGCCTCCACGGAACAGGCCGGCATCTGGACGATTCAATCAGGCATCTTCCCCGAGAACCTCCCGAGCCTCGCCCTACATGCCCGCGCCGGATTCCGGGTCATCGGTATTCGCGAACGCATAGGCCGCCATCACGGTGTTTGGCGGGACGTCACCATGATCGAGCGGCGTAGTCCGCTCATCTCCTGAGCCACTCGTCAGCCCGCCACACATCGGACGTCACCCGGCTGTCCGGCGGCCGGGCCGAGGGAGGAGGCGATCAACGAGCAGATGGCGACGGCGGCGAACATCTTCGCGAGCGCCGTTGAAGGCTCCGCCGCATAGCCGCTGTTAGCGAAGGTGTTGGCAAAAGGCCCCTTGTGGTGATCGCAAGGGGCCTTTGACGTGGGAGCCGACGAGGGGAATCGAACCCCTGACCTACGGTTTACAAGCCGGAAGAAGATCGTCTCCCCACGTCCACCACTGTCCGGATCCCCAGCTCAACCCGGAGCATCTCTAGATCAAGTTCCACCGACGTCTACAGGGATCCACGGACGCTGTTAGCAGGCGCGTTAGCAAGATCACCGAATAGACAGGCAGATTTCAATGGCTTGGAGTATGTCCGTGACCACGTGGTCCGCCTGGTGGTCGACACCTGGCCAGGTGCCCCGGTCGATCCAGATCGTTTGAAGACCGGCGGCGCGTCCGCCGGCGATGTCGGCGGTGAGGTTGTCACCGACTACCCAACCGCCTCCGGCGAGAGTCATGCCGCCGCGCTTGGCCGCGATCTCGAATAGGGCGACGTCGGGCTTGCGGATGCCTTCGGCTCCCGACAGCGCGTAAGCGTCTGCGGCCTCGGCCAACCCGGTCTGCTGGATCTTCCCGAGCTGGTTGTCCGCAGTCCCGTTGGTCACGATCGCCACACGCCACCCGGACGCTCGTAGTCGGGCTAGGCCGTCCAGGACTTCGGGCCGACAGCGCACGAGGTGCGGCGTGTGCCTCCGGTAGCGGCTCCACAGCTCCTCAACTGAAGCCGCCAGCGCAAAGCGGTCACGGACCTCGGCGAAGAACACCTCTCTGTGCGGGATTCCCTCCTGGTCAAGAGCGATCAGCCAGTCAACCCCCTCGGCTCCCAAGCCATGCTCGGCGGCGAACCCCCCAACCCACACCCGGAACGCCTCGTCAAGGTCGACAAGCGTGTTATCCAGGTCGAAGAGCGCAAGCCGTTGCACACAGCGATCTACGAGGCTGCGCGTCCGAGGCCGCCGGTCTCTCATCGATCCCCCGCAGTACTTCCTGCCGTGGCCAGGGTCAGCGATCGGCGTCAGGGCCTGGGCGCACGTGAGCCGACCAGCGTTGCTCGATGCGGCCCCAGTGCCATACCGCCAGCGCGATGATCCAGGTGATCACGAACAGGGCGACGATGCCATAGCCGACGTAGTTGAGGTCCAATCCGGCGATCGTGGCCAACGGTCCTGAGTCGATGCCGAGCTTCTCGGCGAGCAGTCCGATCAGCTCGATCGCTCCAATGATCACCGCGACAGCGACCGACAGGGCGGTGATGGTGATGTTGTAGTAGACCTTGCGCACGGGCTTGGAGAAGGCCCAGCCGTAGGCGAAGTTCATGAAGCAGCCGTCGATGGTGTCCAGCAGGCTCATGCCCGCAGCGAACAGCACCGGCAATGTGAGGACGGCATACCAGGGCAGGTTGAATGCGGCGGCTCCGCCGGCCAGCACGAGCAGGGAGATCTCGGTGGCGGTGTCGAAGCCCAGGCCGAACAGCAGTCCGATCGGGTACATGTGCCAGGGCTTGCGCACGGCCTTGGTCGCCCCGCCCAGGATGCGGTTCATGAAGCCGCGCTTGTTGAGCTGCTCCTCTAGGGCGGCCTCGTCGTAGGCGCCTTGGCGCATCTGCTGGAAGACCTTCACGATCTGCACAAGGACCACGGTGTTGATCGCTGCGATGATCATGAGGAAGACGCCGGAGACCAGGGTGCCGACGAGGCCGGTGATGGTCTGCAGGGTGGATGCCTCGTTCTCGACCTGGCCGGCCAGGGTTCGGACGCCGATGCCGAGCAGGAAGCACAGGCCGAACACGACGCTGGAGTGTCCGAGGGAGAACCAGAAGCCGACCGAGACCGGGCGCTGGCCGTCGGCCATGAGCTTGCGTGTGGTGTTGTCGATGGCGGCGATGTGGTCGGCGTCGAAGGCATGCCGCATGCCCAGGATGTAGGCGGTCAACCCCAGGCCGATCGTGAACCCTCCCGCCTGACCCAGTTGGTAGTGCTGTGGTGCGATCAAGGCGATCAGGGAGAACCAGCCGATGATGTGTAATGCGGCGACGAAGACGGCCATCCCTCCGATGCGGCGCCACTCCCCACTGGTGATCGCGGTGGTTGGTTCAGAGGCGGAGGTGGTGGGTGAGCTCATGTGCCGCTCCAGGGGGAGGGAGGAATTCCTCCGGGACCGTAACGCCGTTGCGGACTAGTTGCAATAGCGACTCCTACGCCAAGATGTTGCGCATATATCGTTGTTGCAATCTCTTCGCGATAAGGTTCTACGAGGAAGGAGCGCACGATGGGTCAGTACACCCTGCCGGATATGCCCTACGACTACGCGGCCCTGGAGCCCGCGATCACCGGCGAGATCCTGGAGTTGCACCACGCCAAGCACCATGCTGCTTACGTCAAGGGCGCCAACGACACCTTGGAGAAGCTGGCAGAGGCCCGCGATAAGGCCGAGTACGGAGGGCTCGTCGGCCTGGAGAAGACCTTCGCCTTCAACCTCTCCGGCCACGTCCTGCACTCGATCTTCTGGCAGAACCTCTCCCCTGACGGCGGCGACCGTCCCGACGGGGAGCTAGGCGCGGCCGTCGATGAGCATTTCGGCTCCTTCGAGGCTTTCCAAAAGCAGCTCACCACCGCGACCTCCACCGTTCAGGGCTCGGGCTGGGGCATCTTGGCCTGGGAACCGCTCGGCCGGCGACTCGTGGTCGAGCAGGTCTACGACCACCACGGCAACGTCGGCATGAACACCATCCCACTGCTGGTCTTCGACGCCTGGGAACACGCCTACTACCTGCAGTACCGCAACGTACGACCTGACTACGTCGAAAAGCTGTGGTCTTTGATCAACTGGAACGACGTCATCGCCCGTTTCACCGCAGCCAAGGGCGCCTAACCCAATGACCGCGGCGCCCGGCCTCCGGCCTTCCTTGCAGCGCTATCCAACCGGACGGCCGGGCACCGCACACCCCCATATCCGCCTCGTCGCCGCGTCCGACGCCGCGTCGCACGTGTTGGCGGTGGCGGAGCTGGGAGGCCAGGTATTCACCAGGCCGCCGTGGTCTGAGCCCAACGCTGTAGCCCGTAGCGTGGCCGCGCGCATGCTGATCGACGTTCATCGGCCTGGCTTCGTACTCGTTCTCGCTCTGGACGGTGAACAGGTGTACGGCTTCGCCTATGGTCATCGCTGTTCTCGCCTCGCGCTGCTGGCCTCGTGCCCCAGCATGGATGACTTCACCCTCAAAGAGCTGGCTGTGCTGCCCGAACTTCGCGGCCGAGGTGCCGGCGCCGCCCTTCACGATGCCGTCCTGGCAGCGTCCAGCGGGCCACGATGGCTGGCCACGCATCCCGCGGCGACAGCGGCTCTCGGCCTCTACCGCAACAAGGGCTGGCATGCGTTAGCACTGCACTCATCGGATGCGCGAACTCGCCTCATCATGAGAAAGGCAGCCGTGTGAACGGTCCCCACGTCACGGTTGAAGTCATCTTTCTGCGGTTCGACCACCTTGGATGGTCCTACCGCCGATCAACGACCCGGCTCGACGGTGTGATGAGCCCCTGTGACCTTGCGAGAACTCTTGCAGGAACACCTACCCTTCTGCACTCCACGAGCTGGCGTCACAACCCCGAACGCGGATTGATCCTCACCTACGCCGCCTACCCCGACCCCCAGATGGACAGACCCGCTTCTCAACTCGACGAGCTTAGGATCGCCTTCGGAGTTCGGCCAGACACTCCCCGGCCCCATGAGCTGGCGACGGACCACGTGGCCGCCCATGCGATTCGTCACCTCGCGCTCTTGGCAACCACTGATCCAGTCGTCAGCATCGTGCTCTCGCAGGATGAGCCTCTAGCAGCCATGCTCAACCAGGTGCCCGCCGAGCTGGCCGGCAAGCTCTGAGCCGGTTCCCAGTTCCGCCGCTCTCAGCGCGATGCCTGGTCACCGTTGGCAAGCGGACCCGGAGCGGAGGGCCGCCAGGCCCGAGCACCGGAAGCCGCGCGGCAGCCGATCACCCCAACCGGGTGCCGACAGAACCGAAGTGAGTGATCGTCGCGGTCTTAAGTGGCGGCTGCTGTCGGCCTCTCGGGCGCGCGGGGCGGTGCGTGCCCGGACCGGCCGAAGAGCCGCAGCCGGGCACGCGGCCGTCCGGCGTGCCCGGCGGGCCGCGCAGCGGGCCGCCTTCAAAGACGTAGAGAAAGTCCTCATCCGGAGGAACGCGGACTCGAATGATCTTGAATGTCAGGGCCTTCGCGGTGCCTCTGGTCTGGTGCTTTGCCGGTTGTTGCTAGGCGTCGCTCATTGCCGTGGGTGGGGTCTGGTCAGGCGTTGGCGTACTTGGTGGCGGACGATGCGTTCGGCGAGTTCTTGGGGGGTGTCGGCGGTGAGGGTGGTGGTGCGGCCGTTGAGGGCGTACCAGCGGTAGGCGAAGGGGTTGTAGAGGAAGGCCCAGTGGGGGAAGCGTTCGCGGAGGGCGCGTAAGGCCGATGGTGTGTCGTTCATGGGGTGGGTGGGGGTAGCTGGGCCCAGACGGTGCGGCCGGCGGCGTCGCCTTTGACTCCCCATGTTGTGGTGAGGGCGGTGACGAGGTGGAGTCCTCGTCCGCCTTCGCGGGTGGAGGTGCGGGCACCGAACGCCGTGGGTCCGCCTTGGTCGGCGATCTCGATGTAGGCGGTTCCGTCGGGATGGTGCTTGACGGTGGCGGTGAAGGTTCCGCCGGGTTGCCCGGTGTGGGTGTGCTCGACGGCGTTGGTGGCGAGTTCGCTGGCGATGAGGTCGGCGTCGGCGTGGTCGGGGAGATGGGTCTTGACGAAGCGGCGGACCGCGCGCACCTGCTCCACTCGTCCGAGGAAGGTTTGTTGCCATTCTTCGGTGCCTTTGCGGCTGTTTGTGGGTGCGGTCACGTGGGCTCACCTCGCGATCAAGCAGGTCAGGGGCACTGCATCTATGCCTGATACTTAAAGTACGAGTACAGTACTTAGAGTGCAAGCCACTTGCGGTACTTGCCACGCACAATAAGTACTGCTCTGGTAGAGGCTGCGACGAAGGAGGAGTTCATGTTCGGTCTGGTGGTCCGATTCACGTGTAAGGACGAGGCGAGCGCGGCGGCGTTCGATCAACTGGTCGCCGAGACCATCGAGAAGATCCGCACGGAAGAGCCGGGGACGCTGGTGTACGCGTCCCACCTGGTGGAGGGTCAGCCGCTTCAGCGGATCTTCTACGAGCTGTACCGGGACCGGGCGGCCTTCGACACCCACGAGGAGCAGGAGCACACCCGGCGGTTCCTCGGGGCGCGGGATGAGCTGCTGGCCTCGGTCGAGGTCGACTGGCTGTCGCTCCAGACCGGCAAGGGAACGGCAGGGTGAGCACCGAATACCAACGAGCACTAGGCCGGCGGATCGCCCAGGAACGTAAACGGCGCGGCCTGTCACAACCGGAGCTGGCGCGGCTGGTCGACCGGTCGGTGGCGTGGATCTCCCAGGTGGAGCGCGGTGTCCGCAAGGTCGACCGCATGTCGGTCCTGGAGAAGGTCGCCGAGGCTCTGGACATCCCGTTGTCGGAGCTGGCGGCGGAGGCGCCGGTGGTCGCGGCCTCCGCCGAGGAGATCCCGGGGACGGCGAGTCTGCGTCTGGTGCTCTCGGGGGCCCATTCGCTGCGGGCCATGCTGCACTCGGCGCCCGTCCCGCCCACATCGGAGATCAAGCCGCGGGTTGACCGTGCTTGGGAGCTGACGCACGAGAGCCGGTATGTCGAGCTGGCCGACCTGCTGCGGGGCTTGGTGCCCGCGCTGGAGACCGCTGCCCGCTCGGCTCCCGAGGAGCGGCGGGCGGAGCTGTTCCAACTGCTGGCCGTGACCTATCAGGCGTGCTCGGCGGCGCTGGCCAAGCTCGGCGAGCCTGAGGCGGCGTGGATCGCCGCGGACCGGGCGATCGTCGCGGCGGAACGAGCGGGCGACCCGCTGATGATGGCGGCCGGCGCTTTCCGGCTCGGCTTCGTCTTCTTGGGCGCGCGTCACTTCGACCAGGTGGAGGAGACGGCGCGGACGGCTTCTGAGGCGCTGTGGTTCCTGGTCGATGAGGGCAAGCCCGAGGCCATGTCGTTGTGGGGTGGTCTTACCCTTCAACGGGCCGTGGCCGCGTCCCGGTTGAACGAAGCCACTACCGCTTATGAGCATTTGGCGCGGGCTCGTGAGGTCGCGGAGCGGCTGGGAGAGGGGCGCAACGACTACAACACCGAGTTCGGGCCGGCCAACGTCACGCTTCATGAGGTGGCCGTGGGGGTCGAGCTTGGAGATGCCGGTCACGCGCTTCGGGTCGGGACGGCGGTGGACACCTCGGCGCTGTCACCTGAGCGGCGCGCCCGGCTTCATGTCGACCTGGCTCGCGCTCATGCGCAGCGCCGTCAGGTCGAGGAGGCCGTATCCGCGCTGCTGGAGGCTGAGGCGATCACGCCGGAGCAGATACGGAACCACCGAATCACCTACCAGTTGGTGTCCGATTTGCTGACCATGCAAGACCCGCCATCCCCTGAGCTGCGGGAACTCGCCGACCGGATCGGCGTGTAGAAAAAGTACGTGCACTAATACTAAAAGTACTAGCAGATACTCGCGGTGCGAGGTAGCGTTTGTGTTGTCGCTGAAGCTCTCCTGGACAGGAGGTGACAGCCCAACACAAACGCTCTTCTGCGTTTCAGGGCCGAAAACAGAACGACCGCTCACCCCGGAGCGGTACAGGCCACACATGAAAGTGGCCTGAGCGGGAGACCCGCCCAGGCCGGATGCGGTCAGCACCCTAGTTGGCGCTTCGATGCTATCGCCTCCGGATTCTGACGGCGCGTGATCTCCCTCGTCCCCCACGCCTGCTCAGCAGGCAGACGAGAGGTGTGTTCAGCATGCGCAACATCCCCATCCCGGTCGACGTCTCCCGGCTCCAGTTCATCTGCGTGAAGGCTCCGTGCCCGCGCATCATGAACAAGGAGACCGGCGAACTCAAGACCGACAAGACCACCGGTCAGACCGTCTATGAGGTGCTGTTCTCCGTGGAGGACGCCTTCGGCAAGATCGAGCTGGTCAAGATCGGTGTCGTCGGGGAGCCCTCGGTCGTTCCCGGCAACGAGGTCAAGCCCGTCGGCCTGGTCGGCTACGTGTGGGAACTGTCGGGACGCTGGGGCATCGCCTACCGCGCCACCTCACTCCTGCCCGCCGTCACCGCGGAGGCTCGCGGTGTCTGACCATCTCCTGCTCACTCTCGGAGTCCTGGCCGCCTCGGCGGCCGGGCTCTGGGCCTGGCGCCGCTGGCACTACCGGTCCTTCTGGCTGTGCCTGCGCTACCCGCTGACCGCCGTCACGATCCGCCTCACCTGGCGCAAGGTCGCCCTCGGCTGCGGCCTGACCAAGAAGCGGCAGCGCTTCTGGTTCACCACCGTCCCCGGGCTGATCTCCTCGACCGGCCTCGTCCGCGTCAAACGGCGGTTGCAACGGGTCGCGGTCGACACCAAGCCGTGGATGTGGCTGCCCATGCCGACGCGTCACGGCTGGCGCGTCACCATTCGCCTCCTGGAAGGTCAGATCCCGGAGGACTACGCCCAGGTCGCCGAACGGCTCGCGCACTCCTGGCGCGTCCACGCCGTACGCGTCTCCTCCACCAAACGCGGTCGCGTCACCCTGGCCGCGACCATCCGCGATCCGCTGGTCAAAATCGACCAGCTCCCCGTCTCCACCGAACTGCTCAAGGTCACCGTCGGCCGGTTAGAGACCGGCTCTCCCTGGGTCATCGACTTCCGCACCGTCCCGCACTGGCTCAATGCCGGCGCCACCCAATCCGGTAAGTCCAACCTCGCCAACGCCTTGATCATTGGACTGTCCCCGCAACCGGTGGCAATGGTCGGCTTCGACCTCAAGGGCGGGGTGGAGTTCTCGCCGTACGAACCTCGCCTGTCGGCCCTGGCCACCTCTCGCGCCGAATGCGTCAACCTGCTCGATGACCTGGTCTCGCTGATGGTGGACCGGATGGCCGCCTGTCGTGCGGCCGGAGCGCGCAACATCTGGCAGTTGCCCGGCGACCGGCGACCGGTCCCCGTGGTGGTCCTGGTCGATGAGCTGGCAGAGCTGTACCTGATGGCCGACAAGTCCGAGAAAGACGAAATCGCCAAGACCTCGACAGCGCTGCTGCGGGTCGCCCAGCTCGGACGGGCGTTCGGGATCTACCTGTTCTGCTGCGGCCAGCGCATCGGCTCCGACCTCGGCCCTGGAGTGACCGCGCTACGCGCCCAGTGCTCGGGACGGATCTGCCACCGCGTCAACGATCCCGAAACCGCGACCATGACCCTCGGCGACCTCGACCCCGCGGCCCTGGTCTCCGCACGGGCCATCGCCTCCGAAACCCCCGGCGTCGCGATCGTGGCCGGCCAAGACGGCCAGTGGTACCGGGCACGCTCCTTCTACGTCTCCGAGCAAGCCGCCGAAGTCGCCACCCGCACCTACGCCGCTCTCACCCCGTCCTGGGCCGAAGTCATGGCCGGTACCCACTGCGCCGAGTTGAGCGATGCCGACCTCGCCGAGTTCCTCGCCCCTGAAACCGCCGTCCTGGAGGGCTGACCGGCATGCGACGCCTCGCCTCCTGGCTGCTGGACTCCGGTCCCGTCATCGTCCTGGCACTGATCGCCGGTGCCGGCTCCTTCTCCCACGTACGACAGACAGCGGTGGAGCACGGGCAGACGGGCCCGATGGCCTGGGCGGTGGCCGTGTGCGTCGACCTGACCTGCGTCATGGCCGCCCGCGAACGTCAACGCGACAAAAAGACCGGCCGCCACCGGACCGGCCCGCTCTCCTGGCCCACCTGCGTCCTGGTCGCCGGAATCATCCTGTCCCTCGCCGCCAACCTCCACCAGGCCGAACCCTCGGTATGGGGCTGGCTGACCGCCGCGACACCCGCGGCAGCCTTCCTCGTCGCCGTCTCGATGCTGGAACGACGCGCGACCGGCCCCCGCCCCGAACCCTCCCCGGCCTCGACCGTCGCCGCGCCGGCCACCGTCCTTCCCACCCTCACACCTGCCTCCGACCGCGCCCAGGGCAACGCCACCGAACCCTCTCCCTCTCCCGCGCTCCTCGACTACGCCCGGCGCGTGGTCGAAGAGCACAACGCCAAACACGGCAAGCCCATCACCCCCGACCTGCTACGCGCCCGGCTAGGCGTATCAAGCCAACTCGCCGCCGACCTGCTCCAACATCTGCGCACCGCACCGGAAACACCGTGAAGGGAGCACCATCCATGTCTGTCGACCGCGACCACCGGACGGCCTTCATCACCGGACTACGACGGCTGGCCACCTTCCTGGAGGCCAATCCCGAAGTCCCCGTGCCTAGGTACTCCACCACCATCGGCTACTGCGCCGAGCGCACGGCCGATGCGGAGATGTGCGCTGAGATCGACCGGATCGCCGCGTTGTGCGGCACGAAGATCGACTCCGGCGCCCTGGCTCACGACCACTACATGACCGCTCTGCACTTCGGGCCGGTCCGCTACGAGGCGTTCGCGATCCTCGCCGACGCCCGCGCCAGGCACGAAGCATTCAGCAGCTACCACGGCTGCGTCATCCCCGACCACACGGCCGTCTCCACCGCCTGACCAAGGGACCACCACCATGGGCACCCATCTCGACGACCACTCACAGCACGCCCCGGCTCAGGAGACCCAAGAACGGACGATGACCGAACCGCTTCCAGTGGTCCGCTACCGCTGCGCGACCTGCGGCGGGACCGGCGTCGACAGCATGGCCGACACCTGCCGCGACTGCGACGGCACCGGAGCAGACAACCACGGGGCCTAACGCCTCGGCGCCCCCGGCGTGGCCACACAACCGCCAAGTTCCGCGCCACGTCGGGGGCCATCCCCAACCGAACCCGAAAGACCCGGAAGGGACACGCCCATCATCCCCAACCCCCGCGCTCAGCACGCGGTAACCGGCATCATCGCCCGACTCCACGACCCCCAATACGACCGCTGGGCCGCGCAGATCCGCGCGACCGGCGGATGCCGCCAACCGATCCACCTCCGCGGGCGCGTGCGGCACATCGACGCCGCGACCGGTCACGTCCTGCACACCTACAACACCAACCGCGAACCCGGCGGCGTCCTGCGCGTCCAATGCAAGACTCGCCGCGCCTCCCGCTGCCCGGCCTGCGCCGAGATCTACCGCGCCGACACCTACCAGCTCATCCGCGCGGGCCTGGCCGGCGGCAAAGGCGTCCCCGACACGGTCAGCGCTCACCCGGCGCTCTTCGTCACTCTCACCGCCCCCTCCTTCGGCGCGGTCCACACCCGGCGCGAGCACGGCGGCAAGGTCCTGCCCTGCCACCCCCGGCGCGACGCCGACAAGTGCCCGCACGGGCGCGTCATCTCCTGCACCGCCCGGCACGGCGACGAGGAACACCGCCTCGGCGAACCGCTGTGCCCGGACTGCTACGACTACGCCGCGAGCGTGCTGTTCAACGCCCTGGCCCCTGAACTGTGGCGCCGTTTCACTCTCGCGCTGCGTCGCAACCTGGCCAAGCTCCACGGCCTGACGGTCAAGGAACTGGGCGAACACCTGGTCATCTCCTTCGCCAAGGTCGCCGAGTACCAACGGCGCGGCGTCGTCCACTTCCATGCGGTGATCCGCCTCGACGGAGCCGGCGGGCCTGACGCTCCTCCTCCGGCCTGGGCGGACCGTGACGCCCTGGCGCAAGCCGTCCAGCATGCGGCCGGTGCGGTCGGCGTCCCCGTTCCGGCCCTGGCCGGTGAGCCTGCCCGCGTCCTGCGCTGGGGCGCACAGCTCGACGTCCGGCCCATCACCATGGACGGAGAGCTGACGGAGCAGGCGGTCGCCGGCTACATCGCCAAGTACGCCACCAAAGCCGCCGAATGCGTCGGCACCATCGACCGGCGCATCAACTCGGCCGACGAGGTCACCGGCCTGGGCCTGCGCGAGCACGCCCAGCGGCTGATCGCCGAGTGCTTCCGCCTGGCCGACCTCGACCGGCTCAACGAACTACGCCTTGCCCAATGGGCCCACATGCTCGGCTTCCGCGGCCACTTCTCCACCAAATCCCGCCACTACTCCACCACCCTGGGCGCCCTACGCGCCGCTCGAGCCGACCACATGCGCGACGAGGACATCAGCACCGGACGCCTGCCCCTGTTCGACGAGGACACCGTCCTCGTGATTGCGAACTGGGAGTACGCCGGTAAGGGCCTGTCCGCCGGTGAACAGATCATCGCCTCAGCGATTACCGGCAGACCCTTCGTCCTGGCGGAGGAGGTGAGCACGTGGCCAAGCTCCTGCTGACCGTGCCGGAAGCGGTGAACGCGTTGTCGATATCCCGCGCGCAGTTGTACCGCCTGATGGACTCCGGCGCGATCCCCTACCTCCACATCGGCCGGTCTCGACGCATCCCGCTCTCGGCTCTTGAGATCTACATCGCCGAACTCCTGGCGAAGGAGACCGCAGCGTGACGGGCACCCTCGTAGCGACTCCTGAGCCGGACGACTCGAACCGCAAGCACGGAGCCAGGAGGAACACTCCGAAGCTGCGTGACGGCGTGATGAAGCGCGGCACAACCTGGTCGTACGTCATCCGGGTCACCGACCCGGAAACCGGAGTCAGCAAGCCCAAGTGGGTCGGGGGCTTCACCACCGAAGACGACGCCAAGGCCGCCCGGGACGAGGCGCGTGTGGCCGCCCGGCGGGGCGAGTACGTCAACCGCAACGCGATCACCGTCGGTGACTACCTGGAAGAGTGGATCGAAGCTCACTCGGTGGAGATCAAGCCCAAGACGCTCCACGGCTATCGAATGCTGATCAGGCTCTATATCGTCCCCCGGATCGGGAATCTCCGGCTCCAAGCGGTTCGGCCGGCGACGATCACGAAGCTGTACCGGGACCTGCTGAATGGTGGCGGGAGGAACGGCAAGCCGCTGTCGCCTACGACGATCGCGCACGTCCACACCGTGGTCCGCAAAGCGCTGCGGGATGCGGTGGTCATTGACGAGATACTGCCGAACAACCCCGCCGAACGCGCCAAGCTCCCGCGCAACCAACGTGCCGAACCGGGAACCGTCTGGACTCCGGCGCAGCTCCGGGACTTCCTCAAGGTCGCCGAAGGGCATCGGCTGTTCGCGTTCTACCGGCTCGCCGCGTACACCGGTGCCCGGCGCGGAGAGCTGCTCAACCTGCGATGGCGGGACATCGACCTCGACGTACCGGAAGTCCGGATCAAGGGAAGCTCGTCCGTGATCGACGGCAAGCGGGTGGAAGGCACCACCAAGAGCGGCCGGTCGCGCGTGGTGAGCTTAGATGAGGAGACGGCACAGATCCTTCGGGAGCATCGCGCCCGGCAAGCCTGCGAGAAGCTGGTGGCCGACGAGGAGTGGAAGGGCACCGACGACTACGTGTTCACGACCGGCTGGGGTGAACCGATCTACCCGGACACCGTTACCTCGCTGGTCCCGAAGCTCATCGCCGCCTACAACGCGCCCAAGGACCGCCCTCGACCGAAGAAGCCGCTCCCCCACGCGAGGCTCCACGACCTACGACACGTCCACGCGACGACGCTCCTGCTGGCTGGGGTGCCGGTTCACGTGGTCGCCGCTCGGCTCGGCCACGCCGATCCCGCGATCACCCTCCGCGTGTACGCACACGTGATCAATGAGCAGATGGCGGCGGCGGCCGACGTCTTCGCAACGGCGATCAAGGATGCAGCCGCGTAGCTCTTGTTAGCAAAGGTGTTAGCAAAAGGCCCCTCGCGATCATCGCGGGGGGCCTCTGACGTGGGAGCCGACGAGGGGAATCGAACCCCTGACCTACGGTTTACAAGACCGTTGCTCTGCCGATTGAGCTACGTCGGCGGGGGTGGCGCGTTACGAGTTTAGTCGTATGGCGCGGGCACCGTCACCGATGTTGGTGTGGCGGGAGCGTACGAGGGGGCAGGAGGTCAGCGGCGGCGGCGGTGGCGGTTGATCTCGTAGAGGGCGATGCCCGCGGCCACGCCGGCGTTGAGTGACTCGGCGGCGGCGTTCATGGGGATGCGGGCCACGACGTCGCAGGACTCGCGGACCAGCCGGGACAGGCCCTTGCCCTCCGAGCCGACCACGACGACCAGGGGCTCGGTGGCGAGTTCGACGTCGCCGATGTCGGCGGAGGCCTCGCCGTCCAGGCCCACCACGAACAGGCCCTGGTCGCGGTACTCGCGCAGGGTGCTGGTGAGGTTGGCGGCCCGGGCGACCGGCAGGTGGGCGAGGGTGCCCGCGGAGGTCTTCCACGCGCCGGCGGTCACGCCCGCCGAACGGCGCGAGGGCACCAGGATGCCGTGGGCGCCGAAGGCCGTGGCGGAGCGGGCGATGGCTCCGAGGTTGCGCGGGTCGGTGACCCCGTCGAGGGCGATGATCAGCGGGACCTCGGCGGCTTCCTGGGCCCGCTCGACCAGGTCTTCGGGGTGGGCGTACTCGTAGGGCGGAAGCTGGAGGACGAGACCCTGGTGGATCGTGCCCTCGGTCAGCCTGTCGAGCTTGTCGCGGCCGGCCTCGAGCAGGGCGATGCCGCGGTTCGAAACGATCTTGATCGCCTCGCGGATGCGGTCGTCGTTGTCGACGCGCTGGGCGACGTAGAGCGCCGTGGCGGGCACCTCGGCGCGGAGCGCCTCGAGCACCGGGTTGCGCCCGCCGATGAACTCGGGGCCGTCCTCCCGCTTGCCGCCGCGGGCCGGACGCGCCGGCCGGTCGGCGGAGCTGGGCGGGGCGCCGGCCTCGGCCGCGGCGGCCCTGGCGGCCCGCTGCTTGTCCTTGTACCAGTGCCGCTCGTGCGCAGGCGGAGTCGCGCCCTTGCCCTGCAGGGTCTTGCGGCCCTGCCCACCGGTGCCACGCGTGGCACCCTGCCTCTTGCCGGGCCTGCCCGACCCTTTACCGCCACCTGCCATGTTGTCAGCCTACCGGCGCGATCAGCGGGCCAGTTCCCAGCGCGGGCCCTGGGGGGTGTCCTCGACCATGACGCCCGCGGCGGCGAGCTGGTCGCGAATGGCGTCGGCGGCGGCGTAGTCCTTGCGGGCGCGGGCCGCCTGGCGCTGCTCCAGAGCCACCTTGACCAGGTCGTCCACCGTGTCTCGCAGGCCGCTGTCGGCGCCGGACTCGCGCCACTGCGCGCTTCGCGGGTCGAGACCGAGGACGTCCAGCATGTTCTGCGTCTCGGCGAGGAGCCGGGCGACCTGCTCCTTGTTGCCGTTGGCGAGCGCCACGTTGCCCTCGCGGACGATCTCGTGGACCACGGCGAGCGCCTGCGGCACGCCGAGATCGTCGTCCATGGCGTCCACGAACGCCTGCGGGAGCGGGGCCGCCGCGTCGACGTCGTGAATGACCTCGGCGGCGCGGGTGACGAAGCCCTCGATGCGCTGGTATCCGGTGGCGGCCTCGGCCAGGGCCTCCTCGGAGTAGTCGATGGCCGAGCGGTAGTGCGCCGCGACCAGGTAGTAGCGCAGCTCGACGGCGCGCACCTTGGTGAGCATGGCCGGGACCAGCAGGGAGTTGCCGAGGGACTTGCTCATCTTCTCGGCGCCGATCTTGAGCATGCCGTTGTGCAGCCAGTAGCGGGCGAACCCGTCGCCGGCCGCCTGCGACTGCGCGACCTCGTTCTCGTGGTGCGGGAAGATCAGGTCGACGCCGCCGCCGTGGATGTCGAAGGTCTCGCCGAGGTACTTGGTGGCCATGGCCGAGCACTCGAGGTGCCAGCCGGGGCGGCCGGCGCCCCACGGGGTCTGCCAGGTCGGCTCGCCGGGCTTGGCCCCCTTCCACAGCGCGAAGTCGCGGCCGTCGCGCTTGGCGGAGTCGGTGTCGGTGTCCCCGGCGGCCCGCATGTTCTCGGGACGCTGGTTGGAGAGGCGGCCGTAACGCTCGGCGTAGGACATGACGTCGAAGTAGACGTCGCCGCCGGCGGCGTAGGCGTGGCCCTTGTCGATCAGCCGCTGGATCAGCTCGATCATCTCGGGGATGTGGCCCATGGCCCGGGGCTCGACGGTGGGCGGGATGCAGCCGAGGGCGTCGTAGGCCCACGTGAACGCGCGCTGGTTGCGCTCGGCGATCACGAACCAGGGGACGCCCTCTTCGGCGGCGACACGTATGATCTTGTCGTCGAGGTCGGTGACGTTGCGGCAGAACGAGACCTCGTACCCCGACCGGGTCAGCCACCGGCGGATGACGTCGAAGTTGACGCCCGACCGGATGTGCCCGATATGCGGCGGAGCCTGCACAGTGGCCCCGCACAGGTAAATCGAGACCCGGCCAGGCTGGACGGGGACGAAGTCGCGGACCGCACGGGTGCTGGTGTCGTATAGGCGCAGACTCACGAACGCAAGGCTAATGCCTCGCAGGCCGTGACAGGACGGGTTGCCCGACCTCACACACGCGCAAAAGCAATGTGAATCCGCCGGCCTTTCCCACCAGGCACACGCTTGACCGGATTCTTCCATTTCATGACTGCTTGTCCCTGAAGATTTGTCCAATGGCCTCCCGGCTTATACCTAAAGCTCCCGTCTCGCCCCCTCCGGTACATCCACGAGGCATGGTCGCCGGGGACCCTCCGGCCGTTCACACCTGCGTCTCAAGGGAGCGTCCCGGTGGCCGTACTCGCGGCCCGTGGCGGTTCGCGCCCGATGGCACGGGTCGCGCCGGCGCCCGGGCACATCGTGGGCCTGTGGTCGTGTCCTGGTTCGGGGGACGCCGCGCGGCGTTCCCGGTACGGCAACGCCGATTCTGTAGGCTCGAAGCGCCATGGAAGTCACACCCCCCTTGGCGGCAGGTCAGTCCGCCCGCCGGCCCGGTCCTCCGCCCGCCTCCGCCCGCCCGTCCCGAATGGCACTGGTGTTGCGCCGCATCGCGACCGCCGTCGCCGGCCTGGCCCTGGTGGCGCTCGCCGGCGTCGCCTGCGTGCTGTCGTTCGACGCGATCCGCGCCATCGCCCTGTCCGGCGGGGCGCGCGCCGACCTCGCCTACCTGTACCCGGCGGGCTTCGACGCGCTACTGGTGATCGCCCTGATCGCCGTGCTGCTGCTGGGCTCCGCCCGGCTGCTGATGCGCCTGCAGGCCTGGCTGATCCTGGCCGTCCTCATCGTGGCCGCGGGCGCGGCGAACGTCTTGGCGGCCACGCACATGACCGTGGAAGGCCGGCAGCTCGCGGTGGGCGTCGCCGTGGCGCCATGGGTGATGCTGCTGGTCGGGCTGTGGCTGTTCCTGCTCCCCGCCGGCCACCTCCAGGCCCGGGCCGCCGATGACGAGCCGTCCGAGGGGCCCACCGGCCAGGGCGCGGGGCACGACATCCTTCCGTTCGGACGGGAGGAGCGCGACCCGGGCCTCGCCCCTCCGCTGGAGACCGCCGTCCACACGACCGGCCATGACCGCGAGATCGTCCCGCACCTCGCCTCGCCGGACGACCTCGAACCGGACGTGGTGCCGGTGGTGCCGCCCACCCCCGCCCCTGAGACGCCTACCGTTGACGAACTGCCGCCATTGCGGAGCGACGACGGCTTCCGCGCGCCTCGCAGGGAACCCACCCCCCAGCCCGCCCCGTCCAGAGCCGGCGCCCCCGGCACGGCCACGACCGATCCCGCCGGTAGCGGTGACACCGCGTACGAGGCGGAGGAGGCGGACGGAGCGAAGGCGGACGGGCCGAACGCCGGCGCGGCGGCCGCCGGCGCACACACCCCGCCGCAGACCGCACCCCAGACCGCTCCCGCCACGCCTGCGGCCGCGCAGGAACCGCGGGCCGCGGCACGGCCGGCCTCAGGGGTCACGCAGCCGGTTCAGGATGCTGGAGAGCCGGTACAAGGTGCGGGGCAGCCGGTGCAAGGTGCCGGGGACCCGTCGTCGGAGGATGCCGCGCGCCGGATGCCCGAGGCCGCTCCGCCGCTGTCCGAGGCCGCTCCGCCGCTGCCGGAGGCCGCGCATGAGGTGCCGGCGCCGGAGCCCGAGCAGCGACTGGTGCCCAAGCCGCGCGAGCAGGCCGCGGGCCCGCGAGCCGAGAGGGACCCGGGCCGGCCGCTTCGCTGGGGTGACCTGGTCCGTCCCAGCGCCGGTGACGTGCTGGTCCATCCGCTGCCCAAGCCGGCGCGCGAGCCGGGTGACACCCAGCCCTATCCGAATGTCACCCATCCCGCGTCCGCACAGTCCTCGCCGGACACGGCCGCGGACACGGAGCCGGAAGAGGAGTCCGCCGACACCCAGCCGTACCCGCACCTGCGCGAGGAGGCCAGCCCGCTGTCCGACCGGGCGCCGCACGACCTGGCGCCGCAGGAACAGGCGTCGCCCCAGGACGCTCCTCCGCACGACCTCCCCTCCCACGACACCCCACCGCAGGACGTCGCCTCGCAGGACGTCGCGGGGTGGGAGTCCGGGAAGGCGTGGGAGGGCGACGCGGCGCCCGACCCCGCCCACGATGGCGCCGACAGCGCGGACGAGGACGAGGCGCTCCAGAGCGGGCGTCCGCCGTACACGCCTCAGACCGCGGCCCCGCCCTCCGGCCGGATGCGCAGCACCCCCCTGCCCCCCGAAGAGTGACCGGCCCGACCTGAACCGGCCGCTCGATCGGCCGAGTCCGGCACTTCGACCCCGGAGGCCGGACGCGGGCCTCTGCCGTGCGCCTCCGTGCTCTGCGCGCCCCGTCACCTGTGCCCGCCGAGTGCCCGGCTCCCGGTCACCTGGCCCGTCTCGGTCCGGGTTCGGCGTCTCTCGATGGATGCCGGGCGCCGGCCCGTTATGGCGCTTCAGCCTCGCCTCACACGCCCCCGTCAACTTAGGGGCCCTGGCGAGTGCACGCGCCGGTCGTATGGTCGTGGCGTGGCGTTGTGGCCCAGGGCACGTCGGTCTCGTCCTCGGGCCGCCCCGGCGTCCGCGCGATCTGCCAGGGTCCGGGCTGGATCGTCCCGATGGTCGAGACTGGACCGCCCGGGAAGTCCGGGCGGGACCGCCCGAGAGGGCCAGGCGGGACCGTCCCGGGAGACGGCTGAGCCGTCCGGGGTGGTGGTGGAACGACGAAGATCCGCCTGGTCCGGGTGGACCAGGCGGATCTCGAAGGTGTCGAAGGCGCGACACCGTGTTCTTGGACCGTCGTGTCTCAGGGCCCTAGGGCCGAGAGGCCAGTTCCCTCGGGGAAAAGGCGGCGAAGATCAGGCGAAGGTCACCGGGTGGCGCGCTCCGCCAGAGATCAAACCCTTTCCCGGCCCTTGATGGCGGCGACGGCGCCGACACCCACCACGGCGAGGACGACCTGGAGGACCAGTTCGATCCAGTCGATGCCGTCGGTGGTCGCGACACCGAGGACCTGGGCGATGGCCGTACCGATCAGCGCGGCGACGATGCCGACGATGATGGTCAGAAGCCACCCGATGGGCTGCCGGCCCGGCAGCACGAGCCGGCCGAGCGCGCCGATGATCGCACCGATGACGATGGCGCCGAGGATGGTCTGAATGGACATATTGAGCCTCCGATTGAGGGTCGCACCTTCACGCTGACAAGGTGGCTACCCCCACATCGCGTACTAATCCTAGAAAGTAAGAAAACCCTGATCAGACCGCCATATAGACGCCATGCAGTCCTCTCGGCACCGCCATGGAGGGGTTCGGACGGGCTCCACACCCGTCCCAGAAGCACGCGGAGGCAACGGGAGACTCGTCACGGCACAGGCGCGCGCGAAAGCCCACCCGCCATCCGCGGAACAGAGGGGGTCAGGGGGCGAAGACGAGGGCGGTGGCCATGGCGGCGATGCCTTCACCTCGGCCGGTCAGGCCCAGGCCGTCGGTCGTGGTGGCGGTGACGCTGACAGGGGCCGACGCGGCCTCGCCGAGGACCTTCTCGGCCTCGGCGCGGCGCGGCGCCAGCTTGGGACGGTTGCCGATGATCTGCACGGCGATGTTGCCGATCTCGAACCCGGCCGCCCGTAGGTGACGCGCGGTCTCCTCGAGCAGGGTGAGGCCGGACGCGCCCGCCCAGCGTGGGTCGGAGGTGCCGAACAGCCCGCCGATGTCACCGAGCCCGGCCGCGGACAGCAGCGCGTCGCAGCAGGCGTGTGCGGCGGCGTCGCCGTCGGAGTGACCCGCGAGCCCGGTCTCGCCCGGCCAGTGGAGGCCGGCCAGACGAAGCTCGCGGCCGGATGCGAAAGGGTGGACGTCGACTCCGACGCCCACCCTTGGCCGTGTCGTGTTCAGGAGTTGAGAACCTCGTCGAGAAGCGCCTCGGCCTTGTCCTCGTTGGTCTTCTCGGCGAGAGCCAGTTCGCTGACCAGTATCTGCCTGGCCTTCGCGAGCATGCGCTTCTCACCGGCGGACAGACCGCGCTCCTTGTCGCGCCGCCACAGGTCGCGCACGACCTCGGCAACCTTGTTGACGTCGCCGGACGCCAGCTTCTCAAGGTTCGCCTTGTACCGGCGGGACCAGTTGGTGGGCTCTTCGGTGTGGGGCATGCGCAGGACGTCGAAGACGCGCTCAAGGCCTTCTTGGCCCACGACGTCACGCACACCGACGAGCTCGGCGTTGTCCGCCGGCACCTGTACGGTAAGGTCGCCCTTGTCGACCTTCAGCACCAGATAGGTTCTGTCCTCGCCCTTAATCGTGCGGGTCGTGATGGCTTCGATCCGAGCAGCCCCGTGGTGGGGGTAGACGACAGTGTCGCCGACCTGGAAAGTCATGTGACAAGTACCCCTTCCGCTGTACTCCAGGATACCACGCGTCAGTCCCCTCCCGGAACAGTGAAATCAACATAACTGCAGGTCAAAGCCTCGATTTGGGACTTGACAACCGCTCCACAGTATGAATTCCGGGTCCGAAAAGGCCCCATGACCTGCGACGCTTGCCGCCTCCGCGCCGTCACCGGCCCCCCTGAGCGACGGCTCCTGCGCACGGATAAGGTTGCGACTGGCCATACCCATGTGTACCAAGGAGACCCCAGACTGTGACCAGCACCAGCCGTCGCAGGGTGATCATGATCACCGCGCTGCTCGCAGCCGCTCCGGCGCTGGCCGCGTGTGGCGCGGGCACCGACGCCAACACGAGCAATGCCTACGCGCCGACCGAGGCGAACGTGCTCATCGACGGCAACGGCTCCGCCAAGACCTACGGCAGGAACGGCATCAAGATCGCCCAGGCGTTCCTCCTCGGCCCCGAGTCCGGCGCCCAGATCGCGGCGGGCGGCTCGCTTCCGCTCTACCTGTCGATGGCGAACTACGGCACGGCGGCCGACCGGCTCGAAGGCGTCGCCGTGGCGCCCCAGGTGGCCTCGTCCGTCAAGGCGCCCGGCCCGATCTCGGTGCCCCCCGGTCAGCTCGTCAACAGCGGCAAGCCCGCCCAGGTCATCCTGGAGGGCACCCAGAAGCCTCTGTACGGCGGAGAGACGATCCAGCTGACCCTGAAGTTCGCCAACGCCGGCGACATCCCGATGAACGTCCCGGTGGTCACGCGCAGCCGCGAGTACGCCGGCCTGCCGGCCGCGCCGAGCGCCGCGCCGTCGGCCTCGGCCACGCCGGCCCCCGCTACCTCCGAGAGCGCCACGCCGACGCCGGACCCGTCCGCCGACAGCTGAAGCGCGTAGCACGCGACAAGGCCCGGTGGCGCGACCTCGCGCCACCGGGCCTTCGCGTGTCCGTCAGCCCTCGGCGGGGTCGAACTTGTACCCCAGGCCGCGGACGGTGAGGATGCACCGCGGGTCGGACGGGTCGGCCTCGACCTTCGCCCGCAGACGCTTGACGTGGACGTCCAGCGTCTTGGTGTCGCCCACGTAGTCGGCCCCCCACACCCGGTCGATGAGCTGGCCGCGGGTGAGCACCCGGCCGGCGTTGCGCAGCAGGACCTCCAGCAGCTCGAACTCCTTCAGCGGGAGCTGCACCTGACGGCCCCGTACCGCGACGATGTGGCGGTCGACGTCCATGCGCACCGGACCGGCGGCCAGCACGGCCTGCTCGATCTCCTCCGCGTCGCCCTGCCTGCGCAGGACGGCGCGGATGCGCGCGACCAGCTCGCGCGAGGAGAACGGCTTGGTGACGTAGTCGTCAGCGCCGAGCTCCAGCCCCACGACCTTGTCGATCTCGCTGTCCTTGGCAGTGAGCATGATCACTGGCACCTTGGAGCGCTGGCGCAGCGAGCGGCACACCTCGGTGCCCGGCAGGCCGGGGAGCATGAGGTCGAGCAGCACCAGGTCGGCGCCGTTGCGGTCGAAGGCGTCCAGCGCCTCCGGGCCGGTGGCGGCCACCGCCACCTCGAACCCTTCCTTGCGCAACATGTAGGACAGGGCGTCGGAGAACGACTCCTCGTCCTCGACGACGAGCACGCGGGTCACTTCGCGGCCTCCAGAGAGTTCGTTGTGCTTGGTACGGCTATCGCCGTGCCGCCGAAGGCCGGCAGACGAAGCGTGAAGGTGGAGCCCGAGCCTTCCTTGCTCCACACGTTCACCTCACCGCCGTGCGCGACGGCGACGTGCTTGACGATCGCGAGGCCCAGCCCCGTGCCGCCGGTCGCCCGTGAGCGGGCGGCGTCGACGCGGAAGAACCTCTCGAAGATGCGTTCTTGGGAGCTTTCGGGGATGCCGATGCCCTGGTCGCTGACGCTGACCTCGACGGTGTCGCCGGCAGGGCGGGCGCTGACGACGACGCGGGTGTTCTCGGGGCTGTAGGCGACGGCGTTGTCGATCAGGTTGCGCAGCGCGGTCACCAGCAGCTCGTCGTCGCCCCAGACGCGCAGGCCCTCGGTGCCGCCCGCGACCAGGGCGATCTCCTTGGCGGCGGCCTTGGTGTTGCAGCGGTCGATGGCCTCGTGGACGACCTCGTCGACGGGCACGCAGCCGGGGGTGGGGATCGGCTCGCCGCCCTGGATGCGGGAGAGGGTGATGAGGTCCTGGACGAGGTAGGTGAGCCTGGCGGCCTCGTGCTGCATGCGCCCGGCGAAGCGGTCGACCGCGACGGGGTCGTCGGAGGCGTCCTGGATGGTCTCGGCGAGCAGGCTGAGCGCGCCGACGGGGGTCTTGAGCTCGTGGCTGACGTTGGCGACGAAGTCGCGGCGCACGGCCTCGACGCGCCGCCGCTCGGTCTGGTCCTCGGCGAGCACCAGCACCTGGCCGTGGGTGCCGAGCGGGGCGACCCGCACGGCGAAGGTGGTGACCTCCATGCCGAACTTGTGGCGGGCCACCTCGAACTCGCTCTCGCGGATCTCGCCGTCCCTGCGCACCTGGCGGGCCAGGGCGAGCAGCTCGGCGGCCATCAGGTGATCGCCCTTGACCAGGCCGAAGGCCCGCGCGGCCGAGCTGGCGCGCAGCACGCGGTCGTCCCGGCCGAGCACGACGGCCGAGGAAGGCAGCACGGCGAGAACCGACGCCACTCCCTGCGGCAGGACGGTGTCGGGGTTGTCGACGGGATCAGGGAGATTCTTGTCCCGGGACCGCACCGCCATCATCGCGATCGCCCCGACGACAAAACCCGCCAAAGCGGCCAGGCTTGCCACGATCTCACTCACGCCTTCGATGGTAGGCGGCCTCCGCCGCTGGCCAGGCCCCTTATACCGCCTGTTTCCTGGAGAGTTCATCTCTTGGACGAAGTTCGTTCATGAACGCGCGCGTAGCGTGAACCGCATGCGCGACGCCTTCCACGAAGAACTCAACGCTCTCACCGACCGCCTGGTGCAGATGACGCATCTGGTCCGCTCGGCCATCTCCCGGGCCACGACGGCCCTGCTGGACGCCGACCTGCAGCTCGCCGAGAGCGTGATCTCCCAGGACGCCGAGGTCAACCGCCTCTACAAGGAGGTCGAGACCTCGATCTTCGAGCTCATGGCCACCCAGCAGCCGGTGGCCGTGGACCTGCGCACCGCCATCACGGCGCTGCGGATGGGCGGCGACCTCGAGCGCATGGGCGACCTGGCCGAGCACGTGGCGAAGATCGCGCGGATGCGCCACCCCGAGTCGGCGATCCCGGCCGAGGTGCGCGACACGATCCTGGAGATGGGGCAGATCGCCGAGCGCCTGGTCACCAAGACCGGCAGCTGCATCGCCACCCAGGACGTCGAGCTGGCCAAGGAGCTGGACGACGACGATGACGCGATGGACCGGCTGCACCGCAGGCTGTTCCGCGTGCTGCTGTCCAAGGACTGGGCGCACGGCATCGAGCCGGCGATCGACATCACCCTCACCGGCCGCTACTACGAGCGGTACGCCGACCACGCCGTGCGCGTCGCCCGCGACGTCGTCTACCTGGTGACCGGCGACCGGCCGGACAGCTCCTCGGCCTCCTGAGCACGCGGGCGTGCGGGCACCGCGCGCCTCGGCGTGTCCGGACGACCCGCGCCGCAGGCCCGCCTGATCGTCGCCGCGCCATGAGATCAGAACGCATGCGGGAACAGGGCGCATGCGAAAGCCCCGGGCCCTTGGGTCCGGGGCTTCGTCATGATCGGGGACGGACGGCCGCGCCCGTCCCGAGGCTCGCTACTTGGCCTTGCCCTGGTTGGCCACGGCCTCGATGGCCGCCTTGGCCGCGTCGGGGTCGAGGTACTCCCCTCCGGGCTTGACCGGCCGGAAGTCCTCGTCCAGCTCATAGCGCAGCGGGATGCCGGTGGGGATGTTCAGGCCGGCGATCTCCTCGTCCCCGATGCCGTCGAGGTGCTTGACCAGGGCGCGCAGGGAGTTGCCGTGGGCGACGACGAGGGTGGTGCGCCCCGCCGCGAGGTCGGGGACGATGTTGTCGTACCAGTAGGGCAGCATGCGCTGGACGACGTCCTTCAGGCACTCGGTGCGCGGCAGCAGCTCCGAGGGCAGCGCGCCGTACCGGGCGTCGCCGGCCTGGGAGAACTCGTCGTCGTCGGCGATCGGCGGCGGCGGCACGTCGTAGGAGCGGCGCCAGAGCATGAACTGCTCGTCGCCGAACTCCTCACGGGTCTGCGCCTTGTTCTTGCCCTGGAGCGCGCCGTAGTGGCGCTCGTTGAGCCGCCACGAGCGCGTCACCGGTAGCCAGAGCAGGTCGGCCGCGCCGAGCGCCAGGTTGGCGGTGTGGATGGCACGGGTCAGCACCGAGGTGTGCACCACGTCGGGCCGCACCTGCGCCTCGACCAGCAGCCTGCCGCCGCGCCGCGCCTCTTCCTCGCCCACCGGCGAGAGGGACACGTCGACCCAGCCTGTGAACAGGCCCTTCGCGTTCCACTCGCTCTCGCCATGCCGCAATAGCACCAAAGTAGCCATGCGCCCAAGCTTAGGCCGTGCCCGCTTTACCCGGCGCCGCGCCGCCCCCTGGGCGGGGCCCCCTTCACCTGGGCGCGGCCGCCCCGGCGGCGGCCCCGGGACGCGCCACCCGGGCTTCTCACCGGCCCCGGGGTTCTCGGCATGCTGCCGAGGCTCCTGTCAGCCCCCGGGGTTCTCACCGGCTTCGGGGTTCTCCCGCCGGCCGCGCTCGACGATGCCCTCGAAGGCGCGCAGGTTGGCGAGGGACTCGCCGCGCTTGACCCGCCAGTCCCACTCGCGGCGGATGGAGGAGGCGAACCCGAGCTCCAGCGCGCGGTCGAACCACTCGTCGGCGTAGGTGAGGACGCAGCCCAGCAGGCGGTCGATCTCCTGGTCCGACACCGCCGCGAGCGGCAGCCGCCCGACGAGGTGGACGTCCCCGACCTGGTCCAGGGCGAAGTGCACCCCGTACATGGAGCCGTTCTTGCCCAGCAGCCAGCGGTAGAACTCCAGGTGGTTCTCGTCGGGGCGCCTGCAGAAGAACGCCTCGACGTGCAGCGCCTGGTCGGAGACGGTGAGCCAGGTCATGGTCGCCAGCTTGTGCTGGCCGGGCAGGCGCACCAGGAACGCCCCCGGCTGAGGCCGCTCGTAGGACACCTCGGCCGCCTTGAGCGCGGACTCGACGGCCGCCTCGTGATCTGTCACCGTGCACACTCCCGCGTTCGTCGTGCCGGGCGCCGGTCTCGCCGGTCGCGTACTGTCGCAAGGACAGTACTGCCCCGTCCGCGCTCAGAGGTGCACGCCGACGGGCGTGCGCCGCAACCGGGCCATCGCGCCCGAGTACACCTCCAGCAGGCGCGTGGCGGTGGCCGACCAGCCGAAGGCCGCCGCGTGCTCGGTGGCCCCGGCGGCGAGCGCGTCGCGCCACAGCGGGCGTTCGACGAACGCGCGCAGCGCCTTGGCCCAGGCGTGCGTCTCGTGCCCGTCGACCAGCAGCCCGGACACGCCGTCGCGGACGGCCGTGCGCAGGCCGCCCACCGCGGCGGCGGCCACGGGGGTGCCGCACGCCTGCGACTCCAGCGCGACCAGGCCGAACGACTCGTTGTGCGAGGGGACGACGGTGACGTCGGCGGCGCGGTACCAGTCGGCCAGCTCGGGTTGCGCCGCGGGCGGCGCGAGCCGCAGGACGTCGGAGATGCCCAGTTCTGCGGCCAGGTCGGTCAGGTAGGAGGGGCGGGCCAGGCCGTTGCCGCTCGGCCCGCCGACGCACGCGACGACCAGGCGCGCGCGCAGGGACGGGTCGTCGGCGATCATCCGGGCGGCGGCCCTGAGCAGCACGTCGGGGGCCTTGAGCGGCTGGATGCGGCCGACGAAGAGCATGACGTGGGCGTCCTGCGGAAGCCCGAGCCGGTGCCGCGCCGCGCCCTTGGAGGCGGGCCGGAACACCTGGAGGTTGACCCCGGGGTTCACCACCGCGACGCGCTCCTGCGGCGCGTGGTACAGGTCGATCAGCTCGCGGGCCTCGGCGGCGGTGTTGGCGACCAGGCGGTCGGCGACCTCCACGACCTGCTCCTCGCCGAGCACGCGGGCCACCGGCTCGGGCTTGTCGCCGTTGGCCAGCAGCAGGTTCTTGACCTTGGCCATGGTGTGCATGGTGTGCACGAGCGGCACGCCCCAGCGTTCCTTGGCCAGCCAGCCGACCTGGCCGGACAGCCAGTAGTGGGAGTGGATGACGTCGTAGTGCCCGGGCTCGAACATCGCCTCGGTGCGCAGCACTCCGGACAGGAAGGCGCAGAGCTGGCCGGGAAGGTCGCCCTTGTCCAGTTCCTCGTACGGCCCGGCGGTCACGTGCCGCACCGTCACGCCCGGCACGAGCTCGACGGCGGGAGGCAGGTCGCGGGCCGTCTGGCGCGTGAAGATCTCGACCTCGATCCCGAGGGTCGCGAGCCGTTTGGCGGCCTCGACGATGTAGACGTTCATGCCCCCCGCGTCGCCGGTGCCCGGCTGGTCAAGCGGGGACGTGTGCATGCTGATCGTCGCGACCCGGTTGATCCGGCGTGCGACCGGCACTCGCGGCACCGATACCACCTCCAGAAGGTTACTAACTGTCGGAAAGTTCGCGAGATTCCCGGCGGCCTCGGTCCCGCGCGCGGCCTGCCCGGCTCGCGCTGGCAAGATGACGGACGGGCGGCGCGCGAACACCGCCGGACCGAGCGCGAGCCCGTCCGGGGCGCCGGGTATGGAGAAACCGAATCCGACCATGAGGACCGCATATGACGAGAACGGCTGTGGTGACGGGGGCGAGCAGCGGCATCGGGGAGGCGACCGCCCGCCGGCTGGCGGCGGAGGGCTACGACGTCGTGGCCGCCGCGCGGCGCCGTGACCGGCTGGACAAGCTGGCCGCCGAGGTGCCGGCCGTCCGCCCGGTGACGCTGGACGTGACCTCCGAGGAGTCGGTGGCCGAGCTGGCCGCCTCGCTGGACCGCTGCGACGTGCTGGTCAACAACGCCGGCGGAGCCGTCGGCCTGGAGCCGGTGGCGCAGGGGCTGGTGGACGACTGGCGCCAGATGTACGAGGTCAACGTGCTGGGCTCGCTGCGCGTGACCAAGGCCCTGCTGCCGAAACTCGTCGAGTCGGGGGACGGCGTGCTGGTGATGCTGACCTCCACGGCCGGCTTCACCTCCTATGAGGGCGGCGGCGGGTACACCGCGGCCAAGCACGGCCAGACCGCCATGACCGAGACGCTGAGGCTCGAGCTGTGCGGCGAGCCGGTGCGCGTCGTCGAGATCGCTCCCGGCATGGTGCAGACCGAGGAGTTCGCGCTCACCCGGTTCCGCGGCGACGCCGAGCGGGCCCAGCAGGTTTACCAGGGAGTGCCGAACCCGTTGACGGCCGACGACGTGGCCGACGCGATCGCCTGGTGCGTCACCAGGCCCGCTCACGTGAACGTCGACCGGCTGGTCATCCGTCCGCGCGCGCAGGCAGCGCAGCACAAGGTGCACCGGGTCTCCTGAAAGTGACGATCCGCTGAGCATGGTGACATCCGCGTGCTTGCCTGCCATGCATGGACATGTCCGGATGCGGGGGCGTGCCTTCCCATGGACGCGATCCAACGCCCTCGCGTTCCCCATTGTGCCTGTCTTGAGCGTCACGTCCTACTTGCCTGCCTTGCCCACAATGTCGGTTACATCCCGCGGGTGTTCCCCCGTCGCGGCTCCCATGGTTTCCGGGCCCGGCATCGCTCCGGTATCGTCCGCCTTCTCCGCACCTCCACCCCCAGGCCACGGCATGCCACCCCGTCCTGAGCGCCACCCGTCCGCCTTCCCGCGCCCGGTGGGCGCCTTGTGAACGCCGGGCGTCCGCGAGGCGGCGGAACGGCGCCGGGCAGGCCGGTCGGCGAGATCACCCGGGGCACCACGGGACACAACCGCCTGCGCCGCGCCGACCGCTGGACCTGTGCCGTCTACGGCCGACTGCTGGTCTCCGCGGACCGCCCGCTGGTGGTCGACCTCGGGTACGGGGCCTCGCACGTCACCACCTCCGAGCTGTTCACCCGCCTGCGCCGCGTCCGCCCCGACGTGCAGGTGGTGGGCATCGAGATCGACCCGGCCCGCGTCGCCGCGGCCAGACCGTTCGAGCGGCCGGGGCTGAGCTTCGTCCGGGGCGGGTTCGAGCTCCCCGTCGAGCGGCGGCCTCTGATCGTCCGGGCGTTCAACGTGCTCAGGCAGTACGACGAGGCGCAGGCCTGGCAGGCGTGGGACCTGCTGCGCTCACGCCTGGCCGCCGATGGCGTGATCATCGAGGGCACCTGCTCGGAGATCGGCCACCGGGCCGCGTGGGTGGCGCTGGACGCGCGGGGGCCGCGGACGGTGACGCTCTCGGCCCGGCTCGCGGGCTTCGAGCGCCCCTCCGACCTGGCCGAGCGGCTGCCGAAGACGCTCATCCACCGCAACGTGCCCGGGGAGCGCGTCCACGCCTTCCTGCGCGACTTCGACCACGCGTGGGCCCTCGCGGCGCCGTACGGCGCCTACGGCGCCCGCCCTCGGTGGACGGCCGCGGTGGAACGGCTGGCCGAGACCTGGCCCGTGGCGACCACACCGCCGCTCGGCGGCAGGCGGCGCCGGCGACTGGGCGAGGTCACCCTCCCCTGGACGGCCCTGGCCCCGGACGCCCGCCCCTCGGCCTGACCCCGAGCCCGCGCGTCCTCACCGAGGCCGCGCGTTCTCACCGAAGCCACGCACGCGCGCGCCCGCTCGGGGGCGCCGCCGCGTGCTACGCGCGCAGGCCGGCGAGCGCCGTCTCGAACGCCGCGTACGCCGGGGCGCCGAACAGCACGAACCGCGCCTCCACCACCGAGGTCGACGCCCGCAGCACCGTCGACAGGGCGATGCGGGCGGCGTCGTCCATCGGCCAGCCGTAGATGCCCGCCGACACGGCGGGGAAGGCGACGGTCTCGGCCTCCAGCTCGTCGGCGACGCGCAGGGACTCGGCGTAGCAGGAGGCGAGCAGGTGGGAGCGGTCCTGCGACCTGGCGTACACCGGCCCCACCGTGTGGATCACCCACCGGGCCGGCAGCCTGCCCGCCGTGGTGGCCACCGCCTGCCCCGTCGGCAGGCCCTTCTCGTACCGGGACGCGCGCAGCGCGCGGCACTCGCGCAGGATGTCGGGGCCGCCGCGCCGGTGGATGGCGCCGTCCACCCCTCCCCCGCCGAGCAGCGAGGAGTTCGCGGCGTTGACGATCGCGTCCATGCTCTGCTCGGTGATGTCACCCTGGACGAGGGTCAGCTCCATGCGCCCGCCTTTCGTGATCGGGCCGAAGTCCTGGAGCCGGGATGCCTCGAAAGGGCTCCTCACCGGCGACGGACGGACCGACGGGCAATCATTGTCTCCTCTACGGTTTAGGTTAAACCCTATTGTCGATAGGGGAGGGTTGATGTTCAGCCTCGGGGAGCAGGGCCCGGACCACGAGCTCGGCGAGCGGTACGAGGGCACGCCCGCGCGACGCGCGCTGACCGGCGTCGCCCGCCTCGCCGCCGCCGCGGTGGCCGCGGGGGTGCTGGTCGCGGGCCTGGCGCTGCCCGTGGTGGGCGGCGGGGGCGCGGCCGTGGTGCAGGCGTCGGACGAGCTGAACCTCAAGCCGGCCGACCTGGTGGAGCCGCCGCTGGCGGAGAAGACCACCGTCCTGGACGCCAAGGGCAAGCCCATCGCCCAGTTCTGGGACGTCTACCGCGAGGTCGTGTCGCTCGACGCGGTGGCCGAGGTGATGAAGACCGCGATCGTCTCCATCGAGGACTACCGCTTCTACCAGCACGGCGCCATCGACCTGGAGGGCACGGCCCGCGCCCTTGCCCGCAACCTGCAGTCGGGCGGGGTGAGCCAGGGCGGCTCGAGCATCACCCAGCAGTACGTCAAGCAGGTGCTGCTCAACGCGGCCGTCACCGACAAGGAGAAGAAGAAGGCGCTGGAGGCCAGCTACGCGCGCAAGCTGAACGAACTGCGGTTCGCCATGGCCGTCGAGCAGAAGTACACCAAGGACGAGATCCTCGAGAAGTACCTGAACATCGCCTACTTCGGGGCGGGCGCCAACGGGGTGGAGGCCGCGGCCAAGCGGTTCTTCGGCGTGCACGCCTCCCACCTCAACCTGTGGCAGGCGGCGACGCTGGCCGGCGCGGTGCAACTGCCCACCGCCACCGACCCCGAGGGCGGCAAGAAGAACCGGCAGAGGCTGCTCGAACGGCGCAACACCGTGCTCGACCGCATGGCCCAGCTCGGCAAGATCACCCCGGCGCAGGCCGCCGAGGCCAAGTCCAAGAAGCTCGGCTACAAGGGCACCCCGCTGCCCGGCAACTGCACGGCCAGCCCCTACCCGTACTTCTGCGTGTACCTGCGCGAGGAGTTCCTGCGCAACCCGGCCTTCGGCAAGACCGAGGAGGACCGCGCCCGGCTGCTCTACCGCGGCGGCCTGACGATCAAGTCCACTCTCGACCCGCGCATGCAGGCCGCGGCCGAGAAGGCCATCGAGAAGCACGTCTACGCCACCGACGGCCCGGTCGCCTCCGAGGCCCTGCTCCAGCCCGGCACCGGAGCGATCAAGGCGATGGCGGCCAGCCGGCCGTACGGCACCTCGGCCCGCAAGGGCGAGATGTCGTACAACATCGTGGCGGACACGGCGCACGGCGGCATCGGGGGCCTCCAGGCGGGCTCGACCTTCAAGACCTTCACGCTGATCACGGCGCTGAAGCAGGGCATGAAGATCAACGACGGCTTCACCGTCGGCAGCGGCTTCCGCGCCGCGGGGTACGGCGACTTCAAGAACTGCGCCGGTGGCCGCATCGGCGACCCGACGCACACCATCACCAACGACGAGGGCGGCGGCGGCTTCAAGACGCTGCAGACCGGCACCTGGAACTCCGTCAACACCTTCTTCCTGGAGCTGGAGCGCCGGGTCGGCCTGTGCCCCACCGTCCAGACCGCCAAGTCGCTGGGCATCAAGCGCGCCGACGGGGCCCCGCTGAAGGAGTTCGAGACCTTCACCCTCGGCATCAACGAGATGGACCCGGTGACCGTCGCCAACGCCTACGCCGCGATCGCCGCCCACGGGAAGTACTGCGCTCCCATGGTGATCACGCAGGTCACCGACCAGGCCGGCAAGGTCACCGACCACTCCCCCCGGTGCCGCCAGGCGCTGGAGCCCGCGATCGCCGACGCCACGGCGCACATCCTGTCCGGGGTGCTGACCAAGGGGACGATGCGGGCCGTGGGCGGCATCGGCCGCGACGCCGCCGGCAAGACCGGCACCAACGACGACCAGGCGAGCGCCTGGTTCGCCGGCTTCACCCCCGACCTCGCCGCCGCGGTCAGCCTCGGCGACCCGCGGGGCGCGATCGCGCACAAGCTGAACGGGGTCACCATCGGCGGGCGGTACTTCGGCGCGGTGTTCGGGGCGACCATCCCCGGCCCGATCTGGAAGGACACCTTCCTGGCCGCGCTGAAGGGCGTGGACCCGACGCCGTTCACGCCGCTCGACACCGCCCGGTTCGGCGGCTGCGGCGCCGAGTGCCTGCCCGACCGGCCCACTCCGGACGAGGACACCCCGCCGGGCGACGCCGTGGTCGTCACCCCCGGCGTGACCGAAAGCCGCTGACCCGGTGGGTGGCCAGGCTCACCGTCCGGCCCTCTACGCGACGTAGTACTACTCGGGGTAGGCTTGTCCGCGTGAAGGGTCTCGGCGAGCTTGAACGCAGCATCATGGACATTCTGTGGGCGGAGGACGTCCCGTTGACCGCCAGGGAGGTCGGCCGTCTGATCGCCGACCGCGACCTCGCCCCGACGACCGTGATGACGGTGCTCGACCGGCTGACCCGCAAGGGCTTCCTCAACCGCACCCGCGACGGGCGCGCCTGGCGGTACGCTCCGGCGGCCGGCCGCGACGCGTACGTGGCGGAGCTTATGCTGGAAGCCCTCGACATGACCGGTGACCGCTCGGCGGCGCTCACGCGCTTCGCCCAGACGGTCTCGGGCTCCGAGGCCGACATCCTCCGCAGAGCACTCACGGAGCTGGAAGAGGAAGAGTGATCGCAGCCGCCGTCCTTGCCGCGCTCGCCACGGCGTGCGCGCTCGGGGCATGGCGGCTCACGTTCGCCCGGTGGCCGTGGCGGGCCCCCCGGTCGGCCATCCTGCTCTGGCAGTCGCTCGGCGTGACGTGGGGTCTGGCCAGCGTCGGCGCTTTGCTGGCCTACGCGCTGGAGCCGTACGGCGCGGGGGTGCTGTACGGGCTGCACACCTTCGCCGACTCGGCGATCTCCCTCGGCATGGGCCACGGCCTGCTCCGCCCCGCGGACCTGCCGCGCCTGGCCGCGCTCGCCGCGGGCCTGAGCCTGCTGGCCGTGCTGGTCGTGGTGCTGCTCGCCGCCGGCGCCACGACGCTGCGCGCCCGCCGGCGCCACCGCGTGCTGCTCGCCCTCATCGCCCACGACGACCCGGGGGTGCCGGGCGTGCGCATCGTCGACCACCCGGGCGCCGCCGCGTACTGCCTGCCGGGCCTGCGGTCGGAGGTCGTCGTCAGCGCGGGCACGCTGTCGCTGCTCAGCCAGGACGAGCTCACCGCCGTGCTGGCCCACGAGGCGGCCCACGTCCGCGAGCGGCACGACCTGGTCCTGCTGCCGTTCACCGCGCTCAGCTGGGCCCTGCCGTGGCTCGGCGTGGTGCGCAACGCGCACTCCTCGGTCGCCCTGCTGGTCGAGATGGCCGCCGACGACCGCGCCCGCCGCTACTGCTCGCCGCGCCGCCTGGCGACGGCGCTGCTGCGTTTCGGCACGGCCGGGGCGGTGCCGGCCCCCGACGGCGCCCTCGGCGCGGGCAGCGACCACGTGATGGCCCGGGTGAACCGGCTGGTCAAGCCGGGCGCCACGCTTCCCCGGCGGGTCCGCTACAGCCTGGTGACGTTCTCGGTGCTGCTGTCGGCCTCCGCTCCGCTGCTCTGGATGTATCCCGGCTGACCCCCGACGCGCTTGCTGGTGTTCGCCATAGTGTTTGCATTTGCAAGCAGCGCGACGCATACTGGAGGCATGGAACTACCGAAGGTCGGCTCGATCGGTGAGTACATCCGCGATCAGCGGACGCAGGCGAAGATCTCGCTGCGCCAGCTCGCCTCGCAGGCGGGGGTGTCCAACCCCTACCTGAGCCAGATCGAACGCGGGCTGCGCAAGCCGAGCGCGGAGATCCTGAACCAGATCGCCAAGGGCCTGCGCATCTCTTCGCAGGCGCTGTACGTCCAGGCCGGTCTCATCGAGGAACGCGAGCCGGACAGCGATGTGCTGGCCGCCATCCGGGTCGACCGCACTCTCACCGAGCGGCAACGCCAGGTGCTGACCGATATCTACGAGTCGTTCCGCAAGGAGAACCGAGCCGAGGCTCCGCCCGAAGCCGAGCAGTCCGCCGAGACCGCCCGCTCCGAGCCGGAACCCCGAGAGGTCGACGCGGTTCCCGTGGAGGAGGCCGCGACCTCCTCGCCGAACGGCCGCATCCAACCAGAATCCAAGGAAGGTTGACCCATGCCTCTCAACGACGAGGTCAAGAAGCTCGCCGAGTCCAAGCCGTTCTACGCCGTCGCCGGCGCGGGCGACTTCGCGGTCGAGAAGCTCCGTGAGCTGCCCGAGCAGCTCCACCGCCTGCAGTCGCGCCGGTCCGAGGTCGGCGCCGTCGCGCGCGACCTGCCCACGATGGCCAAGAAGTACGCCAGCGACGTGCAGGTCAAGGCCGAGGCCGTCGCCAAGGACTTCCCTGAGAAGGCCAAGGAGTACGCCGACACCATCAGCGCCAAGGCCGTGCTGCTCTACGACCAGTTCGCCGACCGCGGCCGCAAGGTCGTCAGCCGGGTGACCGGCGAGGCCGCCCTGGAGCTGGAGGAGGTCTCCACCTCCGCCGAGCCGGCGATCGCCTCCCGTCCGGCCGGCCCTCGCAGGACCACCCGCACCACCGGCTCCGGCACCAAGGCCTGAGCCACCCGCTTCCGCGCCCGTCCCGGAACTCCGGGGCGGGCTTGGTGCGTTCACGGGACGGGACGGCGTCCGCCAGGCCCCCGGCCGGGCTAGGCTGAAGCCGGCCGTTCATATGACCCCCTGGGAGAGGCGATGTTCGAGATTCACAGTTTCCTGGATCTCATTTTCTGGGTGCTCGCCATCGCGGCCTTCGGCATGTGCGGGTGGGCCCTCTTCCACGCCATCCGCACTCCCGCCCGCGCGTTCGCCATCGCCGGCAAGCTGAGCAAGAAGCTCTGGCTGCTGTTCCTGAGCCTGGCGACCCTGTTCACCTTCGCCGCCGTGGTCGGGTACGCCGGGCTGACGGCCATCAGCTTCTTCACGATCATCTCGGTCATCGCCTCCGGGGTGTACCTGGCCGACGTCAAGCCGGCCGTGGGCGAGATCGGCCGGGGCGGCCGCGGCGGCAACAATGGCCCGTACGGCCCCTGGTGACCGCGCCGGCCGACCACCGAGGTTGTCCGGGTTTGTTGGCCGTTGATCAGGCGTGGGCGTTCCCATAACGGCTGTCGGCGCCGACCGCTAGGCTGACGCCCCATGGTGGATCTCCTTCGTCGATGCGCGCTCGCGGCCGCGCTGGGCCTCCTCGTGACCGCCCCGGCCGCCCACGCCGAGGCCGCGGACGGCGTGAGCAAGGCCGACGTCACCGTGGAGCTGCGGCCCGGCGGCGTCCTGCACGTCAAGGAGCAGATCACCTACACCGGCCAGGTCCGGCGCACGCTGCTCACCCACACCCGCTACGACGACGCCAACGACCGCGTCTACCGCGTCACCGGCTTCAAGGGCGAGGGCGCCCTCGCCGGCGACACCATCACCCTCGGCGGCAAGGGCACGGCCACCATCGAGTACGACGTGGCCGGCGCCGTCACCCCGGTCGGCGGCGGCGAGGAGCTGCGCTGGTACGCCGTCAACGGCTGGTCGGCCCCCGTCCAGCAGGCCCTGGTCCGGCTGAGCGGCCCCGCCCCCCTGCAGTCCCTCTCATGCTTCGCCGGCGACCTCACCGCGGCCACCGGCTGCACCGCCGCCTCCATGGACGAGAGCGGCACGCGCGCCGAGTTCGAGCAGCAGGGGCTCGGCCCCGGCCAGGCGCTCACCGTGGTGGCCGGCTTCCCCGCGGGCGCCAGCGGAGGCAGGCCGATCCTCGAGCGGCGCTTCGAACTGTCCAACGCCTTCACCCTCAACCCGGTCACCGGCGGCGCGCTCGGCGGGCTGCTGGTCCTGCTGCTCGGCGGCGTCGCGCTGCTCTACTGGACCCGCGGCCGGGACGCCCGCGTCATCGACCACGAGGCCGGCGCCCCGGTCACCACGCTGCGCGACGGCCACTTCTCCCCGCCCGACGGCGTCCGTCCCGGGCAGGTCGGCACGCTGATCGACGAGCAGGCCGACGTGATCGACGTGACGGCCACCATCGTCGACCTCGCCGTCCGCGGCTACGTCCACATCGAGGAGCAGCCCCGCGGCGCCTATGACGCGCCCGACTGGCGGCTGGTCAAGGTCGCGGGCGCGCCCATGGACGACCTGCTCGACTACGAGCGGGCACTGCACATGGCGATCTTCGACGGCCGCGACGCGGTGCTGCTGTCGGAGCTGCACGGCTCGTTCACGGCCGGGCTCGGCAAGGTGCGCGACGCGCTCTACCGCGACGTCGTCGCCCAGGGCTGGTTCGCCCGGCGGCCCGACTCCGTGCGCACCCGCTGGACCACCGTCGGGGTGGTGGTCACGGTGCTCGGCGTGCTGGCCACGGTGCTGCTGGCCTGGTTCACCACCTACGGCCTGATCGGCCTGGCCCTGATCATCGCCGGGGCGGCGCTGTCGGTGGGCGGGCAGTACATGCCGGCCAAGACCGCGCGCGGCTCCTCCGCCCTGGCCCACACCCTGGGCTTTCGCGACTACCTCGCCTCCGGTGAGATCGGCGAGGTGCCCCCGGCCCAGCGCATCGAGCTGTTCTCGCGCTACCTGCCCTACGCCGTGGTCTTCGACAACGTCGACCGCTGGGCGCGCGTGGTGGGCTCGCTGAACGGCAACGGCACGCGGGCCGACCACCTGTACTGGTACCACGGCCCGGCCGAGTGGGACCTGTCGAAGTTCGCCGACTCCATGCGCACGTTCACGCTGACCACCTCCGGCGCCATCTCCACCTCCCGCCAGTTCCGCCGCGCCATCTGACCTCCTCCCGGTGCGCGCCGCCCGGCGTGTGCCGCTCGGCGTGCGCCGCCGCGGGCGAGGCCGTGCGGGCGGTCACACCGGGCCGCGGACGCGGACCTCGCCGACGGGGCGCCCGCCGCCGAACTGCGGCGGAGTGGCCAGCGTGGTGAGCTCCGCGGCCTCCAGACCGAGCCCCAGCGCGCGCAGCGTGGCGACCGTCACCGGGACCCGGGCGCGCGCGTTGCCGTCCTCGATCTTGACGGTGGCCGCGTGGCCGTCGTCGAAGGCGAACGCGTCGAACCCCTCGGCGCCCGACTTGACCATGAGGCCGGGGACGGCCCGCATCAGCGTGGCCTCCGGGCGGGTGGTGCCCGAGGTCCATTCGGGGTGGGCGCGCATCGCGTCGGCGACGCGCCGCTCGTGGCCGCCCGGCTCGGCCAGCGCGAGGGCGCGGAACGCCCGGGCGATGCCGGCCATGGAGGAGAAGAACAGCGGCGCGCCGCAGCCGTCCACGCCGGTGGCGGCGACCCGCTCGCCGGTCAGCTCCTCGGCGGTGGCGCGGATGGCCCGCTGCAGCGGGTGGGCGGGGTGGAGGTAGTCGGAGGTGCGCCAGCCGTTGACCACGCAGGTGGCCAGCATGGCCGCGTGCTTGCCCGAGCAGTTCATGGTGAGCCTGGCCGGGCCGCCGCCCGCGCGCAGCACGCGGTGCGCGGTCGCGACGTCGAGCGGGAGGTCCTCGGGGCACTGCAGGGCCGACTCGTCCAAGCCCGCGACGGCCAGGATCTTCAGCACGCCCTCCAGGTGGAAGTCCTCACCGGAGTGGCTGGAGCACGCCAGCGCCAGCAGCTCTCCGTCCAGCTCCAGCCCAGCGCGGAGCATGCCGACCGCCTGGATGGGCTTCATCGACGAGCGCGGCGAGGCCGCGGCGGCGACGTCCCCGTGGACGACGGCGGTCTTGCCCTCGGCGTCCACGGCGAACACCCAGGCCCGGTGGACCGACTCGACGAACCCCGAACGAACGACTTCCACGATCAACGGCGCAACGGACACGTCATCTCCTCTCGCACATGAGTCTACGGACGGACGATCAGTGCCGTTCATCCGGCGACCATTCGGCGCCGGCACGCGGACGGCTTGCCCGGCGTACCCACGATGTGGACCTTGACGCGCGACGGCGGGACGCGACCGACCGGCCCGCCGCACCGGCCGAGAGCGCGAATGACCGGCGTCCGCGCCTCGCCGAGAAGCGGTCACCGCCGGGCGCGCCTCGCCGGGGGTCCAGGTGACCGGCGCCCGCGCCTCGCCGAGGGCGCGGCGGGGTTCGCGGGGGTCCACAGGCGGTGGAAGAATCGGGGACCATGCGCGCCGTTGTCCAGAGGGTCGGTTCCGCCTCCGTGGTCGTCGACGGGCGGACCGTCGGAGCCATCGACGAGCCCGGCCTGCTCGTGCTGGTCGGCGTGACCCACGACGACGGTCCCGCCCATGCGGCCAAGCTCGCCGCCAAGCTGTGGGGCCTGCGCATCCTGTCCGGCGAGAAGTCCTGCTCCGACATCGGCGCCCCCCTGCTGGTGGTCAGCCAGTTCACCCTCTACGGCGACGCGCGCAAGGGCCGCCGGCCGACCTGGCAGGCGGCGGCGCCCGGGCCGGTGGCCGAGCCGCTGGTCGAGGCCGTCGTGGCCGAGTTGCGCGCGCTCGGCGCCCGGGTGGAGACCGGCGTGTTCGGCGCCGACATGAAGGTCACGCTGGTCAACGACGGCCCCATCACACTCGTCATCGACATCTGACACCGCCCACCCGGGCCGGGCCGGCGGAACCCCGGTCGGCCCGAGCACGACATCCCGCCGCAGGCGACCTCCCGCCGCAGGCGACCTCCCGCCGAGGGCGACGTCCGGCCGGGGCTTCGGGGGCCCGGCGGCAATGAGGAAAGTCTCCTGGTCAGCCTGTGGTTTGTGTGAGACGAGCTTCACGGTCATGGGTGCTTCGCGGAGCGAACCGTCTCGTGGCGATCAGGATCACGACGAGCGCGAGCGGCACGATCCACCCGCTCCAGCCGAGGATCGTCGCCTGCGTGGTGTCGACGTGCTCGCCGGCCTTGGCGAACAGGAGGTAGGTCCCGCCCGCCCCATTGAACGCGGCGTGCGCGAGGGCCGCGGGCCACACCAACCCCGATCGCAGCCGCAGCCAGCCGAAGACCGCGCCGACCAGGATGCACATGCCGACCATCATGGTCACGCCGAGCCAGCCCGGCGCATCCGGGTAGTTGTACCCGAGGAGAATCAGCGGAGCGTGCCAGAGGCCCCAGATCACGCCCGAGATCAGGAGGGCTGGGAGTGTACCGAGCGGCATCAGTTTCGGCAGCAGCCACCCTCGCCACCCGAGTTCCTCGCCCAGCGCCGGGATGAGGTTGATGAACGCCGCCAAGGGGAGTGTGGCGAGCTGGATGACGATGAGCGCGCCGATCGGTATCGGGATTTCGGCCACTCCCGCGGCGCCCGCCCGCTCGTCGAGGACCTGCTGGAAGGCGGAGAAGTTCACGAAATCGGCCGGGTAGACCCCCAGCAGCGCGCCGACCGGGAGCGCCACCAGGACGAGCGCGATGGACACGATGATCCCCAGCGCCGCGTAGCCGAGCAGGCTCCGGACCGGTCGCAACGGCCACAGTCCGAGCGTCCACGTCTTGTGCTGCGACCGCTCGACGAAGAACACGACGACGAGGGCGGCGATCGCGGGGGTCATCATCGTGGCGGCGGCCACGAGGGTGAACCAGGGGGCGGCGAGTCCGTCACCGAACCAGAGCGGGAGCGCGAGGAGCCAGGCGAGCGCGAACGCCAGGATGGTGAACACACCGATGGATCGCAGATCGCGGCCGCTCATGCGGGGTCCGCCCCGGGGCGTGGCCGTCTTCGATCCGCCTGGAGATTCGATGGTCACGACGTCCGCCTCTCGAGGATGTGCAGACCGGCGATGGTGCGGTCGTCGCGGAACGCGATGCGTGCCGTGTAGTCGCCCGCCTCCAACGCGAGCGGCGTGTTCGTGATCGTCACGTCGCCGGCCCGGGTGACCTCAGGCTCTCCGAACCCCTCGAAAGCTCCCGACAGGCCGACGATCTGCGCCCACGCGGCCGCGAGCGCGTCCTCCGACAGGCCATCGCGCATGCTCGGGTCGAACTGCTCGGTGACATGCGTCCATCGCCCGGATGCGAGGTCCTCGATCACCGAGGCGGCCAGTTCGGCGACGCCGGGCAGGGGCGTGGTGTTCATGGATTCTCCTGTTCGTGGATCGATCGGCCTGCCGTAGCGCTGAAACGCCGCCTGCCGGCTCACGCCGAGCGCATCACCGATGACCTGCCACGTGGCGCCGTTCTGGCGCGCCTGCTGCACGACGGCACGCACGACGTCATCGGCGGCCGCCTGAATGCTCACGGCGCGCCCTATGGAGTCGGCCCAGTCGTCGCTCCTCGTCAGGACACGCGAGGCGAGGAACGCCTCCATGCGCGCCTTCAAGGCCCGCACCGCCTCTGTCAACGTCTCTTGCACTCGTAAACCATAGCTTTACAAATGGGCTATGCGTCAAGAGGGATTGCTGGGACCATGTGGCTCAAGTCGAACGCTAGCGAGCGTTTTCGCAGCTCAGAGCATTGACCTTGCGATGCCCCGGTCCGCGGCGATTCGCGGATTCACTGCGGACCGGGGCATCGGGTCCACGGCGCGCATGGCGTCGGCCGGGGTCGGCACTCGCGGCGACGTCGACAAGCGCGCGGCCTTGACGAACCGGCCGGTGTGATCGGTGCCGGTCACCGCGCCTGAACGCGAGCGGCACGGCGAACCGGTCCGGCACCGATCCACCCCGGTGACCGAACGGAGACGTCAGCCGGGGGATCTTTCGTTACCGCAGGTCAGACGCGACTTCGTGGAAATTTCTCTATTGCTACCGGAACCTCTTCAGCGGATGCGGCGGCGCAGGGCGGGATCGATCGTGACGTTGCGCCCGGCGTCCGGCGGCACCACGACCTCCTGGGTGGCGGCGACCCCGCCGGCCAGCAGCGCGATGTCCACCGGCACGGTGCGCTTCACCACGGCCAGCGCGATGGGCCCGAGCTCGTGGTGGCGGACGGCGGTGCCGACGAAGCCCACCTGCCCCGGCTCGGCGGCGCCCTCCACCGCGGCCTCCGGGTCGGCCTCGCGCGGCGAGCCGACGCCGAACGTCACCGGCGCCCCGTGCGGCGGCAGGGTGTCGACGCTGCCGTCCAGGTGCAGGAAGACCAGGCGGCGCGGCGGGTGGCCGAGGTTGTGCACCCGTGCGACGGTCTCCTGCCCGCGGTAGCACCCCTTGGACAGGTGGACGGCCGAGCCGATCCAGCCGACCTCGTGTGGGATCGTCTTGTGGTCGGTCTCGAAGCCCTCGCGGGGAAGGTGCGCCTCGACGCGCAGCGCCTCGTAGGCCCACAGGCCCGCCGGGCGCAGGCCGAGCTCGGCCGGGAGCCCGGCCAGCCGTTCGCGCGGGACCAGCAGGTCGCCGCCGATGGCGATCGCCCCCTCGGGCGCGGACACGGCGGCGCCCTCGTCTCCCGCGCCCGGAGCCCGGACCGTGACGACCGCGTACGCGGAGGTCAGGTCGTCGACCTCGACGCGCATCATGAACCGCATCTTGAGCAGGAAGGCGATGAGCGCGGCCGAGGTGCTGGGCTCCACGTGGGCCCAGAGCGACTCGCCGTCGTCGACCAGGGTGAGATGGTGCTCCAGCCTGCCCTGCGGGTCGAGGAACAGCGTCTGCGACGGGGTGCCCGGCTGGAGCGTGTCGACCTTCTGCGAGGTGAGGCTGTTGATCCAGCCGAGCCGGTCGGGGCCGGAGATCCGCAGGACGTCGCGGTTGCCGCGGTCGACGAGGGCCCGCCCTTCGGCCAGCGCGCGTTGCTCGGCGTACGGCTCGCCGTAGTGGGCGGCCACGGCGTGGTCGGGAGACTCGGCGGCGACCGCGCCTGGCGTGTCAAGCAGAGGGCTACGCATGCCCCAAGGTTATTGCGCCGGGCAGGTCGCGGGGACCTTCAGGACCGGCAGTCGCGGCAGCGGCCGAAGACGGTCAGGTGGTGGACGTCGGTCTCGAAGCCGAGCTGGTCGTTGAGCGTGGTCACCAGGCCGTCGACCATCTCGGGACGGACCTCGGTGATCTGGCCGCACCCCCGGCAGACCAGGTGGACGTGGTCGGCCTTGCTCGCCAGGTGGTAGGTGGGCGCGCCGTGGCCGAGATGGGTGTGGGTGACCATGCCCAGCTCTTCGAGCAGTTCCAGCGTGCGGTAGACGGTGGAGATGTTGACGCCTCTCGCGGTCTCCTGCACCTGCCCGCAGATGTCCTCAGGAGTGGCGTGTCCGAGCCGGGTCACCGCCTCCAGCACCAACTGCCGTTGCGGAGTCACCCGGTATCCGCGCGCGCGCAACTCCTCGTGCCATGTCCCGGTCATGGAATGAGTCTACGAGCAGCGGAGGGAAGCAACGCCGGTGTAACCGGTTGCGGCCCGCCGTAAATAATCGCTTGCCCCCGCGCCGGAGGCTCGCATAGCGTACGAAGCACGCAGAAGGGAGGTGGTCCAAACAATGGTTAGTCATTATTGGGCTAGCGAGGTGGCTGTCCGCTAGGACATCGCCCATCGGGACCTTCGTCCAGATGATGTCGTGCCCTCCCGGGCACCGGCGACGTCCGGCGAATCCAAGCAGACACCGGAACCCCGGGCAGCCGGCGGGGGGAGCCTTCTCCTCCCATGGTCCAGCCGGCCCGTCTCCCTCGGAGGCGGAGCGCGCCCGGGGTTTTCACGTTCCTCCAGGTCCTCACCGCCGCGACGGCGTCCCCGCCCGGGCCCGCGCGGGCCCGGAGGGGTCTCAGCCGACCTTCTTCAGCTCCGCCGACAGGTGCGAGGTCAGCGGCCGGCCCACGGCGGCCATGTCGTAGGCGTACATGAGGTTGCCGTTGACCAGGCCGTAGAGGCGGCGCCCCGCGGTGTACTCCTTGGCGGTGGCCGTGCGGGCCACGACGTCGGTCTGCAGCTCGATCTTGTGGAACACGACCTCGCCGACGTAGATCTCGACGATGCCCGTGGGGTGCGAGAGCAGCACCTCCACCTGCCGCTCGGGCAGCGAGCGCCAGTGCCCCGACTCGGTGGCCAGGGGCCTGACCATGGCGCCCTCGTCGTCCAGCAGCCACGTCTTGCTCTGGTAGCTCAGGAACGGCTTGCCGTTGTGCTCGAAGACGATCTCCTGGCCGAAGCGGAAGCTCTCGATCGTCGGGTAGCCGCCCACCCCGGCCCCCTCCCACCTGCCCAGCAGGAAGGCGATCGGCTCGAGGTCCGGATGAATTGACTGGGAGTCCATGGCATCTGAGCCTAGATGCCCGCCCACGGGGCCCGTGCCAGGACATCGGAACCGGGAATCGCCTGGTGAAGCGCCCGTGTCCCCGAATAGGCTCAGAGCCATGGCACGATCAATGGTGATAAAGGTGACGGCGGGCGCGGATGCCCCCGAGAGGTGCAACCAGGCGTTCACCGTCGCGGCGGCGGCCGTGGCGAGCGGCGTGCCGGTCTCGCTGTGGCTGACCGGCGAGTCCGCCTGGTACGGCCTGCCCGGCCGGGCCAAGGAGTTCGCCCTGCCGCACGCGACGCCCCTGGCCGACCTGCTCGACGTCGTGCTGGCCGGCGGGAAGGTCACCGTCTGCACGCAGTGCGCGGCGCGCCGGGACATCGGCCCGCAGGACCTCATCGAGGGCGTCCGCATCGCCGGCGCGTCGACCTTCGTCGAGGAGGCCCTCGCCGAGGACGCGCAGGCGCTCGTCTACTGACCGCCGGCGCGCTAACGGGGCAGGACGGCCCTGAGGCGCTCGTCGCGCAGGCGGTCGTACCAGGCGTCGTCGATCGGCGCCAGCGGCCCGGACGCCCAGCTCAGGAACACATCGGCCAGCCAGGGGTTGCGCGCGAGCGCCGGGCCGTGCAGGTAGGTGCCCACGATCTTGCCCGCGTGGCAGCCCTCGGTGCCGTCGCCGTTGCCCGTGCCGACCACCGTGCGCGACAGGGGACGCACGCCCGGGCCGAGGCGCGTGACGCCCATGTGGTTCTCGAAGCCGGTCAGCATGTGACCGCCGAGCCCGGTGTCCACCTCGGCCGCCAGCTCGCCCACCGCGCGGGCCGGCCCGCGGGCGCTCTCGATGTCCAGCAGGCCGATGCCCGCCACCGGCTGGCCCTCCTCGCCGCCGAACACCGACCCCATGATCTGGTAGCCGGCGCAGACGGCCAGCAGCGACGCGCCCCGGTCGACCGCCCGGGGCAGGCCGCCGTCGCGGCGCAGCCGCTCGGCGGCCAGGATCTGCGGACGGTCCTCCCCGCCGCCGATCAGGTAGATGTCCCCCGAGTCTGGCACCGGGTCGGCGGAGCGGACGTAGACGGTCTCGACGGGGATGCCCCGCTTGCGGGCCCGCTGCTCCAGGATCAGGACGTTGCCCTGGTCGCCGTAGGTGCTCAGCAGGTCGGGGTAGATCCACACGATGCGCAGGGCGCTGTCAGAGGGCACGGCCGAACTCCGCTCGGATCTGCTGGAAGGCTGTGTAGTTGGCGATCACGTCCACCCGGCCCGGCGCCTGCCGGGTGACGGCCTCGGCGAAGCTCTCGCAGAGCTGGAAGGGCACCCCGGCGACGTCCAGGCGCAGCGCCAGGTCCAGGCGGCGTTCGCCGGTCACGTAGACCGGGCGGCCGCTGAGGATGCGGTAGTCGACGTCCCACAGCCACGAGGTGTCGCGGCCGTCGGGGCCCTGGGCGTTCACCGACAGGATGATCGGCAGGGCCGGGTCGGAGACCTCGAAGGCCTCCAGCCACCCGGCGGGGTTCTTGGCGAGCAGCAGCCGCATCGCGCGGCCGTCGCGCTCGACCATGGTGTAACGCCCGGCGACCGAGGTCACCTCGCGCAGCCGCGGCAGGGCCTGCTGGACGGGCATGCCGAACAGTTCGGCGACGGCCAGGGCGATGGCGGCGTTGGCGCGGTTGGCCCGGCCGGGCAGGCTCAGGTCGAGCACCCAGCGCTGCCGGCGCGGGTCGATCACCGCGTCGTCGTCGAGCACCCACGCCGGCTCGGGGCGGCGGAAGGTGCACTCGCGGCAGGCCCAGTCGTCGCCCTTGCGGTCGAGGGGGCCGCCGCACTCGGGGCAGCACCAGGAGTCCTCCTTCCAGGGCTGCCCGCACGACACCCAGGTGACCCGGGCGGCCGTGGAGGCGCCCCAGGTGACCAGCGGGTCGTCGCAGTTGGCGACTACGTGGACGTCCTGGCCGGCCAGGGCGCGCCGCCATTTCTGGGCCAGCAGCCAGATCTCGGCCGCGCGGTCCATCTGGTCGCGGCTGAGGTTCATCAGGCAGACGACGCTCGCGCCGGTCGTGTCGAGCACCTCGGGGAGGTACTTCTCGTCGACCTCCAGCACGGCGAACGGCGCCTGCTTGGACTGCGACAGCGCCGACACGTGGCCGGCGGGCATGTTCGCGCCGAAGGCGTTGGTGGCCACCTCGCCGAGCTCCTGGAGCTCGGAGGTGATCAGACGGGTGGTGGTGGTCTTGCCGTTGGTGGCGCTGACCAGCACGAGCTTGCGGTCGGCGGCCAGCTTGCGCAGCAGGTCAGGCTCGAGGATCAGCCCGACGCGCCCGCCGATCACCGATCCGTCGCCGCGTCCGGTGACCCGGGAGAGGGTCGCTGCCGTACGCCCGAGGGCACTCGCGAGCTGAGCCCGCAGCGGTAGCTGGGTCATGCCCGAGATCCTAGTGCCGCCCGCGCGAAGAGTCCCTCACGAGCACCCAAAGCGCCCCTCTCGAGCGGGCCGCCGGTCAGTCCATGAAGGACAGCTCGGCCCGGTTCTCGGCACCGCCCTCGAACGGCAGGACGAAGCGCCGCGGCCAGGACAGGACCGTCTCCAGCCAGGCCGCGCCCATCGTCTGGGCGACGTGCCGCAGCCGGTCGCGGGGCTCGACGCCGATGGCCACGGTGGCGAAGTCGCGCCCGACGCCCTCGTGCTCGTCGTCGCCGAGCAGCACCCGCCAGGCCAGCGCCCGGTTGCGGTCCATCTCCATGGACAGCGGGTGGTGGCGCAGCGCCTTGGCGCGGTGGCCGAGCAGTTCGGCGCGGGCCATGGCCTCCGCCCCCGCCGCCCCGTTCACCCCGAGGTGCGGGTACGGACGGCCGGTGGGGTCGGTGCCGAACAGGGCGTACTCCATCGCGGGCGCGGGGCTGCGCAGGTCGGGCGCCGGGCGGCCGTAGGGGAAGAGCCGGTCGACCTCGTGCACCCAGCGCACCTGCGGGATCACCCACGCCGCGCCCGGCCGCTCGCCGGCCGAGGGCTTGGTGTCCTGGGAGGGGTCCAGCAGGCCGGCCGCCACCTCGGCGGCCTTGACCGTGAGCAGCGTCGGGTCGTAGAAGGTGCGCAGCGACCAGGCCCGCCGGGCGACCGCGCGCTCGACGAGCGTCGCCAGCAGGCATTCGCGGCGCCGGGGCGGCAGCTCGGCCCAGATCTCGCGAAGGACGCGCGGCACGCCCGGCAGCGACCGGTTGGTGCAGAAGGCGAGGACCACCGTGTCGGTCCAGATGCGCAGCCACGCCCATTCGGGGGCGTCGGCGAGCAGGTCGGCCTCGCGCAGCTCGAACAGGGTGCACGCCTTGCCGCTGGTGCACTCGCGCCCGCAGGCGGCCGAACGGCGGCCGCGGATCGGCGGGATGGGGCCGAGCACGGTGCGCTCGCGGTCCTCGCCGAGCGGCACCTGGATGCGCAGCGGGCGGTCCATGCCGTCGGCGAAGACGGCGGCGATGCCGGGCTGGAGCGAGACGACCTGCCGCGACTGCTCCTCGCTGAGGTTGATCGCGGCGCCGACCAGCCGGCGGTCGTCCTCGGCGGGCAGGCGGTGCACGACCTTGAGCGCGGTGTTCTTGACCACGTCGGCGATGAGCTTGGTGGGGATCTGCTCGGCCACCACGATGCCCTCGCCGTAGGCGCGGATCTCGGCGAGCATGCCGGCGAGCAGCTCGACGGCGTGGGTGCTGGCGCGCTGGGAGCCGCGGTCGCGCAGCAGCCGGTGCGCCTCCTCGATCACGATGACGTGCTGAAGCCCCTTGGACTTCTCCTGGCGGGCGCGCATGCGCAGGTGCTCGACGATGCGGATGATCAGCGTGCCCATGAGGAACGCCTTGTCCTCATCGTTGGCGACGTCCTCGATCGCGAACACGACGTTGCGCTGCAGCAGGCCGCCGATGTCGGCCGGGTGGCCGCCCTCGAAGAACCGGCCCGCGGAGCCGACGCGCAGGCTGCGCAGCCGCAGGCTGATGAAGCCCTCGACGTCGGCCTGCACCTCGTTGCCGTACCCGATCTCCTGGATGACCTCGAGCGCCTGCGCCTGTAACTGCTCCAGCGTCGGCACGGCCGGCTGGACCGCGGCGCCGGGGATGCCGCCGCCGGTGACGACGTCCCAGCCGTTGGCCTCGTAGACCCGCTGCAAGGCCAGCGACATGATCTGCGGGAAGGGCTCCTCGGCGTCGAAGGCCGCCATGAACAGCGCGCGGACCATGTCGATGTGCGCCTGCACCGGATAGCCGGGCTCGGGGGCCAGCGGGTTGACGCTGAACGGCACGTTGTCGGGCGCCGAGGGGTTGATCACGGTCAGCGGGGACAGGCGCTCGACCCGGCCCGCCATGGCCGCGTACTCGGACTTGGCGGGCTCGATGGCCAGCCACGGGATGCCGGCCTCGGTGAGCTGCTCCAGCAGGTGGCGGACGGTCTGCGACTTGCCCGAGCCGGTGGCCCCGGTGACGAAGGCGTGCCGGTTGAGCGTGGCGAGCGGCACCCGGAACGAGCCGACCGCGCGGTCCTGGCCGTCGATGATGGCGCCCAGGTCGAGCACCGGCTCGCCGGTGTTGCGCACGTCGGCCTCGCTGGTGACGTCGAAGAACCCGGCGTCCAGCACGCGCACGCCCGGCACCTCGCGGCGGGGCAGCCCGGCCAGCGCGGCCAGCGCCCCGGCGGTGGCGGCGAACGGCGCCGCCGCGCCGTCGGCCGGGTCCTGCAGAGTGACCCCGAGCGCCTCGGCGAACCCGTACAGCGGCTCGCCGGAGGTGGAGCGGCCGAACCCGGCCAGGATGGGCAGCGACAGGGCGCTGCGCAGCCGGTAGGGGTGGTGGCTCATCTCGACCGACCCGACGAGCACCGGGGCGATCTGGCGCAGCTCGTCCGGGCCCGCCGCCCCGGCCAGCACGCGGACGTTCCACAGCCCGGCCTCGCGGAAGGCGTCCAGCTCCTGCATGCGCCGCTCGGCGCGCTCGGCGTCGAACCGGCTGCGCTCGGAGGCGTCGCCGTACTGGCGCAGCACGTTGAGCTGGGTGCGCAGGTGGGCCACCTCGGCGTCGAGCAGGTCGGTGGGCTCGGCCACCACCAGCCAGGCGAACGGGCGCGACATGAGCGTGACCAGCGTGGACTCGAACAGGGTGGGACGCAGCAGGTCGTCGGGGCCGGGCTCCCTGCGGCCGTTGAGCGGCGGCGCCTGGCGGCCGGGGCAGGGCGTCCAGGCGAGGTCGGCCAGGTCGGCGAGCCAGTCGTCGCCGATCTCGACGCCCCGCGCGCCGCCGGGGAACAGCAGCGGCTGGGGGCCGTGCGGCGGCTCCTCCACGGTGGCGCTGGACGCGCGGCGCGGCGGGCGCGGCGGGGTGAGCGGCCCGGCGTTGGTGATCAGTTCGAGCGGCGCGCCCGAGCCGCGCGACAGCCAGCCGATGACGAACGGCCGGTTGCGCTGGGCGGCGGAGAGCACGGCGGGCAGGACGGTGACGAAGTCCCACTCTGCCGACGAGCTACGCGAGGGGGCGGTGATCGCCTGGATGCGATACCACGGACCACTCAGCGGGAACGGCGCGCTAGGCGCTGCGGAGGACACGCTTGCCTGCATATCAAGCTCGGATCCTTATCGCCACCGGCGTTTGCCAGGGGATTACCTCTTCAATGCCTTCTCCTCCCGTCCGGGCGCGGATCACTGGCCTCTCCGCCAGTCGAGCCGCTCCGGCGGGGGGCCGAGGTTGGGCGGGAACGGGTCGGGTTCGGGCTCGCCTTCGGGTTCTGCGGGGGTGAGCATGACCCGGCGGACCTCCTCGAACTCCCCCAGAGTGGTTTTGGGGAAGGTGAGGATGGCCGGGTTGGCGTCGGCGAGCCGCACCTGGCGTCCCTCGGCCGTCGCGTGGGTGACGATCACCGAGGTGGTGGGGAGCTGCTGGAGCTGGTGCGGCTCGACCAGGAACTCGCGGCTGCGGTGCAGCACGCGCTCCTCCCCCATCGCCTTGCTGGCCCTGCGGCCCCACTCGGTGGACTCGGTGATGCCCTCCTTGAGGTCCCCCTCGGCCTTGTCCTCCTCCTCGGGCCCGGCCCGGCCGGCCCCGTCGCCGACCGTCGAGGTGTAGGAGCCGTTCAGGCCGTCCACGCTGGTGCCGATGGTCTCGGTGAGCTGCGCCAGCTCCAGGCGGTGCTCGGTGCCCATGTGCTCGCTGGCCACGCGGGCGTCCTCGGCGTTGCCGAGCCGCATGAACGCGACGGCGGCGTGGCCGCGGCCCAGGCGCTCCCTGACCGTCGGGGTGAGCGCGCGGTAGGTGAGCACCAGGCCGGTCTGCGAGGTCTCGCAGGCGTCCATCAGCCGGTCGAGCACGTCCCCGCGCAGCTTGTCCGCGCCCGCGACGATGATCGTGTGGTACCAGGGCCGCTCGGAGGCCGGGGATTGGCGCAGGATGTGGGTCAGCGCCGTGGCGACGTAGGTGCCGAGCACGCGGTTGCCGAACACGCCGGCCTGGCGGTCCATGGAGACCACGCGCAGGCGCGCCGGCGGCAGCCGCACCGCCTCGGAGCCGAGCGTCTCGAGCTTGCGGAGCTGGGACTCAAGGGCCCAGGCGCGCTCGATGACCACCCGGTCGGTGACGCCGCGGCCGAACAGGGTGCCGATGCGTTCGAGCTGGGTGGCGGTGAGCAGGCCGAACCGCAGGTCGTCGCGCGGGTCGCCCACCTGGGCCAGGGCGCGCAGCGCGGCGGTGACCTGGTTGATCGTGGCGTTCTCGCCCAGCACCTCCAGCACCCGTTCGAGGATCGCGTTGTCGAAGCTCAGGTCGCGGGTGGTGCGGTGCTCCTCGCTGACGCTGACGACGTGGGCGAGCACGTCGGCGAAGGCCTCGGGCGGCAGCGTGGCGCCGAGGTCGAGCCGCGGCAGGTCGGTGGGCAGCACCCACACCAGCGGGTCGTCTCCGCCGCGCCTGGCCAGCTCGATGAGGTCCTTGGCGATGGCGCCCTCGGACAGGTCGAGCACGGTGAGGTGGCCGCCGCTGTAGAGGCGGGTGGCGCCGAGCAGGGTGATCAGCGCCGACCAGCCGGGCAGGGTGCCGCCGGCCACGTCGATGCGGTCGATCTCGTCGGGCACGGCGACGGCGTACCAGGTGAGCTGCTTGTCGTACTGCTCCTTCTTGGCGGCCCACTCGCGGTAGCGGGCGGCGTGCTCCTCCTGGGCCAGGAACAACTCGTGTTCGCGCTGCTCGCGCTGCTTGCCCGCCCGCGTCTCCTGCTCGCGGATGCGCGAGCGCAGGGCGCGCTCGCCCTGGTGGACGGCGTACCCGCAGATGGCGGCGATGCCGCCGGTGGCGACCAGCCCGATGACGACGAACGGCCAGCCCATGATCTCGGTGAGGCCGAGGGCGAGGATGAGCACCGCCAGCAGCGACATGAAGACACCGACGATCTTCACGGGGCGGTTGAGCAGGTCTTCCTGGAGGCGTTCCCTGCGGACCCAGGTGGGGTCGACGGCGGCGGGCTCGGCCGGGGCCTCGGCCGGTGAGGGGCGCCTGGGAGGCGGGCCGGGGTCGGGGAACAGCATCGCGTACTGCCAGCCGAGGTAGATCCGGTCAGCCTGCAGCTGCGCATGCTCGGGGTGCACGTCCGCCACCGGACCTCCACCTGATCAAGGGTCGTGCCTGCCGGAAAGCTCGCCGGCGCTCTCGTGGTCCGCTCTCCGACTGTGACAGCGTAAGAGGTGGGCTCCGCATTCGGGCACGGTTCTCGCCATTCGGACCAGATATCTGCCCTCTGCCCCTACACATTGGGACGAACGAGGCGGACGGGACAGAGGGAGCGATTACGATCGTGTGGCATGACGTCGTCCCCCGTTCGTCGCGGCCGCCGTCGTCGACGCCCGATCCTGGTGCCGGCCGTGGTCCTGCTCGCCGCCGCCGGCCTCGGCGCCACCGCGGCCCTCGGCGGGCTGCGCGAGGCCCCCGCCGAGCAGCCCCCGCAGCGCAGGGCGGGCGAGGAGGTCGACCAGCACCTGTTCCGCACGAAGATCGAGAACGCGGTCGTGCGGTCGGCGCCCACCGGCACGGACGATCCCGGCGCACCGAAGGAGCGGGTCCTGGAGCTCAGCCTGCGGGTCTACAACAACGCCCGCAACAGCGTGCCGCTGGAGGCCCTCGACGAGTCGCTACTGCTCATCGCGCCGCCCGAGGGCGACCCGCTGAAAAGCCCCGAGGGCGGCCGGGACACCGGAAAGTGGCGGTTCGGCGACTCGATCCCCGGCGAGGGCCTGCCCGGAAGGACACTTCCCCCGAAGCGGACCTCCCTGGTCGTCATGCGGTTCCACTCGAACGCCGGCGCCGACGAGCGGCCCCCCGCCTTCCCCGGCTCGCTGACCGTCGAGCTCGGCCGCTACGAGAACCACGAGGACGCCTTCACCGGACGCCACCGGGCCCAGCTGGTGACCGGCGACGATCGGAGGCCCGTGGTCGCCGCGCGGGTCACCGTCCCCGTGCGCGAGGAGGCGTGATGGTCCGGCCGGCCGTCGCGCCGCCCCCGGACGGCACCGACCACCGGACCGGGCGCCGCGCCGCCGAACCGGCCCCCGCCGCGTCGCGCGCCCGGCGGGCGGGGCGGCGCCTGGCCGGCGGGACGGTCACGCTGGCCATCGCCGCCGGGGCCGTGTACGCGCACACGTACGTCATGGACAAGGACGACCTGGACGCCCCGCTGACCACGCACGCGGCCGCCGGCGCGGTGGCCGCGAACGGGCGGTTCGGCATGCGGCTGGAACGCGTCGCCGTCACCCGGACGATCAGGCTGGCGACCCCGTCGAACGATCCGGACACCGGAGCGGAGGTGATCAAGGAGACCGGGCACGTGGGCACCGGGGACGTCTTCGTGGTCGCCACCGTCCAGGCCACCTCCGCCGGGGACCCGCTGTGGCTGAAGGAGGCCTGGCTGCACACCCGCGACGGGCTGGACTACGCCGTCAGCGACCGGGTCTACGGCATCTACCGGCGCGCCGACCACCCCATCCAGCACGGCTGGTGGTCCGAGCTCGACTACGTCTTCGAGGTGCCGAAGGAGGCGCTGCCCGGGGCGTCCATCATGGTCACCGCGCCCTCCTCCAACGGCATCAACGACGACATCTACCCCGGCCGGTACGACCAGCTCCTCCCGGAGGTCTCCCTGTCCCTCACCGCCGACGACGCCGCGACGCGGCGCCTGATCTCCGAGATGGCCGAATCGGTGCGACTGATGGCGCGGCTGTGAGCCGGCCCCGCGGGCGCGGCCCGGAGCCCGAGCCGGAGGAGGAGCCGTTCGACGCCTTCGCGCCGAACCCGCGCAACAGCCCTCCGCCGGGAGAGAGCGCGGTCACCTCGACCGGCTCGTGGGAGGCGTTCCCCACCACCTTCCCGATCCCGGTGGTCTCGCCGGACGACCCGGCTCCGTCGCCGCTCCCGCGCCGCACGCCGGGGAAGGCGCCGCATCCGGGCAAGAAGCCGCGTCCAGGCGAAGCGCCGCATCCGGGCGGGAGCACCCCCAATCCGGCCGGGGCCGCGCCAGGAGCCGGACCGGGCACCGCGGACGCCACACCGGCGGCGGCGCCGGGCACGCCAGGCGTAGGACTGAGCACGGCGAACGCAGGGCTGAGCACGCCAGGCGTAGGGCCGAGCACGGCGGGCGCCACGCCAGGAGCGGCGCCGAACGCGGCTTTCGCCACGCCAGGAGCGGGGCCGAACGCGGCTTTCGCCACGCCAGGAGCGGGGCCGAACGCGGCTTTCGCCACGCCAGGTGCGGGGCCGAGCACGGCCGGCGCCACACCGGCATCGAGGTCGAGCGCGGCGGGCGCCGTACCCGCCTCGGCACTCGGCTACTCGGGGACCGCCACCGGGCCGGTGGACACCGCGCCGGTCATCCCTGCGGCCGGCGCGCCGGAGGCCGCGCCGGAGACGGCGGCGGTTCCTCGCGGCAGCACACGTTCCGCCCGCCGGGAGCGCGGCCGGCTCGTCCGGGCGGCGCGGGGCGCCGGCCTGCTCGTCGCGGCGGCGGCGCTGGCCGCGGCCACCGTCGGCGTGCAGTGGTGGGACAAGTCGGCGTGGGTGGCCGAACGGTACAGGCCCGAGACCGCCAAGGACGTGGGGCACGGCCAAGAGGCCACCCTGCACGGCGTGAGCTGGCAGGTCAGCGTGACCTCCGGCCCTCCGGCCTCCGGCCAGGACGCGGGCACGGCGTCCCTGGTAGCGGACGTGCTGGTGACGCCCACCTCGGCCGCGGAGATCCAGAAGTCCTTCCCGCCGGACTTCAGCATGCGCGACCGGGCCGGGCACAGGTGGCTCGCCCAGGCCGAGCAGACGCTGATCCGCGACGATCTCAAGGTCGGGCGGCCTGTGCGCATGAAGGTGGTGGCGGTCGTGCCCGAACGGCTGCGCGACACCGCCGAGTTCGTGCTGAACTACGACACCGAGGCGCTGCGCTTCGCCCGCTGACGGGTCGCCGCGATGTCGAAGGTGGCGGCGAACAGGCACAGCGTCAGCGTGGTGAAGAGCAGCCCGCGGGCGAAGTGCACCGGGATCTGGTAGACCTCCCAGTCGAGCTGCCGGTGCGCCGTGCCGATCAGGTAGTAGGCGCCGCGTTCGGCGTAGTCCATGGCCACGGCGAGCAGCACGTAGCACAGGCACATGAGCGTGAACAGCGGCGCGCCGCCCCGCAGCGTGAGGCGCAGCGCGTGCAGCACGGGCGGCCACCGGTCCAGCCCGGCCCGCACCGCGACCAGGCCGGCGCCGCGCCGGGTGATGCGGTGGGCGCGCCGTCCCGCGCGGGTGGCGGCCTCCTCCAGCGGGGTGCCCCTGACCGCCTCCCGCCCGCTCTCCGCGTACGCGCCGTACACCAGGACGGCCAGGGTCAGCAGGATGAGGGGGGTGAGGATCGCGCCGCCGAGGTCCGGGCGGATTCCGGCGAGCCACTCCATCGCGGCGCGCCAGCCGGGCACCGCCCGCTCCAGCGCGGCCCAGTGCTCGTTCCACCAGGACACCACGACGCGCCGGCCCAGCCACTGCGACCGCTCGCCGACCAGCGCCACCACGAGGGCCGCTCCGTAGAAGGTGTAGGCCAGCTCGGAGAAGGCGACGCCGAAGGCGAGCCGCGACCCGCCCCGGCGCTCGTGCAGGGCCGCCAGGACGTAGCGCAGCACGATCGCCACGCCGGTGAAGATCAGTGCGATCTTGATGTCGAGCAGGAGGTTGGTGCCGGCGTCGGGCGGCACGGGCTTCGCCGGTTGGGCGCCGCCGGTCGTGCCGAGGGCGCCCGAGAGCTCGGCGGCCACGAAATCGTCGTACTGCTCGGCGTAACGCTCCATGTCCGCGTCGGCGAACCGGCGCCAGTCGGCGACCTGCCACCCCCAGGCGAGGTAGAGGGCGACGTAGGCGATGATCGCCCGGCCGAGCGCGGTGAACAGCGGCTCGTCCGCCTGCCCCTCGGCGCGCCTGGCGGCGGTCTCGGTCAGCGCCCCGCGGACGGTGTGCAGCATGCCGACGGTCACGATCATGCCGAGCATGACCATGACGACGAACAGGAACATGGCGCCGGCCAGGCGCCACTCGCGGTGGGAGCCGTGGGAGAACTCCGACCCGGCCACCAGCAGGCCGAACCGGCCCAGCTCGCCGGCGCCGAACCACAGCGTCATCGGCACCAGGCACCGCGCCCACAGCGCCAGCGCGTGCAGTGGCAGCCCGTACGGCGAGCGCCGCCACCAGCGGACGGCGTCGGACACGGGCCGTGACCCAGCCCCCAAGGTCAACGAATCGGACATCCTGGGCATGGTATCCACGGCGCCACAACCCTCGCAGGGCATCGCCACAATGCGGTGTCAGAACGGCGTGCCGGAGCCGCGCGTCGCCCGGCCTCGCCGAACGCGTGGGGTGGCGGCCCGGTCACCCTCCGGGGATTTGCGGCTTATGTGGCCCTCTACAGGTGTCTGGTGTGTATCTATGAGACTAAGGAGACGGATGGGGATCACGTAGCGACTACCATCCTGTGCCATGACGTCCACCCCTCCTCGCGGCGCCCGACGCAGACGGCCGGTGCTCATCCCGGCCGTCGCCGTCCTGGCGGCCGCGACCGCGGGAGTGAGCGCCGCTCTCGGCGGGCTGGCGCAGGCGCCTGACACCTCCGTCGAGAAGCTGGGCAAGGGCGCCGAATTCGACCAGGGAAAGATGCTCACGGTCGTCCAGGACGCCGTGGTGCGCTCCGGCGGCAAGTTCGAGATGGGCGTCTCCAGCAAGCGCTACCTCCAGATCATCCTCAAGGTCACCAACGAGACCGACCGCACCATCCAGGCGCAGGAGATGGACCACGCGCTTCCCACCGTGCGCGCCGACTCGACCACGATCAAGCCGAAGCCCGGCGACCTCGGCCCCTACATCAGGTCCATCTCCCAGGGGCACTCCTACGCGCAACTGCATCCGGGCGTGCCCACGACCGTGATCATGTCGTTCGAGCTGGAGCCGGGCCGGCCCGTGCCCAAGAGGCTGAGCATCGACCTGGGCGCCTTCGAACTGCACGAGGACTTCTACAGCCGGCAGCGCGCGTGGTCGCAGATCTTCCAGGACACCGCGGTGACGCCGTCGCCCGCGGCGAGCGCGACGCCGGCCTCCTCGCCGTCCGGCACGGACTCTCCGCGGCTCGGCCTGGCGGAGCCGAAGACCCGCCTTCCGCCCGTGGTGGCCGCCCAGGTCGATCTCCCGGTCCGAGTGGAGACCTCGTGATGGCCGTCTCGTCCGACTTCGTACCCCATCCGGCGTCGGCGTCGCCGTCCCCCACGCAGCCGCCGCCTCCGCGACGGCCTGCCTGGCGCAGGATCGTCTCCGCCGTGGCCGGCGTCGCGCTGGCGATCGGCGCGGTGTACGCGCAGACCTACGTGATGACCGTCAACGACAAGACCGCCCCGCTCACCGTGTCGGGCGGCATGCGCGAGGAACTGCGGACCGACCACTTCTCCGCCCGGCTGGAACGCGTCGAGTTCGCCCGTTCGATCCGGGTGAAGAAGACCTACAGCACCGACGAGGCGACGACCGACCAGATCTTCCTGGTCGTCAAGGTCGGCGCCACCTCCCCGCGCCGGCCGATCAAGCTCGTCCCCCACCTGGTCACGGCGGGCGGTCTGCGCTTCGCGGCCACCGACAAGGTGGACGAGAACGCGACGATCACCGCCAAGTGGATCCAGCCGGGATGGTGGCGCTCGGGGCTGTGCTTCTTCGAGATCCCGCCCGACGAGGTCGCCGGCGCCCGCGTGGTGGTGTCCGAGCCGGTCAACTCCCTGTACGACGACCAGTACATCCCCGAGGTCTCCATGGACCTCGGCCTGGACGAGGCGAAGGCCAGCGAGGCGATGAGCGCCGCCAAGGACGGCTACGAGGTGAGCGGCATATGAGCCAGAATCCCAACGACATCGGCGTGTGGCGGCCGCCCGCCGCCGAGCCGTCGTGGTTCACCCCCGCCCCGCGCCTGCCCCGGCCCGACGCCCGGGTCTGGCCCCCGCCCGCGCCGGAGCAGGAGGAGCCGCGCGGGTCCTCGACGGTTCCGATGCCGGCCGTGCAGGACGGACAGGCTCCCGGCCGCCGAGCCTGGCCGCCGCCGCCCCCGGTCCCCGCCGCGTCGCCGCCTCCCGGCCCCGCCGCGTCGCCGTTCCGTGGCGAGGCCCCGGCGGAGCGCGCCGCGGCCGCCCCGGCGGCCCCGGCCCCCGCGCCCCCGATGTCCCTCTCGTCCTCTCCGTCCGCCGCGCCGCCCGCGCCCACGGCACCGCCGCCCGCCGATCGCGCCGCCTCCGCGGCCGCGCCTTCGGGCCGCCGCCGGATGCCGAGGCCGGCCAAGATCGGCCTGCAGCTTCTCGGCGCGGTCGCGCTCACGGCCGCCCTTCTCGGCGTCAAGGGATACGACCAGCTGACCCGGTTCGAGCGGGACAACCCCGCGGCCCAGGTGCGCCACGTCGCCTCCGGCCAGGCGGCCGACCTGGCCGACGCCCGCTGGCGACTGCTCAAGATCGCGCCCATGGCGCAGCAGCCGGACAACCTCGCGCCCGGCACCATCATGCTGCAGATCGACCTCGAAGGCACCCCGCTCAACCAGGACGGCACCCGCTTCACCACCACGCCGCCGTACTACTACACGGGAGACGCGGCGGGCCGCACCTGGATGGCGCTGTCGTGGAAGGCTCCCGAGCGGCTGACCCCGGGCGTGCCCGGCCGCTTCACCCTGATCAGCTCGGTGCCGAAGGACGTGGCCGGCCAGGTGGAGCTGCTGCTGTGGCCTAACTCGTATGTTGGAGAGCGGGAGTGGGGGCCCGCTCTGCGCTTCGCCCGCTGACGCCGGCGAGGGCCCGCCGCCGCTCGGCGCCGGCGGCGATGTCGAAGGCCGCCGCCAGCAGGCAGGTCGTCAGCACGGTCACGGCGAGGTCGATGACGAAGCGCACCGGAACGAGCAAGACGCTCAGGTAGAGCACCGGGTGGTCGCTGCCGAGCAGGTACACGATGCCGCGCAAGGCGTAGTCCGCCCCCACGCGCAGCCCGACGAAGCACAGGGCGAAGTACCCGAACAACGGCGCGCCACCCCGGATCGTCAGGCGCAAGGTGTTCATCAGCGGCACCCAGTCGGCCCACCGGCCGAAGAAGCGCACCAGAGTGCGGCGGGTCAGCGAGTGCGTGCGCGCGGTGAGCATGGTGCCCGCCTGGGTGGCCACGCCCTCCAGCCGGGTGCCCCTGATCACCCCACGGGCGTCCTCGGCGTAGGCGCCGTACATCAGGATCGCGACCGTCAGCCACGCGGCGGGCAGCACCAGCGCGTCCCACGCGTAGGGCTTGACGGTGTCCAGGATTCCGCCGAGGGCGGCCAGGCCCGGAATGTGCACCTGCAACCCGTCGAAAAGGTCCCCCACCCAGGACGCGGCCACCCGGCTGCCCAGCCAGCCGCCCACCACGTCGCCCCGGGAGGCGACGACCTGCGCGCCGTAGTAGAAGAAGGACAGCTCGCAGAAGGCCACGGCGAACGCCGCCGTGCGGGCCTGGTCGCGCTCGTACCAGAGGGTGAAGAAGTAACGGGCGAGGAAGGCCACGGCCATGATGACCAGCGAGGCGGTGAAGTTCAGGCCGACCAGGATCTGCGCGGTGTCCGGGTGCTCCCCCGTGACCAGGTCGTAGAAGGCGCCGTAGGCACCCTTGTCGTCGCTCTGGCGGGTGATGTCCATGGACAGGTAGTCGCGGACGTCGTCCAGGTGCCATCCCCATGCCAGATACAGCGCGACGAACGGGATGATCACCCTGCTCAGGGTCGAGACGAAGCCCTCGTCCTGATCCCCGTCCGCTCGCCTGGCCCGCATCTCCCACAGCGCGCCGCGCAGCGAGGAGAACATGCCCACGCTGACCACCAGGCCCGCCATGACCATGATGATGAACACCAGCATGGTCAGCGCGTAGCGCAGGTCCTTCATCGAGCCGTGGCCCAGCTCGGTGCCGCCGACCATCAGCCCGAACCGCACGAGCTGCCCGGCCGAGTACCACATGACCAGCGGCAGAACGCACCGCCCCGCCAGCCGCAGCGCGTGCAGCGGGAGGGACCAGACCGACGGAGTACGGATGGATTCGGACATCCGGTGCATCCTATCGACGCAGCCCCATTCGCCGCAGCGGCATCGCCCGTTTCACCGCCCGCGCCATGCCCCGGAAGGACCCGCCCGGCGACCCCACGAAGCCCGCCGCGGCGCCGACGCCCCGCGCACACCCGGCGCACACCCCCCGGAACCCGCGAGGGCCGGCGCCCCCTCGCGGGGAACGCCGGCCCTGGATGCGCGGAGCGCGAGTGTCAGACGGTGACCTGGAGCTGGGAGACCTCGCCGAGGCGGGCCTCCACCGCGATGTCCTTGGTGACGCCGCCGCCCGCGATGATGCGGACGGTCCAGGAGCCGGGAGCGGCGAAGAAGCGGAAGACGCCCTCGTCGGACACGACCACCTCACCGGTGAACTCGCCGGAGTGGTCCAGCAGGCGGGCGTACGCGGTGCCCGTGCCGGTGACCACACCCTGGATGACGGCCTGCGTCGACAGGTCGATGCCCGCCGGCAGCGCGATGGTCTGTTCGGGTGCGGCGCACCCCTGGACGGTGGTCATCGGGCCTCCCCTAGCTCGATCGGCACGCCCACGAGCGAGCCGTACTCGGTCCACGAACCGTCGTAGTTCTTCACGTTCGGCTGCCCGAGGATCTCGTGCAGCACGAACCAGGTGTGCGCGGAGCGCTCACCGATGCGGCAGTAGGCGATGGTGTCCTTGTCGAAGTCGACGCCGGCCTCGCCGTAGAGCGTGCGCAGCTCGTCGTCGGAGCGGAAGGTGCCGTCGTCGTTGGCCGCCTTGGACCACGGGATGTTGCGCGCGGTCGGAATGTGGCCACCTCGCTGCGCGGCCTCCTGCGGCAGGTGGGCCGGAGCCAGGAGCTTGCCGGTGAACTCGTCGGGCGAGCGCACGTCGACCAGGTTGAGCTTGCCGATCGCGGCGACCACGTCGTCGCGGAAGGCGCGCAGCGTGAGGTCCTGGTCCTGGGCGGTGTACTGCGTCGCGGGACGCGCGGGCACGTCCTTGACCAGCTCGCGGGAGTCCAGCTCCCACTTCTTGCGGCCGCCGTCGAGCAGGCGGACGTTCTGGTGACCGTAGAGCTTGAAGTACCAGTACGCGTACGCGGCGAACCAGTTGTTGTTGCCACCGTAGAGGACCACGGTGTCGTCGTTGCCGATGCCCCGAGCCGACAGAAGGGCCTGGAAGCCCTCACGGTCCACGAAGTCGCGGCGGACCGGGTCCTGCAGGTCGTTCTTCCAGTCGATCTTCACGGCGCCACGGATGTGGCCCTTGTCATAGGCGCTGGCGTCCTCGTCGACTTCGACGAGCACGACGCCAGGAGTGTCGAGGTTGGCCTCGACCCAGTCGGCGTCCACCAGTACGGCGGAGCGGCTCATTAGGGAACCTCCCGTTTATCGGGTTGCGGCGGGCATTAGACGGCGGATGATCAAGTACATTTCGCAGCCCAGACAGAAGCCGAAGGCGGCGTTGAGGAAGGCGGCGAGCAGCGCCGCGGCGGTCGCGCCGAGCGCGAGCGCCGGGGCCTGCGCGGCGAACCCGGCCAGCGCGGCGAGCGCGAAGACCAGCCCGACCCCCTGCGCGAAGCGAGGCGGGGCGGCATCTTCCATCTCCGCCGGCGGACCGAGCCTCGGCCGCACCAACCGTCTGAAGACCAGCCCGTACGGCGACACCCCGGCCAGACCGAGAGCGAACAGCAGGCCCTGGACCAGCAGCAGCCACGCGTTGCCCGTGAGCAGGACCAGAGCCAGAATGACCGTCGTGACGGCCGCGGAGAACCGCGTGCTTCTGGGATCCACCTGCATGGCGAGACGCTCCTGAAGGATCGTGCCGGAGACGCTAAGATCGGGCACTGTTCAGATCGGTGCGGCGGAAGGCCGCGAGATCGCCCTCAGGCCATGCGACAGAGCGCGGTGGCGACGCGGCAGAAATCAACCGCGCGCCGCTTCGTCAGCAGCTCTGTCGTGGGTGTCATGTGCACGACAGTACTCGCCGTCTCGCCATCTGTCACGTCGCGTCCGTTTCATGAGACGCGGTGAAACCGAGGGCGGCGATCACGTCCACCTTGCGAGGTTGACCCGACGCCTTCTTGACCACCCTGCCCTCGTGATCGAGGACGAGCACCGTGGGGGTGCGCATGACGTCGAACCGGCGCACCAGGTCCAGCCGGGACTCGGCGTCGATCTCGACGTGCCGCACCCCGGGCACCATGCCGCAGACCTCCGACAGCACGCGCCGGGTGGCCCGGCAGGGCTGGCAGAAGGCGCTGGAGAACTGCACGAGCGTGGCGCGTTCGCCCAGCTCGGCGCCGAGGTCACCCGCCGCCACCACGTCCATGTCGCTCCTCACGGCGCGCACCGCGCCACCGCGCCGCCGCATCGTCACCCCGACGATGAGACCGGCGGCGAGCGTCGCGCACAGCACCAGCAGACCTGTCATCGACGGTGCCAACATCGGCCCCCGGTGCGCCATTCCCGCCCCAGCGGCCCGCTCTCTCCGCGCGCCGGCCGCGGGTGCCAGGACCGCGCGGCCGGCGCTGCGATCAGGGGGGACGCGGGTGGGCGGCGCAGGGGGTCGAGGTGCCGCCGGTCGGGGCGCCGCGCTCCGGGGCAGGGGGCGGCACCCCACCTCAGGGGGCCGTACGGGATGGACGGCGCCCCGTCCGCAGGAGTAATGGACGCCCCAAACCCGGTCTCAACCAGCCCGCATCCGAGCGGGAGGCTAGGGAAGCGACAGCAGGCGCCTGCCGCTGGACTCGCGGATCTCGAAGCCGCGGATGCGGTCCACGGTCAGCTCGGTGTGTCCGGTGAAGGTGGCCGGCCCGCCCTGGTAGTCGGCTTGGCCGATGGTCCAGCTCCCCGCCGGGGAGACGGTGCCGTCGGACCCGAGGGCGCTGACCCGGCAGGAGGTGCCGTCCGGCACTCCGGTGATGGACACCTCGACCGTCGTCCCCTCGCTCCCGGGGATCATCAGGATCTTCGCGTGCACCTGGTCCGTGCCGCCCTCCATGGGGACGCCGACGCGCGCGCTCTCCGTGTTCGGCGCGGCGGGGGTGGCCGGGGCGTCCTTCAGCATGGGTTGCTCGGCCGCGGAGGGGACGGGCGTGGCGGCGAACATGCGACCGGCGCCGTCCTGCTGCCCGCGCCTGGCGGGGTCCGAGGCCGGCCGGCTCACGCTGGGGGCGCTCGCGGCGGTCACGGTCCCTTCGTGGGGCCGGCCGACGACGACCCAGGCCGTGCCGCCGACGACGACCGCGACCAGCGACGCGGCCAGGCCGAGCAGCAGCCGGTGGGCGCGGCGGCGCCGGGCGGAGGCGGCGACCAGGCGGTCGAGGACGGCCTGCGGCGGGCTGGCCGCCTGCTCGATGTCCTGCTCCGAGACGCGGGCGAGCATCGCGGTGACCCCGCTCAGCTCGTCGAACTCCGCGCGACATTCAGGGCATGTCACCAGATGAGCCTCGACGAGCACGGCCTCGTCCGGCTCCAGCCCGCCCAGCATGTGGGCGGCCAGCGACATCCTCACGTCCTCACAGGCGCTCATGGCGCGAGCCCCCGTTCTTCGAGCGCGAGCTTCAGGGCGCGCAGCGCGTAGTACGTGCGCGACTTGACGGTGCCGGGCGGGATGCCCAGCGCCTCGGCGGCCTCCTTGACCGACCGCCCGCGGTAGTAGGTCTCCAGCAGCACCTCGCGGTGCTCGGGCCGCAGGGTCGCGATGGCGTCGGCCACCCCCCACGACTCCACGGCGCGTTCGAGCTCGTCGTCGGCCGGCAGGACGGCGAGGGCCTCGTCGCCGGTCTCCTGCGGCCGGGACCGGCGGGCGCGCGCGTGGTCGACGACCAGGTTGCGGGCGACGGTGAACAACCACGCCCGTACGGGGCGGTCGGCCAGCACGTCAGGGTGCTTCCACGCCCGCAAAAGCGTCTCCTGTACCACGTCCTCCGCCTTGCCCGGATCGCCCGTCAGCCGCAACACGTAACCGTAGAGTGACCCGGCGTGCTCGTCGAAAAGCGTTCGAATCAGCTGCTCGTCGGCGGTTCCGGCGGGACTCACATCCTCATGACGTACGGCGGCCCGCTGTGGTTCAGCCACGCAACGGCACGTCCGTCGCCGTGCCCTCGACCGCGAGACCCTCGGGCGTCGAGCGCACCTTCTCGATCTTCAGGTTGAGCGGCAGGTTCTTGACGGGCACGGTGAAGCTGAGCAGGCGGCTGGCGTTCGGCACCTGGATGCCGTTGACGTTCTCCGGGGTGAGCCGGACGCCGCCCTGGACCACCTCGATCTTCATCTTGGCCGTGACCGGGATGGCGATGCCCGCGACGGTGACCTTGCCGGTGACCTGGAGGCTGTCGTCGCCGTTGCCGGCCACGCGCAACCCGCGCGGCGCCCGCTCGTCCAGGGTCTGCCGGGCGATCACCACGGTGCCGGTGACCTTGTCGGCCGTCACGCTCGCGGTGGCGGAGTTCTGGATGAGGTCCATCAGGGGGGCGCGGACGTCGTGCAGAACGGCGTCGATGCGCGCGATGCGCGCCCCGTCGGGCAGGGTCATCTTGCCGATCGAGACGGTGACCTCCTCGTACCGGCCGGCGACGGCCTGGGTGAGGAAGGGGATGCCGTTCACCTTGACGGCCGGGGGCTGGGCGAGGTCGTACTTCGCCGCCACCTGGCGGGCCACCTCGCTCTCGACGCCGGCGACCGCGACACGGTCGAGCACGGCGAGCAGGACCCCCAGGAAGATGAGGAAAACGATCAGCTTGCGCATCCGGCTCCTTCGGGGTCAATCTGCACCAGACTATCTGCGCGCCGCCCTCATTCCCCCGCCTTCACCGGCGAAACGGCCTACCACCACGACCGCCCGCCCCCACAGCTCGGCCGCATGGGGCCGGTCGCCGTCGGCGGGCGTCGGTGACGGTGGGTGACCGGCCGGGCGGCCATCCGCGCGCGAACCCCGGAATCGGCCCGGGGCCGCTCTCGCGGCTACCCGCCGGCGAACGGCGGCAGGACCTCCACGGTCGCGCCGTCGGGGAGCTCGACCACGTGCGGGTCGCGGGTGCCCGCCGGAGCGCCGTCGACGAGGAACGACGAGCGGCCGAGCACGCGCGTTAGGTCGGGATTTTCATGTTTTGATGTGATTTGCACCACCAAGTCGCCAAGCGTTACCGCCTCGAACGGCTCCTCCGCCACCCCGGCGGCCTCCTTCGCCGCGGCCCAGTAGCGCACCAATCCTCGTGCCATCAGCGCCCTCTCCCTGCTCACCACTTCGCACCGCCGATGCTTCGATCACTCACCGCGAGGGAATGGTTACGGTTATTTCCCGCGTGATGGATCGTTCACCAGATGGACCGCCCTATGGACGCTCCTTTCCTGTGGGCTATCCTCACGTACTGACGGGACCTGGGCGACGTAGCCCCCGGGTCCTTTACGTGTTTGTACGGCTACCGCCGTTACAACGCGGGGAGGAGGCGAACGCGGTGAGTGAGCGAAGCCGTGCCGCCCGGCCCCCGATCAGCCTCTGGATTAGGAGGTGCTGTGAGTAACCTGCTCCTGCTCACGAACGCTCTGGAACCCTCGGCGGAGGTCCTGCCCGCGCTGGGGTTGCTGCTCCACTCGGTGCGGGTCGCCCCCGCAGAGGCGTCCGCCCTGATCGACGCCCCGCCCGCCGACGCCGTGCTGGTCGACGCGCGCAGGGAACTCGTGCACGCCAAGAGCCTGTGCCGCCTCCTGCGCACGACCGGAATCGACTGCCCGCTCATGGTGATCGTCACCGAGGGCGGCCTGGCCGCGATGACCGCCGAATGGGGCGCCGACGACGTCCTGCTCGACACGGCCGGTCCCGCGGAGGTCGAGGCCCGCCTCAGGCTGGCCGTCGGCCGGCTCTCGATCGCCGCCACCGACGAGGTGCCCGACGAGATCCGCAGCGGCGACCTGTCGATCGACGAGGCCACCTACACCGCGCGGCTGCGCAGCCGCGCGCTGGACCTCACCTTCAAGGAGTTCGAGCTCCTGAAGTACCTCGCCCAGCACCCCGGCCGGGTGTTCACCCGCGCCCAACTGCTGCAGGAGGTCTGGGGGTACGACTACTTCGGCGGCACCCGCACGGTGGACGTCCACGTCCGGCGCCTGCGCGCCAAGCTCGGCGCCGAGTACGAGTCGCTGATCGGCACCGTCCGCAACGTCGGCTACCGCTTCGTGCCCGACCGCGGCGGCGAGCAGGCCGACGACCGCGAGCCCGCGCCCGCGCACCACTGACGCCGCTCCCGCGACGGGCCGCCGACGACGCCGGCCCCGCGCCGGCACGCGCCGCCGCCCCTGTTCGTCACGCCGTCCACAGGCCTGGCGCCTGATCAATGGCGTGACGGCCTTGGGTGACGCCTGATCAGCGGGGTGTCACGCCTGTTCCGCTTCCTCATGCCCGAGAGGCACGTCCCCGGGGGCGGACCCGCGGGGACGTGCCCGGTCACCAGAGGCTCAGCCGGCGACCGTGATGCGGTTCAGCGCCGGCGGGGCGATCGGCGAGTGCGCGCCCAGGTAGGCCACGAACGCGTCGATGTCCAGCGGGCCGCTCCACAGGTCGGTGCCGTCCTTGAAGACCGAGAACCCGTCACCGCCGCCGACCAGGAAGTTGTTGGCCGCGACCCTGATCGTCTGGGTGTCCGTCACCGGCGTGCCGTTGATCTTGACGTCCGACACCCGCGAGCCGATCGGCTGCGAGAGGTTCATCGTGTAGGTCAGGGACGCCGACGGCTGCAGGATGCGCACCGTCGCCCCGCCGCTCTGCCACTGCTGCTCCAGCAGCGCGTCCAGCTTGGCCCCGGTCAGCGTCACGACCTGCATGAGGTTGTTGAACGGCTGCACGGTGAACGCCTCGCCGTAGGTCACCACGCCGTTGCCCTCTGACCCGCTCTGGGCATAGGTCAGGTCGGCCCGCACGCCGCCCGGGTTCATCAGCGCGATCTCGGCGTTGCCGCCCGTCTTGGTCGCCTCGAGCTGGCCGTCGGCGATGACGTCGCCGAGCGCGGTCTCACCGGAGGGGCCGGCGGCGCGGGTGAGGTCGGCGGTGATGCCGCCGATCGCCTTGTTCGCGACCGTGGAGACCCGGTCCTTCCAGGTCTGCACGAACTGCGAGATCTCGGGGTCGGCGGTGACGTCCCGGGTGACGACGTGGTTGTCGGCGACCACGGAGGAGCGCACGACGTCGCCGGTCTTCTTGTCCACACTGAAGTCGATCGTGGTCAGCACGCGGCCGAACGACGAGCCCTGGGTGTAGAAGCGGTCGTTGCCGGCCGGGTCCTTGGTCTTGCAGATGTACGCCTGGTGCGAGTGGCCCATGACCACCAGGTCGACGTCCGCGCTGAGGCCCTGGGCGATGCGGGTGCCGGCGCCCGGGGTGACCGGGCAGGCGTCCGGGCTCTGGTTCGGGGCGATCGAGTCGCCCTCGTGGACCAGCGCCACGATGGCCTTCACGCCGGCCCGCTTGAGCAGCGCGGCCGCGCGGTTGCCGGAGGCGACCTCCTCGTCGAACTTCAGGCCCGCGATGCCCGAGGCGGTGACGATCGACGGCGTGGTCTGGGTGACCAGGCCGATGAAGCCGACCTTGACGCCGTTGATCTTCTTGACGGCGACCGGCGGCAGGGCGTACCGGTCGTTGTCCTGCTTCAGGACGTTGGCCGCGAGGTACTCGTACTTGGCGCCCTTCCATCTGCCGGCCGGGGAGCAGCCGTCGGTGGGGTGGCAGCCGCCGTTCTGGATGCGCTTGAGCTCGGTGATGCCCTCGTCGAACTCGTGGTTGCCGACGGAGGAGACCTTCAGCCCGAGCTTGCCGAGCAGTTCGACGGTCGGCTCGTCATGGTAGGCGGCGGAGATCAGCGGCGAGGCGCCGATCAGGTCGCCGGCGGCGACGACCGTGGAGTGGTCGTTGACCAGCGACTTGAGGTGGGTCGCCAGGTAGGCGGCGCCACCCGCCGGGACCGAGACCCCGCTCTCGTTGACGATGGCGCCGCCGGAGCCGGTCGGGGGCTCCATGTTGCCGTGGAAGTCGTTGATCGAGATGAGCCGGACGGGAACCGTGACCGGGGGCTTCGGGGGCTTGGGGTGCGCCGAGGCGGGGCCGGCGGCGAACGCGAGACCGGTGGCCGCGACGATGCCGGCGACCGCGATCCGCGTGAACGATCGTGAGCTCATAAGTCACGAGGTTAGAGAGGCAACCTCAGCGCGAAACGACGCCGAGGTAACGATTCACCCTACGACTTCGTGACATGTCCCCCCCGTTTAAAGTCGGTACATGAATGCGCGCGTGGACATCCGGGAGCGGCTCGCCGAGCAGGAGGTGGCCGCGGTGGTCGCCCTGGTCGACGCCGCCACCGACGCCGACTCCGTCCGTCCCCTCAACGAACACGTCATGCTCCACCTGCGCTACGGCGGTGATCCGGGCGCCAAGGCGGTGCTCCTGTACGACGGGGACACGCTGGCCGGCTTCGCCCACATCGACCCGACCGACCCCGTCGAGGGGCCGAGCGGCGAGCTGGTCGTCCACCCCGCCCACCGGCGCAAGGGCCTCGGACGGCGGCTGACCGAGGTCGCCCTGGCCCAGAGCGACGGCCGGCTGCGCCTGTGGGCCCACGGCGACCAGCCCGAAGCCGAACGGCTGGCCACCTCCCTCGGCTTCACCCGGGTGCGTTCGCTGTGGCAGATGCGCCGTTCGCTGTTCGCGCCGCTCCCCGGCGCCGACCTGCCCCCGGGGGTGCGGCTGCGCACGTTCGAGCCCGGCTCGGACGAGAAGGCATGGCTGGAGGTCAACGCCCGCGCCTTCGCCCACCACCCCGAGCAGGGGTCGTGGACGATCGAGGACCTGCGGCGCCGCGAGCAGGAGCCGTGGTTCGACCCGGCCGGCTTCTTCCTCGCCGTGCGCGACGCGGCGGACGACCGGCAGGGCGCGACGGACGACCGGCAGGACGGGGTGAAGAGCCGGCAGGGCGCGGGGGAGGGCGCGCCCGTGACGGGGGACGGATCGCGGCTGGTCGGGTTCCACTGGACCAAGGTGCACGGCGACGACGACCACGACGCGCCGCACGGCCACAACGCCATCGGCGAGGTGTACGTCGTCGGGGTCGACCCCTCCGAGCAGGGCGGCGGCCTCGGCCGCACGCTCACCCTGGCCGGCCTCACCCACCTGCGCTCGCGCGGGCTCCCCCAGGTGATGCTCTACGTCGACGAGGACAACACCTCCGCCATCCGCCTGTACGAGTCCCTCGGCTTCACCCGGTGGGACGTCGACGTCATGTACCGCCACATCTGACCTCCGCCGGGCCGGTGGCAGGTCCGAACGTTGTCACCGGCCCGCGGAACACCCCGTGAGGTGTCATTTGACACACCTCGCGGCCGAGCCGACAGTCACGCTTGGAGGCGCGCGCACACCCCCGGCGCGTGCCCGCCCCGCCGCCGACAAGCACAGCGAGGCAACGACGTGAACAGTCTCAGCTCCGGAGGGCCCGGCACGTTCTGGTCCCTGCTCGGCCGCATCGAGCGCGAATCCCTCCACGCCATCGGCTGGGTCAGGGAACTGGCCCCCCGCGAGACCCTCGGCGACCGCGACGCCCTGCCCGACAGCGTCACCGTCCTGCTCGACGGCTACGCCAAGGAGCTGTACGGCTCCGCCGACGGCGACGAGGCCATCATCGAGATCTTCGGCCCCGGCCACCTGGAGGGGGAGCTGGCCCTGTGGGACTGGCCCCACCGCGGCCGCATCGAGACCCTGACCGCCGTGCGCGCGCTGCACGTGCCCAAGGACAAATTCGTCAACTTCCTGGCCGAGGAGCTGTCCGCGGGGGCGGCGCTGATGAAGAGCCTCGGCCACCGCCGCGTCCTGGCCGCCCGGCGCCGGGCCCCCGGCGCCGCCGTGCGCGCGCCCGCCAAGATCGCCCTGCACCTCATCGAGCTGGCGCTGCGCTTCGGGCGGCCGGTCGGGGCGGGCCTCGCCATCGGGCCGCCGCTCACCCAGTCCGACCTGGCCAGCTTCGCCGGCGTCGACCGCATCGCCGTCGCCCGCGCCTTCCACGTGTGGCGGCCCAAGGGCGCCCGCGCCACCTGCGCCCACCCGCACGCCGACATCATCGAACAGCACGGGTCCACGATCACCGTCAAGGACATGGACGCCCTGCGCGGCGCGGCCGGCGCCTGGGCCGCCGAGTGGGACTCCCCCCTGGCCTCCCCCGGCGGCCCCACCGGCCGCGCGGCGTCCAAGCGGCAGCTTCCCGCCCTGCGCATCCCGGCGACCGGCAGCGGCCCGGCGCAGCTCCCGCCGGAGGTGCCCTGCTTCACCGGCAGGGAGACCGCGCTGAAGTTCCTCCACACGCTGGTCGCCGAGGCCAACCGCCCGCGGGCGGTCATCGTCGAGGGCATGGCGGGGGTCGGCAAGTCCGCCCTGGCCACCTCGTGGGGCCACTCGGTCAAAGACGAGCACTTCAGCGGCGGGCAGCTGTACCTGGACCTGCACGGCACCGCCACGCGGCCGCTCACCGTCGCCGAGGCCGCCGGGCAGCTCCTGCGCGGCCTCGGCCTCGGCGGCCGCCAGATGCCCGTGGAGGAGACCGAACTGCTGGCCGCCTACCACCGGCGCCTGGCCGACCGGCGGCTGCTGATCGTCCTGGACAACGCCGGCGAGGACCCCGAGGTGGTCCGCGCGCTCATCCCGCCCTCCAACCGCTGCCTCATGCTCGTCACCACCCAGGCCGGGCTCGCCGGCCGTCCCGGCCTCACCCCCGCCGACGGCGTCGAGCCGCTCCAGCTGGACGTCCTGCCCGAGGACGAGGCGATCCAGCTCGTCGCCGCCGTCCTCGGCCCCGGCGACTCCCGGGTCCGCGAGAACCCCTCCGACGCCACCCGGCTCGTCCGGCAGTGCGCCATGCTCCCCCTCGCGCTGCGCATCACCGCCGCCAAGCTGGTGGAGAACCCCCGGGAGCAGATCGCCGACACCATCCGCGACCTGGACGGGCAGGACCGGCTGTCCAAGCTGGCCCGCGAGGACGAGCCGCGCGCCGCCGTGCGGCCGGCGTTCGAGGTGTCCTACCGGGCGCTCTCCCCCGAACTGCGGCGCACCTTCCGCTACCTGGGCCTCATGACCGGCCCGGACGTCGGCGCCGAGGCCTGCGCCTCCCTGCTGGACGACGCGGTGCCCGACACCCGGCGCCGCCTGAGGGCTCTCACCCGCCTCCACCTGATCACCGCGACCGGCGCCGAGCGCCCGGGCGGCGAGCGGTTCGTCGTCCACGAGCTGCTGCGGGCCTTCGCGAGGGAACGCGTCCTGCTGGAGGACGGCGAGACCGAACGCGCCGGCGCCGTCCGGCGGCTGCTCACCCACTACCTCGCCTCCGCCATGCGCGCCGGAGACGCGCTCGGCCGGCCGCGTCGCGTCCTGCACGACCGCGCCGTCCCGCCCCCGGCCACCTCCGACACCGAACGCGAGCCGCACCTGCGCTGGTTCGAGATCGAACGCTCCAACCTCGTCGCCGCCGTCCACCAGGCCGTCAAGCACGGCCTGCACTCCTACGCCTTCAACCTCGCCGACGCGGTGTTCGACTTCATGACCTCGCGCGGCTACGTCCGCGACCTCATCGACGTGCACAAGGCCGGGTTCGCCTCGGCCCAGGCCGTGGACGAGTGGCCCGCGACCGCCCAGATGCTCCACCACCTGGCCATCGCCCACCGCACCATCGGCCAGAACGTCAAGGCGCTCAGCTACGGCGAGGACGCGCGGTGGGGGTTCAAACGGCTCGGCGACAGCCTCGGCGAGGCGAACGCCCTGGACAACCTCGCCGACGTGCGCGGCGTGCTCGGCCGCTACCGCCTGGCCATCGAGCACTCCGAGGAGGCCCTGCGCCTGCACCGCGTCGCCGACAACAGCGGCGGCGAGGCCGAGGCGCTGGACACCATCTCGCAGAACCTGCGCCGCCTCGGCGAGTACGCCGGCGCCGAGGAGTACGCGCTGCGCGCCCTGGCCATCAGGAAGGCCATCGAGGACCGGGCCGGCGAGGCCGAGACGCTGCTCAACCTGGCCCGCCTCTACTACTACTGGGGCGCGCCGCGCCAGGCCGCCCTCCACGGCCTTGAGTCGCTGGCCCTGCGCGTCGACCTGGGCGACGAGCCGCAGTGCGCCGACGCCTACCGCGAGCTGGCCCGCATCCACCGCCAGCTCGGCCTGCGCGGCATCGCCCGCCACGACGCCGCCCAGGCCCTGCGCATCTGCCGGGCCAGCGGCGACCGCCACGGCGAGGGCGAGGCGCTCATCGTCCTGGGCAAGCTCCTGCGCGACGAGGGCGCCCACGCCGAGGCGCTGTCACGCCTCTGGTACGCCGTGCGGCTCGCCCAGGAGATCGGCCACCGGCGCGGCGAGGCCGAGGCCCGGGCCGCCATCGGGCTGGTGTACTTCAAGCTCGGCCGCTACGCCGAGTCGCGCGAGCACCTCAACCTCGCCCTGGAGATCCGCAGGGAGATCGCCGACCGCGCCGGGGAGGCGCAGGACCTGGAGAACCTCAACCGCACCCTGCGCAGGCTGGCCCGGTACGAGGACGCCGTGCAGAACGGCCTGCACGCGCTGCACCTGTGGCGCGAGCTCGACGTCCGCACCGGCGAGGCGCGCGCGCTCGGCGGCCTGGCGCGCACCTACGTCCGGCTCGGCCGCTCCCAGGAGGCGCTGCGGACCGCCGAGGCGTCGCTGTCCATCCGCCAGCGCGACGGGAACGGCACGGGGCTCGGCCTGGACACCATGGCCCGCGTCCTGCTGCGCACCGGCCAGCCCGAGCAGGCCCTGGACAAGGCCGTGCGCGCCATCAGGGAGATCCGCGAGACCGGCGACCGGCAGTACGAGGGGGCCGCGGTCAACAACCTGGCGCGCGTCTTCCTCGCCCTCGGCCGGGCCGACGAGGCCGAGACCTACGCCAGGCAGGCGCTCGACATCGTCAAGGAGGTGGGAGACCTGTGGGAACAGGCCGCCTGCCGGCACACCCTCGGACTGGTCGCGCAGCGCCGCGGCGACCACGCCGAGGCTCTGCGCGACCTCGCGGAGAACCTGCGCCTGCACCGCGAGACCGGCAACCACTCGGGCCAGGTGGAGGCCCTGCGCGCGCTGCGCCTGTCCCACCAGGCCATCGGCAACGTCCGCGAGGTGGAGGAGTGCGACCAGCGCATCCAGAACATCCAGCGCTGGCTCGGCGGCGCGTGATCCACGCCCGCCCGCGCTACTCGACGACCCAGTGGAGCAGGAAGTACGACAACGCGGCCACGAACGCGGCGGCGGGGATCGTCAGCACCCACGCCGTGACGATGTTGCCGGCGACGCCCCACCGCACGGCCGACAGCCGCTTGGTCGCGCCGACGCCCATGATGGCGCTGGTGATCGTGTGGGTGGTGGAGATGGGCGCCTTGGCGGCGATGGCCATCGTATAGAGCACGACCGAGGCCGCGGACTCGGCCGCGAACCCCTGCGCCGGGGTCAGGTGGATGATGCGGCGGCCCAGCGTCCGCATGATGCGCCAGCCGCCCGAGTAGGTGCCGAGCGAGATCGCGGCGGCGGCGGCCAGGATCACCCACTGCGGGATCGGGTCGTTGATCGCCAGGAACCCGCCGGTGTAGAGGGCGAGGAAGATGACGCCCATCGTCTTCTGCGCGTCCTGAAGGCCATGGCCGAGCGCCATGGCGGCCGCCGACACCGTCTGGGCGTACCGGAACCCCTTGCTCGTCCGGTGCGGGTTGGACCGGCGGAAGATCCACAGGATGGCGATCATGATGATCGCGCCCAGGAGGAACCCGACGAACGGCGACAGGATCATCGGGATGACGACCTTCTGCACCACGCCGTCCCAGTGGACCACGCTGGAGGCCGCCAGCGCCGAACCCACCAGCCCGCCGATCAGGCCGTGGCTGCTCGACGAGGGCAGGCCGAAGTACCAGGTGATGAGGTTCCAGGTGATCGCGCCGATCAGACCGGCGCCGACGACGACCAGACCGTGCGTCCCCGTCGGCGGCTCGATGATGCCCGTCCCGACGGTTCTCGCCACTTCCGTACTGATGTGGGCGCCGACGAAGTTCATGGCGGCGGCCATGAACAGCGCGGCCCGGGGGGTCAGAGCGCGGGTCGAGACCGAGGTCGCGATCGCGTTCGCGGCGTCATGGAAACCGTTGGTGTAGTCGAACACCAGCGCGATGACGATGACGCCGATGACAAGTGCTAGCTCCACTTAGCTTTCCTTGACCGCGATCGACTCGATCGTGTTCGCCACGTGCTCGAAGGCGTCGGCGGCCATTTCCAACTGGTCGATGACCTCCTTCATCTTCATGACGGTGAGCGCGTCGTACTCACCGCCGAAGAGCTTGGCGAGCAGGCGTCGATAGACCTGGTCCGCCTGATTCTCCAGCCGGTTGATCTCGATCCAGTACTCGTTGAGGTTGTTCATGCCGCGCAGGCGCGGCATGGCCTCAGCGGTCAGCTCGGCCGCGCGTTCGAGCACCTCGACCTGGCGGACGACCTCCTTGGGCAGGTGGTCGATCTGGTAGAGGCCGATCAGATCGGCGGCGGCCTCCATGTAGTCCATCACGTCGTCGAGATTCGACGCGAGACGATAGATGTCCTCGCGGTCGAACGGCGTGATGAAGCTCTCGTTGAGACGGTTCATGATCGCGTGAGTACGCTCGTCGCCCGCGTGCTCGCAGGCACGCATCTTCTCGGCCAGGGTCTCCCGGTCCGAGCCGTCGCTGATGATCTCCACCAGCAGACGGGATGCGGTGACGAGATTGTTCGCCGAGTCGGCGAACAAGTCGTAGTAGCTGTCCTCACGAGGCGTGAGACGCAGGCGCACGTCGTTCTCCAGATGTGCGGGGACGGTCCGCAGAGAAGAGTAAGGGGTACCGGCTGAAATGCGAAGTTCGTGACATGCACTCCCCGTTGTAACCTTCCCTTCCCCTGGGCGTTGCCCTCCGTTCGCCCGTTCACACCGGTAGATCGCAACTTCCCCCCAGAACGTTCCACCGGCCCCCGCCTTCCCTCCACGAAAGACCGATCTCCCCTTCTCCACGAAAGATCGATCACACCTTCCGTCCGGGCCCTGCGGAAGATCCCATCAGACCTCCGCCTACTGGGAAGGGTCCGATCAGACCCCCGCCCACCGGAAAGGGTCCCATCAGACCCCCGCCCACAAGGGAGAGTCCGGACACCGCTCCTCCACCGGAAAGGGTCCGATCACACCCTCGTCCGGTGGAAGTTCATGAACGACCTGCTCGGCGTCGGACCCCGCTGCCCCTGATAGCGCGACCCGTACTTGGCACTGCCGTACGGGTGCTCCGCCGGGGAGCTGAGCCGGAACATGCACAGCTGACCGATCTTCATCCCCGGCCACAGCTTGATCGGCAGCGTGGCCACGTTCGACAGCTCCAAGGTGACATGCCCCTCGAACCCCGGGTCGATGAACCCCGCCGTCGAGTGCGTCAACAGCCCAAGGCGCCCCAGACTCGACTTCCCCTCCAGCCGGCTCGCGATGTCGTCCGGCAGGCCGATCACCTCGTAGGTCGACGCCAGGACGAACTCCCCCGGATGCAGGATGAACGGCTCCTCCCCGTCCGGCTCCACGAGCCGCGTCAGCTCCGGCTGCTCGACCGCGGGATCGATATGGGGATAACGGTGGTTCTCGAACACCCGGAAGTACCGATCGAGGCGCACGTCGATGCTCGACGGCTGGATCATCACCATGTCCAGCGGATCGATCTTGACCCGCCCTGACTCGATCTCGCCCCGGATATCACGATCGGATAGCAGCACCTCAGCAACCTACCAACCCACCCGCCACCCCCAAGGCCCCTCCACACCAACTCACCCCACACGAGGGGAGGTGGCACGCCCCAAGTTCCGCTAGAGTTAGGTCCGTCGTCAGCTACTGATCGACGCGGGTGTAGTTCAATGGCAGAACATCAGCTTCCCAAGCTGACAGCGCGGGTTCGATTCCCGTCACCCGCTCCACGTACTGAGGCCCAGGTCAGAGGATGAATCCCGACCCGGGCCTTGATCGTTTGTAGAGCCATTTCGATCTTCCGTGCAATTAGCGTGCAATTAGCCCACGGGCGCCAGCACCCCAGCCGGCCCATCCTCGCCCTCGTCATCCTGGCCGCTGATGTGCTTGTCGATCGCATCCGTGATCGTCTTGTCCGCACCCCGCACGGCGTGCTGATAGATCATCGCCGCCCTGACGTTGTCGTGGCCCATCCTCGCCATCAGATCCTTGAGCCCCGCACCCGACTCCGCCGCGATCATGTTTCCGGTGTGCCGGAGATCGTGGACGTGAAGACCTTCCGCCCCTATGGCCCGCACGGCTTCCCGCCAGGAGGCGAGCCGATTGAACCCACTCCGCCGCAGCGGACCCCCCTTGATCCCGGAGAAGACGAGCGCGTCAGGTTCCGCCTTCACGAACGTCGCCAGGTGTTCCCGGAGCGCCGGGATGATCGCTTGCGGAATGCCGACGACGCGACGGCCGGCCTTGGACTTCGGCGGCCCGAGCACCAGCGGCCCCGTTGAGCGTTCGACGTAAGCCGCGCGGACTCGCACCGTGCCCGCCCTCAGATCGATGTCGCTACGCGTCAGCGCGATGATCTCGCCCCATCGCAGACTCGCAAAGGTCGCCAGCAGCACGAAGGCCCGGAACCGCCGATCGTGCGTGAAATCGGCCTGCCCCTTGTCGACCAACGCCCAATGCGCCCGCTCCGCTTCGGCCCGAGTGGCGAAGGTCTCGGGATAGCTCCGCATCTCGCCATGGCGCTGGAATCGGAGCCGGTAACCCTTGCCGTTCGCGAGCCCCCGGACGTTGCCCACCGGCCGGCGCCCCACTCGGTCAGCCAGCTCGAAGACCTGCCCCACGGCGAGCACGGGGCGTTCCTCCGCATGCTCGTCACCGGCCCCGCGGATCCGGCACGGGTTGCGTTGAAGGATGTGATCCTCTTCGACCGCCGTCATGAGGACCGCCCGTAACAACCGGTATGCCTTCGCAGCCACCGAGACCGAGACACCCTTGCCGAGCAAATCGGCACGCCACTGCCGAACCATGGCCGTGGACAGCTTGCCGAGCGCGACACCGCCCAGGTACGGCGTGATGTGCTTCTTGAGCAGCCACCGGTAAAGGTCGACGGTTCGGGGGCGCAGCCCGGGACGCTGCCCGATCCAGGTCTCTGCGTACGCCTGAAGCTTGACCTTGCCGCGTTCGGGGTCGGTCCATTCACCCGAGATGATCTGTGCCTCGATCAGGGTGAGCGCCCGTTCGGCATCGCCCTTGCGCTCGTACGTCTCGGGAGCCGTACATCTACGACCATCCGGCGCGAGATAACTCGCCTGGTAGCGCCCGGAGGGAAGCTGACGGATATTGCCGAAGCGCCGATGATTCGGCTTATTGCCCTTGGCCATCAGGCCACGCTCCTTGTCACGTTCTGAGCCGTCAGCGGCGCGACGGTGCCGGCGACGACGTAGGCGATCAGGGCGGACTCTCTGATGCGGACGTGACGGCCGATCTTCACGAACTCGATGCGTCGTTCCGCGATCAGGCGACGTACGAAGCGGACGGAGGTATGCAGATGATCGGCCGCTTCCTGGACGGTGAGAAGTTGATCCATCTGGCCGCCCTCCCTCATGCCGCCGGCTGAGTTGCCGAAAGGTCGTGTCCGTACGCTTCGGCCTGGAGACGCTGCATCGTCGCGCGCCAGCGTTGGCGTTCGGCGACCGAGCGCAGCAACCGCATGGCGAGCGGAGGAACGTTGGCGTCGCCGTTGGGGACGGGGCGCCAGATGTAGCGGTCGGGGTCGGTGGCCGCCTGGTCGCCGTCAAGGCCGAGCGCTTCCAGGACCCAGGTACGGCGATCTTGCTTGTGTTCGGTCAGGGTCTTGTTCGACCACTTGCGCGAGACCAGGACGCGGCGGCCCGCGTAGCCGAGGTGTTCGGGCTTGTGCGCCTTGCCCTTGCAGCCGCCCGGTCGCATGCCTGCTTTCGCGCTCTTGGGCTGGACGCCGTAGCGCAGCCAGTTCGGGCACGTCGGCGAGCACGGCTCGAAGCGCAGTGCTTCGGCCATCCGCGCGGCGTGGTCGCGTTGTGCGGGGTTGTCGGGGTCGAGGGTGTCGCCGATGGACTTGGTCAGGTACTTGGACAGGTAGCGGATGCACTGGTCGGCGTCAGGGGTGCCGGCGAGCACGCCTTGTACGTCGACCTGGGTACCGAAGCGGATCACGTGCAGCGGTTCGGCGTCCTCGTCCGTCCCGAGTTGGTCGAGTGCTTCATCCCAGGTGGGCAGGATCTCCCCGGTCGCGGGGTCGAGGTAGTCGCCGGCCCGCTCGTCCTCGTCGGCCTGGTCGTGTTCGACCCACACAGGCAGATGCTCGCCCTCGAAGACGACCCGGTCAGCCTTGGGCCACCACACCTGGTGGTAGGTGGCCGCCGCAATGGCCTTGATCTCCGCGCGAGGAAGGGTGCCCCGTACGGCCATGTGCAGGTGCGGAGCGAGCCGCTTCTGTGGCTCGACGCTCGCGAAATACTGCACGTCATAGCCCGCCACACGGCGAAGGTTCTGCACGAACCGATCCACCAGCTTGGAGAAGTGCAGCGCGTCCCGAGCAGCCCGCCGGTAGTCATAGCCGTCGGGGTCGACCGGCGCCCCGTTGTTCACCCGCCCGTACGACGGCAGGGTCAGGGTGACGAACAGCGACGGCCGGTAGACCTTGCCATCCGAGGCGGTGAACGTCCGACCCAGGGTGGTGTTCTGTCGTGCCCGTTTGGGCAGGTCGGGAGCATCCTGCCGCCGCCGCGTCGACCGCTTGCGCCTATGAGCCATACGGCCGAGGACGCCGCCGCGCATGCCCGAGATGTTGATCTCGGTGTCCAACTCGGCGATGGCCGCGTCCAGGTGCTCGACCGGTTCGCCGGCCGCCGCAGCCTGGTCACGCTGCACCTGCACATCGGCCCGGAATCCGACCAGCCACTGTTGATCCGCATCCGGCACATCCGGGGTGATGACGGGTTCGGCTTCCAGGTGCCAGCCCTCGCGGCATTGCGCCATCCGCAGGTGCCGGTTCCGCTTCGCGCACGAGGGACACTTGCTCGCCAGCGTCGCCCCGCACGGGACATCGATGATCTCTGTCTTGCCGGTCTGGGTGTCGATCCGCTTGAGCGGGATGGGCCGGATGCACACACCGTGCTGGACGGCGACCGCCTCGACCACATCGCGCGCCAGCGGTTGAGCCATCTGCACCGCCCGAGGCGTCTTCCGATCGGTCACGCCACCTCCCCGGATTCGGGGACGCACAACGCGCTCTGACCGCATTCACGGCACTCGACCATCCCCCGCACCGGGTCGTGCCACAGGGCGTTGAGCGTGCCGCAGATCGAGCAGCGCAGCCCATCGAGGAAGTGCGCCAGCATCATCGGCCCTCCCCCGCTCCTGCGAACTCGGCGACCATGGCGCGGATGTCGGAGTCGGAGACGAAGGCCGCCCGGACCCGCACCGGATCGGGGTCGGCTTCCAGCCGGACATAGCCGATGCCGGCACCACGTGCGGGGTCGGGCGAGATCTGGTCGGCCATCGCACCCCGGTCCCGGGCGCCGTCGCCCAAGACCATGTCGACCTGTTCGGACTCGTCCAGCCGTAGCGCGATCTTGTCGGGGAACAGGTTGCGGATGTTCATGACCTCCTTGCGCGGATCCTGAAGCGCCGCCATGACGCCGACACCGACGGCACGGCCTTGCGTGGTCAAGGTGGCAAGAGCACTGGTGATGCGCTGGCGAAGGCCCTTGTCCGATTGGTAGGCGGTCAGGAACGCCACCTCATCCACGAGCATCAGGACGAACGGGTCATCAACGGTCGGAGTGTGCGAGCGGCGCAGGCCGGCGTACCGGTCGGCGCGTTCCTGCATCACCTTCACCGCCGCCTCTAATAAGTCGGCGCACTCAGCAGGAGGCGCGGCATACCGGGGACCGAACAGCGCCCGCCCATAGGACAGTTCCATTCGCTTGGGATCCAGCGCCCACAGCTCGACCAGCCCGGCCGCCATCGCCGGAAGCAAGCCGCGGACTGTCGACCAGAGGTAAGAGCCTTTGCCAGCCCCGGTCGCGCCCGCGATCAGGACATGGGTTCCGTGAACCTTGAGCCGGTACGGAGAGCCGTCCTCACACATGCCGATCTCGACCGGTCCCACCGACGCCGTCTCAGGGATCGGCACGGCCGGTATGGGCACAGCCAGCGGATCACGACGCGGGAAGGTCAGCGTCAGCCGTCCCGCCCGCTCGACCGCCACCCGGCACGAAGTCGACCCGAAGCCGTGCGCCAAGTGCTCGATGCGGTCGGACCAGTCCTTGACCGCCTGCCCGGACAGCATCCGCACCGTGACCCGGTCGGCCCACGAGTCGCACTCGACCCTGACCAGGCGAGGGAGGTAGTCACGGCCCTTGAGGTGACGGCCGAGCCCAGAAACGACCATTACCGGTTGCCAGTGCCGCCAGTAGATCCAGAACCGGCGCCAGAACGCCAGCATCCGCCAGGAGATCCACCGCCTGAACGAGGCACGGTCAGCGGTGAACCAGCCCGCCAGGGACGAGGTCAAGACGACGAACGCGACGAGGACGGCAGGCCAGCCGAACAGCCGCCATAACAGGACCACGGCCGCCACGCAGGACACGGCGACCGGGTGAACGACGAGCAGCCGGACCAGACCGGCCAGGCAACGCCAGGCGAAAATGACGATCGTGATGATCGCGGGGGTCTGCACGACCGCCGGCCGGAACACGACCGCAGTGTCGGGAGTCGTGGAGACGAGATTGCGTGTCTCGTCCCCGGGGAGTCGCTTGAACATAAGCTTGGTGCCTCTCGTGATGTGGAGTCAGGGGAGAACCCAGGGGCCGCCGGAAGTTGCCGCTTCCAGCGGCCCCGCCAGGAATCAGGCCGCCGTCTCGCAAGGGCCGGCCGGGTCGGTCTGTGCGGCCTGCAAGCGCTCGCAGTCGGCGAGGTAGCGGGCAGCGGCGGTGAACAGCTCACGGGCAACGGTGATGTCCTGGTCGGTCACCGGACCGGCGCCCGTGGTGGAGATCGACACCATGCCCCGTGCCGCCTCCATGGAGAGATAGGGGCGCTTGCCGTCGATCACCGCAGTGCGGATGCGCAGTTCGCCCGTGTGGTAGGTGACTGAGACGCGCGGGTCACGGTCGGGTTCGAGGGTCACCGTGACGTAGGTGTACGGCCGGTAACTCATGCCGGCACTCCCCCATTGCCGGACGAGCGGAGGAACATCCGCTCGACCGAGACGGCGAACGCGTGCGCCTCGCTGGCGAGCTGGCGGGCGAAGTCGACGTCCGAGGCGGTCACCTGGTCACTGGCGGTCGTGGTGACCAGCACCGAGGTAGCTCCGAAGTCGAGCATGAGCACCGGGGTACGCGTCGGGTAGGGGTGGTTACCGGCCTTGGCGCCGTGACCGGTGTTCAGGTTGATGACGCTGGTCGCGCGGGACCGGCGGTGTCGGGACATCAGATGTTCTCCTTGCCGGCGGGGTTGGTCTTGGGCGAGGTGGAACGGGGGGCGCGCATCTCGCGGACGCGGATGGAGTAGGCCAGCCGCCCGTTCCCGTTGACGTACGGGGTCACGGACACGCCGTCGAACTCCACCGGAGTGAACGGCAGCCCGGCCATCGGCGCCGGCGGGACCGGCTGAGCAGAAGCGAGGATCTTGACCGCGACGGTCTTCTGAGCGGGCTTGAGCGTCGGGTCGGCGTCCATGACCGCGACCTGCCAGACCGGTTCGCGGGTCTGCTTGTCGCGCGCCTGCACGAACCGGCCATTGGTCGAAGCGTCGAAGTCCTTGACCGGCTCGACCTCCCCGACCACGTAGCAGCCGTGCGGGAAGACCATGTCGAAGCTGACGGGGATGGGACCTTGCAGAGCCATGAGCTGTGCTCCCTAGTCTTGGATGACAGACACTTAACCTGTCAACTGACTAGAGCATAAGAAAGCCCGCTTGATAGGTCAAGTGCCTAAGCGGGCTCTCTCGGAAGAAATCAGGTCAACTGATCGGATAGGCGTCCTCCAACTCATGACGATCCCCAGGAAGCAGTACCTCGACCACAGCCAACGCCCGGCCGCCGGCATCGCGCAACGCGGCGAACACCGCCAGCAGTGGGGCGTTCTTGGGCATGCCGAGCTGCCGCACCTCCCCCGCCGTCGGCATCCGCGCGACGATCTGCTCTAGGACGTGATCGAACCGGACGCCCTTGCGTGCCTCGATGTGCTCCCGCAGCCCTTGAGCGAGGGGTTCGGCACTGGTCAGATCGGTTCCCTCCGACAGATCGAGAGGCAGCCAGACCGAGACGATCTCGGACGGCTCACCCTCATGGGAGACAAGCCGACGACGCAAGAACACCTTGCCTTTGGGCTCCAGGCCGAGCAGGACCGCGATCCGGTTCGGCGCGGTGACTGCCCCCACATCCAGCACCTCACCGGGAGAACCGGTTTCCGGACTGCTCACGTACGCCTGCCCCGGCCGAGCCTGCTCGACGGTCGACAGCACCGGTCGCCCTCGCACGAACCGGCCCTTGCCTTGCTGGGACTCGATCCAACCCTGCTCACGCAACACGCGCAGGGCCGCCACCACCGTGGGACGGGAGACGCTGAACTCTTGGATCAGTTGGTTCTCGCTGGGAAGCAGGGAACCGGGCGGATAGGTTCCCGCCTCGATGCGCCGTTGAAGCGTCTGCACAAGTTGTGCGTACTTCGGCGGCACGGACTCTAGCGACATCACGACCGTCCATCACCCGACAGGTTGTTTTACCAAGCTGAGCGTAACTCGCGCCGTCGGGCCTGTCACGCGAACCCAGCCTTACCCCGCAGCTAGAGCAATGAGCATAGAAAAGACGCGACGAGACAGGGGAAGCAGCCCGATCCCATACCTGTTCATGGGGGAGCATCTGTCTCGCCGCGTCCGTTTCTAGAAGGCCCTGCCCTTGATGTAGTCGAACAGGACCTTCGCGGCGCCGGCCGCGTCGTCGACCGGATGCCGCTTCTCTGCCGACTGCCAGGAGTAGTAGGCGCCGCCATAGCCGACGAACACCCACACCGGTAGTCCGTTGTCGGGGCGGTGCACCATGAGGGCGGTGTTGTTGTCCCGCAACTCCGCTCGTACACCGAGTTCGATCAGGTGGTTGCTCAGCCTCAGCAGCTTGATCCCCTCGTCCACCATCTGCGGATTCATGTCACCACCCATCATCTTCAGGACCATCGAGTTCATTGCCGCGTCCTCTCCGACCTGGCCCGTACCGAGGCAGTCGAGACAGTCGCGTTCCTCGCGTAGGCGGTTTTCACCGTCGTCAACCTTGATCAGGAGTCCCCGCCTGGAGTTACGCAGCTTGCTTCCGCGTCCCCTGCATAAGGAACAGGGAACCGTCTCGCTGGTCTCGACTGGCCGGGTCACCGTTGCCGTCTCCTTGGTTGATCCGCGCTCCCTACGCCGGAAGGCGGTCTGACGTACCGTGGTTGCCTGACGGCAAGACAAACAGCGATCCGATCAAGGCGGGACCCCCAACCAAGCCCCCTTTTTCGACCCCCCTGAACGGGAGGATTGCCCGGAGATGCCCGACACCGTGCCTAATGTGCAACTCCGCGCCTGGCGTAACTCCGCCCAGCTCACCCGCGCCGAGCTGGCCGCCCGCATCAACGCCACCCCGATAGGCATCAAGGAACGCCTCAACTGCGACGAGGAACGTATTCGCCGATGGGAGGCCGGCGAAGTGTCCTGGCCTCACACGCCATACCGGCTCGCCCTCACGCAGGCCACCGGCGTGGACGTCGAAGACCTCGGCTTCAGCCGCGCCAAACGCGGCCCGAACCGGCTTGTCGAGGCCCAGTTCATGCCCGTCGACGCCATGCGCGCCGAAGCCGAGCTGTACGGCACGATGGAACTCGCCCAGCAACTCCAGGCATCCGACGTCGGCCCCGGGACCCTCGAAGCCCTCTCCGAAGCCGTCGACCTGCTGTGCCGCGCCTATCCGGTTGTACCGGCTGCCACCTTGCGCGACCGCACACAAAAGCGCCTCGCCCAGATCAACCGCCTGTTGTCCGGCCGGCTCACCCTCGCCCAGCACCGCGAACTACTCGTCATCACCGGATGGCTCACGGCGCTATTGGGATGCATCCATTACGACTTAGGCGAGCGCGAGGAAGCCGAAACCTCCCGCCGCGCCGCCTACGAAATGGGCCGCCAGGTCGGACACGGCGAACTCATGGGATGGGCACACGAGATGTCCGCCTGGTTCGCCCTGGTCGAAGGCCGCTACGAAGACGTGGTCACCGCCGCCCGGATGGGCCAGGACGCGGCCGGCCTCAGCAGCGCCATGGTGCAGCTCTCTCTGCAAGAGGCCCGCGGTCTGGCCCGCATGGGCGACCGCCGCGAAGCCGACAAAGCCCTGTCCCGCGGAGCCGACATCCTCGCCAAGCTCCCGCTCCCGGAGAACCCGGACCATCACTTCGTGTTCGACCACGCCAAGTGGATGTTCTACGCCGCCACCGCCTACACCTGGCTAGGCGACAACGACCGGGCAGAAGAACACGCCCTCGAAACCATCCAAATGCACACCCGCCCCGACGGAACCAGCAACGCCCCCATGCGCGTAGCCGACGCCCACATAGACCTAGGAATCGTCCACGCCAGAAGAGGCAACCTAGACGCCGCCGTCGACCAGGGCCTAGCCGCCTTCGACATCGAACGCAAATCCCTTACCGACCTGGTCAACCGCGCCAGCGACCTCGACCGAGTCCTACGCCAAACCTACGGCCGCGAAGCCCTCGCCCAGGAGTTTCACGAACGTTTTATCACAGCGCGTAAAGCCCTCCATACTCGCCGCCATGACCTCTTGGATCATAGTTAAGTCGACTGAGCATGAGGCTTGCCGCGTGGAGGTAACCCCAAGATCACAAAAGAATGCTCAAGAGCACTTTCAATCACGTCGCACACCCCTGGCCGAATAAGAGTCATGGGAAGCTTCGACCGCCCCGAACCAGGCCAGTCGACTCCGACTGTCGTAAGAAATGGTTCACCATCAGTCTCCACCTCCTTTGCTATAGCACGAATCACCAACACCGCCTCCTCGATATGGCCTTCCAGGGCCACAAGCAAACGAGATAAAGCTCTATCGGCAGCAGCAGTTGCTGATTGCAAAATTGGAAAGAAGCTAAACCTTCCACCAATCTCCTCCAATTCACGTTTAACCTGCACACCCCACTTGTCATTCTGATTCAGAAGCTTAACGGCGTCGAACTCTGCGATAACGTGGGGCCGAATCTTCCCCGAAGGCTCCTCAAGCACTCCCACACTGAAGTGCTGCACCCCTCCCCCGGCATGCTGATTATAGTTTCTCAATTTGTAAGAGAAACGATAGGCGAAACTACCATCATACGCTTCGCTCGTTGCCTCCTTGAAGGCGTCCAGCTCCTGCGAAGGTTTACCGAACCAGTCAGATAGCCGATGAGATATGTGGTCATCGAAGGCACGGAGGTCTCGCAGCCAGGAATCTACTGACGAATGAAACTGCGATGCGATTCGAGCTGGACTATTGGTATTGGTTTCCTGCCAAGATTCCGCAGTATCCAACACGTACATCACGCGGCCCGCCGATGCGCGAAGATCGTTGATGGGATTGGCGACTGTCAGAAAGTTCAAGAACTCCTGACAATGCAGAACTTTGCTCGATTCCTCGGGGGACAGTTCTCGCCCGATAGTGATCTGGGGCCCACTGTCCTCTTTCCTCCTACGCATGGCCCCCAGCAGGTAACCCTGCCCCTGAGCTGCACTATCCGAAATCGCTATCACCCCATAAACATGGCGTCTTGCCGAATTTCCCTTATGTAAATCAAGGCGACGGCGCTCCGCGCCGCCGCACGGCCCGCCGCCCGCTCCGCCCGGCCGGGCGTGCGGCGTGGGCGCCGGTCCCGGCCGGCGGCGGGAACGCGGGCCGCCCGCCGACCACCGCACCCGCCGCACCAAGCCGCACCCGCCGACCTGGCACGCGCCGCCGCACAGATACAGCGCGACGATCGCCATGCTATGGCCGGCCATCGCACGGTGTCGGGGGCGATCGAAGGTCCGGGACTTCGTTCCTCAGCCCCGGCCCACCGTATGCCTGCGCCGCTGTGCAGAAAAGAATAGGCGCTACCCCTCTGTCTCCATGTATGGACATGGTCTAAGTAGTACGATGAGCCGGGACTCCAGAGTCCATTTGTCAAGGCCGCATTATGTGCGGATCGGAGACGTTCTAAGGATTGGCGTGGACTTAGAAAGACTGCCCGAGACTGTATTTCATGACCTCGTCCTTGCAATATTGCAAAATGATGATCCGGGGATGCTCCTTATGAGGGAAGTTCTTCTTTCTCAAGGTCTTCGGCCTGACTTTATGTCTCTTGAGCCGCGGAGCATGATAATCGAGGTAGTCAAGGTGACGCCTCAGACCTTACGTCGCCTAAGAGATGTCCGAGGAAAACTGTTCCGATACAGGGACGCATTTCAGCAAGAGTATCCGAATCATCCGCCCCCTATCCTCATGCTGATTGTGAGCTCCCCTCTCACGCTTCGTTATCACGACGTAATGCGAGAGTCTGGTATTGAGTTACGTGACGGGGTGTGGATTCAGGAAAAAATCAAGCAGTTTCCTGATGTAGAGCACTTCTTCTCCAGGGCATTCGTAGGGCCGGAGAGGGAAGCGAAGTCGGATCGCGGTAGGGATTTAGTCGGAGTCCTCGCGTCCATCGAGTGCGGCAGAAGTGAATGGAGTAAATATCAAAGGATTTGTGCCGACATATTCGAATACCTGTTCTGTCCTCCCCTTGAGGCGCCGATACGGGAGATCGAGAACGAGACGAAGGTCAATCGAAGAGATTTCGTCATTCCGAATTACTGCAGTCAAGGGTTTTTCTACTTCCTGCGCACTCATTACCAGGCAGATTATATAGTGGTGGATGCCAAGAACTATTGTGGCGACGTCGGCAAGTCGGAAGTGTTGCAGCTCGCCAATTATCTTTCCGAGCGAGGTGCGGGATTATTCGGCATTATTGTCACGAGAAATGGTCACGATGCTACTGCCGGGATCATTAGGAGAGAACAGTGGATGCAACACGGGAAGCTGATCTTATTCATCACGGATACCGACTTGAAGCAGATGATTATCGCAAAGCGCTCCGGTGGTGAGCCGAACGCTGTGCTGAGGCAGAAGATCGAGGATTTCCGTCTGTCTATCTAAGCAATTATCGCCCGGCTGCCGCCTGTATTGACGGCGGTGTGAACTAAGGCGCATACAGCGAAAATCGTATAGCTAGCCGATGTACACAATTCAATCTTGCGGGTCGAGGAGCTGCGCCAATATATCTCGTTCCTTCGGCATCTCTCCTTCTTGGGAAAAGGTTGGGTGCTCAACTTCCATGCCAGCTGCCCGGATCCAGCCCTCATCTATGTTCATAGCACGCGGCATCTGATCGGGAGCTGGACCTACGCCAAAAGTAACGATCGCGGCTGGATCAACGGATACGTGTAGGGTTATTGAATCCGCTCCGGTCTTATGATGGATTAACGACATCGGCATTCCGCTAGTGCACTGCACTCTAACCTTGCGGATATAGGGCCCCCAACGTAAGACCATCTCCACTTCCCCGGCGTCGGGATCGCCTGGAGTGCATCTGACCCACACAGGGCCCCGGTAGTCCTTTGGATGGTCATGCGCCCAGTCGGTAGCCGGCGATCTGCCGAAGCGATACGCGATAGCATCACCGGCGATCTCAACTCCCTTCCGCAGGTCCAGATAAAGCCTGTCGGAATATAGGGGGAATTCCTCTACCCATCGCGTAGGATCGATAGCCAGAATAGGTAACACTACAGTTTTCCGTTTCGCCATTTCCATGCTCAGAGCCGCATTCATCTCTTTGCGAGTCCACGGTCGGCTCAGGAAATTGTCCGTGATGATCACGAGCACGTAGCGTGATAGTCGGAGACCTGCATTGACAGCGTCAACAATACTGTCGCCAATCTCAATTTCAGCTTCGTCGATCCAGCAGCTTACCCCCCGTCGCGCCAACGCCTCCGCCAGTGGTCGCACATATAAACGTTTGTCTCCATTCGCATGGCAGAGGAAAACGTCTCTTGCCGCCATCATGCTCCTATCGAAAGCGGTGGTACAGGCGGACGTCGGTCAACGGATCGCGCGGCACAAAGTATCTACCCCACCTGGCCAGTCAGCAACAAGATCAACGTACTTCAAATCGGCCAGTATCGCCGGCGGCTCCCCTCCGGTCAGCCGGACAGGCAACAACCGAATGTCGGCGCCGTTCAGCCGTCGTGCGAGTGCCGACATCCACTCTCGGCCAATCCATGGACTGACGGAGCCTGTACCTGAGTAGCAGAGCACCAGATTATTTGAGCCGGTCAGACCCTCGTTGATCCTCTCAACGATGGAGTCGCCGATATCGATCTTCCACTCGTCAAGCCAGACCGTGTGGCCTCGTTTCCGCAACTCCATACTGAGCTTCACCGCTTCATCAAGATCGGCGCTCCGGTGACTGACGAAGACATTTGCCATCGGGATCCTCCCTCATCCTGTCTCTACCCATGAGCCTATAGGGGCACTCTGGATGGCGCAGAAGGTTGACAATGGTAGATGCCGTGCAAGCTGAGTCGCTCGTGTGATAGATCGGATGCACCTCCACCAACTTGGGCAACGTCACCGCACCCGCCGCGTACACATCGAGGCGCTCGACCATCCGTCCGATGAACGCCCGTTGGTAGTCCTCCGTAGGGTTCCATCATGATCGTCGTGCAATTAGCGTGCAATTAGACAGGGTGAAGAGGGGGCAACCACGGTCACTCAGGACCGACCCCACGCCCCGGTCGGCGCCCTAACGTAGCCCGATCCGTACGATTCCCAAGCTGACAGCGCGGGTTCGATTCCCGTCACCCGCTCCACAAGCGAAGGCCCAGGTCAGGAAGCATTTTCCAACCCGGACGCATGGCACGTAGAGACTTCCCCAAGCTGCACCCGTTCGCCGGGGTCGGGCACCGGGATGCCCGGCAACCCGTACGCCTGCTCGGGCATGGCCGCACGTACGAGCACGGCCAGACCGACCTTGGTCTCCAGCAGCCGATGCGGCCACAGCCGCATTCCGCGTCTTTGTCCACCCGCACCGGCACCGCTCCGGCTCGCCGAATCGCCTCCACGGCCTCCTTGGCCACGAGCCCGACCCGGCGCACAGCCCTGTCCGGGCCACTGCCCATGGCGTCGTAGACCAACCGGCGCTCGACCAGGCCCCGGCCGCTGAGGTCTGTGCCGTGGACCGCGATGTAGTCGACGTTGATCTCCATGCCCAAGGCGCCGACCCGACCGCATCACCGCTCCCTTCGGAGGATGGGTCACGTGCGGCACCTACCGATGTCTCGTCGATGATCATGAGAAGGTCGTGCATGAATCCGCCATAGTGGTGCGCTACAGCGTCAGCGCGGCGGGGGCGGCGATTCACCGCCCCCGCCGCGTGAACGGGTCAGTGGCGGTTGAGGGTCTGCATCCACTCCCGCAGCGCGCGCGCCTGCCGCGCGAGCTCGGAACGCGCCGTAGCGTCGCCGGAGGCCTTGTTGTTAGCCAGGGCGACGATCGAGTTCAGCGCCGGGATGGCGGTGGTGTAGTCGGTTGCCAGGTAGCCGTCCCGCGCGATGTCCAGGGCGGCATCGGCGGCGTCCGCGGCGTCCGCGGTCAGCAGCCCGGCCGCTCGGTCGGCCTCGATCAGCAGGCTGGTCTCGCGGTAGGACGAGCAGTTGGCGTCCCTGCGGCCGGCGGTCGTCTCAATCCCGCCGAGGATGATCCGCAGGAACGAGTCATCGTAGTACTGCGTCCGGAAGTGGCCGAGGATGTTCGAGAACGCCTTGCCACCGCCCCAGTTCTGGCACCACGCGATCGGGTGGTCGCCGTTCATCAGCCGCAGCGGGTTGGTGGCCGCGTTGCCGCTGTTGAGGCTGCGCTGGTAGCTGTCCTCGTTGAGGCTCAGCAGCGTGTGCACGTCGGCCCGCATGTTGCGGTCGAAGTTGTAGAGCTCGTCGACCGTCATCCACTTGGCAGGGAGATGCTTGGTCGCCGGGTGCGTGTTGTCCTCGGTCACCACCTCGGTGTGGATGCAGCTGCCGCACTGGCCGAACCCGTTCTGGCCGTTCGGATGGCCGGTGAAGAACCCACCGACGAGGTCGCCGTACCACGGCCAGGTGCGGAGCTCGAACGAGTCGGCGGCGCCGTGGATGCCGACGTAGCCGCCGCCCTGGGCCATGTAGGCCTCGAAGTTCGGCTGCTCGGTGATCGCATCGAGCGGGCCCGGGTGCCCGACGTTGGACTCGAAGACGATCGTGTCGTACTGCTTGAGCGTGTCGAGGCTCAGGAACGGGCTCGTGGGCAGCGTGACGGTCGGGAGTTGCGGGTCGTAGACGTCGACGTTGAATTTGTGCGCGACGCCGAGCTTCTGGATCGCGGCCACGGTGTGCGGGATGTGGTCGTGCCGGAAGCCCGTCGTCTTGGAGAAGACCAGGACGTTGTAGTCGGCGTCCGGGTTGTGCGGGAGCGGGGCGAGCACCGGGTCCGGGATGAACTTCGGGCCCTCCGCGGGCTCGGTCTTGAGGCCCGTCGCGGGCTCCGGCGCGGGCCGGCCTTTGAGCTGGTCGATCAGGTAACGCGCATCGCCCACGAGTGTGCTGCGGGCCGAGCCGGGCTTGATCTGGCTGTTGGCGATCGAGACGAACTCGTTCAGGACGTGGCGCGCGGGCTTGGCCGAATCGGCGTCGGCGAGCGCCTTCGCCTGGTCGAGCTTGGCTTGGAGCGCCGCGCCGACCTCCGCCGGGACGCTGCCGGCGGTCACGAACTGGGCGATCAGCGTGCCGACGTCCGCGAACGATGTCGTCACGATGAACGTCTGCGTGTACTTCGCGCTGTTGGAAGCAGCGTCAGAGAGGTGCACCGCGAGCTTGTGCACGCCGAGCGACAGGTCGGAGGTCTGCACCGGCAACGGCGGGACCAGCTTGCCGTCGAGGTACATGTTCAGTACGGCCACTCCGCCCGAGCCGGGGGTGGGGTCCGTGCGCGTCGGGATGAGTGTGGCGACGTGACCGACGTGACCGTCGGTGATCGCCGGGTACGATGCGGCCGGCGCGCGCGTGTCGATCCGGACCGCGATCGAGCGGAACGCCGCGACGTTTCCGGACGTGTCGACCGCGCGGTACCGGACGCTGGTGTTGCCCTCCTGCGTGATCACCGCCGACGCCGTGGCCGACGCCGGCGCCCCCTCGACGGGCACGTCGATGTAGGCGGCGCCGCCGTTGAGCGAGTACTGGAACTTGGCGAGGCCGACGTCGTCGGTCGCCGACATGTTCAGCGTCACCGAGCCGCGGTACCAGTTGTTCTGGCCGGTCGGCGCAGAGGGCGACAGCGTCGCCACGTTGATCGTCGGCGGTGTCGTTTCATCTGCCCACGACGGCGCCGCGGGGATGAGTGCGACCGCCGTCACGCAGGCGGCTATTGCCGATGTGCGAAATCTTCTCCGCATGAGTGTCTTCTCTTTCTTGCCGCTATACGGGCGGGTTCGCTAGGTGCCGATGCCCGTGCCGACGAACTCGGCCCAGTTGAGGTTGAACAGGTTGCCGCCCGTGGCGCCACCCGTGACCGAGCGGAACACCAGGAACAGCTCATGCGTCCCGGACATCGAGACCGGGAACGTCTGGCTCGTCCAGGTTCCCGTCCCGCCGGTGGACACGAGGTCGGCCGTCGTCAGGATCGGCCCGGTGATCGAGTCCTGACGGACCTCGATTGCCGCCAGCGGCGACCCGGGCGTGCGGCCGGTCGCCGCGTCCGCCACGCGGAAGGCGATCGAATCGATGTTGGTCGTGTTGAATGGGCCGTTGAGCTGGAGCCAGTCGCCCGAGCCCAGGCTGCCGCGGTGCACGCCGGCACCGCCGTCGGTGTTGTTCGCCGTGTTGGTGCCGGACTGGTTGACGACGAACTCCACCTCCTGGTGCTTCTGGCGGATCTGGTGCTGGCCGGTCGTGGTCAGCTGCGGGACGCCGCCCGGACCGCCGTGGTCGGTGTAGCGCGCCTGGACCACGCCGGAGACGTTGCCGCCGTGTGAGACGTCGTCGGCGATCGTGTGGAGCACGCCCGAGCAGCCGTTGACGGACTCCTCGGCGTGGCCGTGGGCGTCGTGGCCGAGCACGAACGTCACCTCCACCTCGGAGCAGTTCACCGTCCCGTCCTCGGGGTCGGTGACCGTGACCGAGAACGGGATGTCGTCGCCGAACGCGAACGTTCCGCCCTCCACCGGCGTATTGACGACCACCGTCGGGCTCGTGTTGCCCACGGTGATCACGGTGCTGGTCGAGGTTTGCTTGCCGGACGAGTCGATCACGGTCAGCACGGCCGTGTAGCGGCCGGACTGCGTGTAGGTGTGTGTCGGGTTCGGGTCGGTCTCGATCGCCGAGCCGTCGCCGAATTTCCACTCGTAGCGGATCGAGTCGCCGGGATCCTCATCCAGCGAGCCGGCGCTGGAGAAGTTCACGGTCAGCGGCGTTGAGCCGTCGGTGCGGTCCGTGGTGAGCACGGCCTTCGGCGCGCGCTTGCCCTTGACGTACTCCCACTTGTACATGCCCGCGTCGGGGCTGATGACGTTGAACCCGTTGCCGTAGGTCAGCATGTAGAACGCGCCGTCAGAACCGAACTGCACGTCCATCGGGTTGTCGCACTCGAACCGGAACCTGCCTGCCCCGGCGTTCGCACGGCTGCCGCAGTCGAGGAAGTTGTTGATCTTCTGGACGTGGTTGTTCCGCTTGTCGAGCTTGACCTCGCGCAGCGTGTCCTGCGTCCACTCGCTGATGATCACCGAGTCGTCGTAGTACGGCGGGAACTTGTTGGGGTTCGGGTTTTTCGCGTCGTAGTGGTACTTCGCGACCCCGTGCGGACCGACGCCGCCGGTGTAGAGCTCGGGGAACAGCCGCGGGCATTCGGTCGTCGAGCCGGGCGCGATCGGGCCTGGGGTCGGCGCGTAGTAGGCCTCGCACGGGGTGCCAAGCGGCGCGTTCGTGTTGTTGTCGCGGTAGGAGTACCAGATGTCGGGGTCGGTGACCGGCGGGACGTCCCTCAGGCCCGGCTCGACCGTCGGACCGCCCTCGATGTTCCACAGCGAGTCGTTGCGCTGCGTCGGCCCGTCGCAGTCGAACTTCTGCGGCGGGTCGTTCAGCGGCGTGCCCGCGGTGGTGGTGCCGGGCGCGAACTCGTGGAAGTTCCACTGGTAGTGCGCGAGGTCGCGCTTGTAGCACGTCGGCCAGCCGTAGTTGGACGGCTTGCGCACGATCTCGTAGCGGCCGGTGCCCGACGGGCCGTGCGAGCGCTGCGGTGTCTGGGCGTCGGGCGAGTAGTCGCCGATGTAGGCCACGTCGTTCTCGTCGACCTGGATCCGGAACGGGTTGCGGAAACCCATCGCGTAGACCTCCGGGCGCGTCTTGTCCCGCGGCGCGCCCGCGACCAGCGGGAACAGGTTGCCCGGCGGGATCGAGTAGGCGCCCGTGCCGGAGCGGAACTTGGCCTTGTTGGCGTCGGCGGCGGAGATGTTCCCGTCCTTGACCTTGATCCGCAGCACCTTGCCGCGCAGGTCGTTGGTGTTCAGCGCGGTGCGGCGCGAGTCACCGGTGAGCCGCTGATACCAGCCGCCCGCCTGCGCCGTGCTGGTGGCGATCGCCGGCGTGGCGGTGCCGGTCAGGCCGGCGCCGTCGGCGGTGATCTGCGGCTGATCGGACTGCTGCTTGCCGCGGCGGAAGAACACGTTGACATTCGACGTGTTGACCGGGCCGCCGCTGGTCTGGATCTCATCCGCCTCGATGTTCGAGAGCGCCTCGAGCGCCGCGTCGATCGCATTGCGATCCGCGTTCCACGCGATCGGCTCCGTCGTCTGGCCCTCGAAGGTCAGCGTGAACGTGCCGCCCGTCGCGTTGGTGACGCGCACGGTCTGCTGCTCGTCGGTCTTCTGCGAGTTGTACGGACCATAGCCGCCGGCGTTGATGCCGCCCGCGGGCGTGTCATCGCCGGTGACCATCCAGAGGTTGCCGTGCTTGTCGAAGTCGATGTCGCCCCCGACGTGGCAGCACTCCTGGCGGTTGACCGGCACGCGCATGATCTGCTGCTCGGAGCCCATGTCGAGGTGCGCCGGCGTGCTGTCGGTGGCGTCGACGAACTTGAAGCGGCTGAGCTGGAAATAGCCCACGTACGGATCCCACGCGGTCTTGGACGCCGCCACGTTCGGCGGGGTGGTGTTCGGCGTGATCTGGGTGACGACCGATCCGTCGCTCAGCTTGACGTCGGTGACCTCCTTCGCCGAGTAGTAGAGGTAGACCCACTTGTTGGTCGCGAACTTGGCGTCGACCGCCGGGCCATAGAGCCCGTCCTCGCCCGCGGAGTAGATCTGCTGCGTCATCGGCAGGCTCGGATCGGCGAAGTTGGCGACGACCGTGGTGACGCCCGTGGTCGAGTCGTGCATGCGCAGCGAGCCGAGGCGGTCCGTCTGCAGAACGCGGCCGTCCGGCAGCTGGTCGAAGCCGATCGGCTCCTGCAGGTTCGGCGGCGAGCCGATCTTCGTCTGCTGGTAGTTGGCCAGCACGGTCGCGCCGCAATCGCTGTAGACCGGATCGGCCTGGCCCGCGGCCCAGCCGATCGCGCCCTTGAGGTGCTTGGTGAGGCCGGCGTCGAAGCTCGCGGCCGTGTTGCCCAGGCCGGTGTAGAACGAGCGGCCGCCCTGGAAGTCCTTACACCACGAGACCGGGTGATCGGCGCCCATCGTCCCCCCGGCGATCCCGTCGAGGTCGGCGCCCTGCGGCTGCGCCCCGAACGGGTCCTCGACGACGGTGGCGAGGACGTGTGCCACACCGCGGACGTTCTTCGCGAAGTTGTACCAGTTGTCGGTCCGCGACCAGAACTGCGGCAGATCCTTGCTCGCGTCGTGGACGCGGTCGGCGACCTTCACGTCACCCGATTGCACGTCGGTCCTGCCGGACGCACGCGTCCCCAGGAGGTCAGTCAGGAACGACCAGGACTCGTCGGTCTCGACCGCCGAGCCGACGCCGACGAAGCCGCCGCCGTCGCGGAAGTAGCTCTCGAAGTTCGCGCGTTGCGCGTCCGTGAGCGGGCTCGCGTGACCCGTGTCCAAGAACACGACCGCGCGGTACTGCTCCAGCTTCTTCTCCGTGAAATGGTCGCCCACGTCAGCGGGCCCGGGCGCCACCACCGTGAAATGACCGGGTCTGGCCGCGTCCCGGATCGCGGCCAGGCCGGCCGACGACACCGCGTCCTGGGTGCTGCGCACCACGAGCACCTTGAAAGCGGGCTCAGCCGCCGTGGCGGCCTCGACGCTCACCGGCGTCGCGAGGAGCGAGATGAAAGGGGCGATGAGGGCTAAGGCCATCGTGGTCGCGGTGCGACGTCTCGGGCGTCGTCCGTTTTCTGGCCGGGCTGCGTCGAGCAGCCTGGCCCACGTTCGATGACGTGGTGACATGAAAAGCCTTCCTGACTGGGGGGATGTCAGGCAAGGCGCGCGCCGCCGCGCTTATTGCCACTTGGTGGTAGCGGATATTGCGGTTGCTGGAGGTTGCCGTCTCCAGGTCTGTGGGGCCGTCAGTAAGGTGCCGGCCTGGGTAAATCCATGATCGCGGTCGGGTCGTCGATGATGTGGTTGTTGAACAGGTTGGCCAGGATCGAGCCGCCGAGCCCGAGCCACTCGCCGACCTGTGCCACCGCCGTCGTCATGCGCCGGTCGCCAGAGGCCGGGCCTCTGGCGATGTCGGCCACCCGTTCGCCGGGGTCGGGCACCGGCATGCCGCGCAACCCGTACGCCTGCTCGGGCATGGCCGCATGCAGCTCGCGCAGCACCAGCGAGGGGGTCGCCCGGCGCAGCGTGGCGGGACCCGCCGGCGAAGCGCCGCCCGGGGCACGGGTGAAGGGCGGTTTGTACGCCACCCACACCACCCGCTCCGTTTGTCCTCGATATCAACTAATCAGGAGTTTTAACACGGCGATGTCGGACCGTGCACCCCCCAATTCCGTAACGAGTTGGCATCCCTCACATCTGTGCACTTCAGCCACCCTTCTCGCTCTGGGTTACCGGAACGTTACGTATTGTGCGAATGATTTAACACTTGTGCGACCTGGGGAAGTCGTGCATCTACTGACCGCAAAAGTGTGGTGTCGCAGATAGCTGACGGGTGATGATCCCTGAGGTGTGCCGTGGTCATGCGATACACGCAGGGTGGCGGGGCTGACCGCCGAGCGGCGGGCCTTCCGTGAACGGTTGCGCATTCGAACGGCCGGGCGGGTTGTGGCCGGGGAGGACAACGCGGTCATCGCCCATGAGTTGCGGGTGAGTGTGCGTTCGGTGCAGCGGTGGCGTAAAGCCTGGTCGGACAGCGGTGATCGGGCGCTGGAGTCCAAGGGCCCGGCCTCGCTGCCGCTGCTGAGCAATGAGCTGTTCACCGTGTTGGAGATCGAGCTGGACAAGGGGCCGGTGGCGCACGGGTGGCCGGACCAGACCTGGACCCTGGCCCGGATCAAGACGTTGGTCGGCCGCCGGTTAGTGCCCCATGCGCGCCATCAGCTCTCTGAGCGACGCTCCGGTCATCACCACGAGGGCCCGCTAAAGACAGACCCCCTTCAACGAGCGATGAAGAGCTGTCACCCGGGGGTGTCACCACGACGCGACCGTGTAGCGGAGCACTCCTTGCCGGGTGTTGCGATCTCAGGTGCCTGTGAGGGCGCGGGTGACGGTCACGTCTTGGTCGGTGGCGCATTCCCATGGGATTCCGTACCGGCGGCTGCGGGGCTCATCGCAGACGGTCGCGCCGTTGCTCAGTTGATCCCAGGTGGCGGGTTGCCAGTATGCCTTGTCGTTGCGAAGAAGGATCTCCGCGATGTGGTTGGGGTCTGGGCTGGTGGTCAATTCGGAAAGTGCCGCTGCGACGGTCGGGACGGCGGTGTCGGGTAGGTCAGTGTCGCCGAGGGCGGGCAGGAGGATGAGCAGTCGACCGGCAGCGTCCAGCAGCGTTCTGTCATCAGCGGTAGGTGGCTGGTGAGCGATGGTGATGAGCTCAGGCCAGGACATGCCTGGGCCAATGAAATCTGCGACGATTGAGGCGAGGCCGAAATCGTCGGGCAAGTTGGGGTGCGTCAGGACATAGTCCAGGCCCATGTCGCCAACTAGGTTCCGGTAGACGATATGGATGTTGCCTGTGCTCCGCAGTGGAACGCTGAAGACAGGCCAATGGTCGTGATCGAACACTTGATCCTCGAGTTCTTCTGCGTAGACGATGTCCACGCCGAATGCTTCTTCGATGTCAGTGAGCCCGATCACCCCGATCTGCAGGACATGGATGGCCCAGAACACCGGATCGTCCAAGAGGTAGGAGCCATCGACGAGGGGGTGGTCCTCGAATCCAGTGATCAGCATGCCGAGGATCCTGGCAGCTCAGGTCGGCAGCCAATAGCCGGTCCCGGTCACCGCCCTCCAGAGAGAATTGCTCGCGTGCCCGTGCCGCGCCCCGGCCAGGAGGGGAGATATGGAGGGCCAGTGGGGCTCTATGCCGGAGAAGAACCTGCGGGCCACCCGCGCCGCCCTGGTCGTGCCCCAGGACCGCGAAGCGTTCGACGCAGGGCTCAAGGCGGCCCTCGATGAGGTTCGAGTAAGTCTGGATCTCAGCGCACTGAACAACTTCGTTCACCGCTGGTGGATCTCCGCGTATGACACGGTGAAAGATCCCGGAGGACGCCGACAGATGCATGTCAAGGCCGAGCAGATCCTTGCCGGCGAGCCTCCCGGCGGAAGGCCATGGCGTGAGGTCCTCACCGCTCGCGGAGTCCGAGCGCGACGCCGCCCAGGTACGGCGTGATGTGCTTCTTGAGCCGCCGCCTGCTCTTCCGCCCGCCCGATAAGCTCGCCGACATCAGCGATACACCCCCGCCAGACCTCGCGATTCAATCCGCTATCGGTGACCTGCGCTCCCTGGCTAGCCATGGCTACAAGCGGCTGGCGCTATGTTCGCAGAGTGATCAGTGAAGAGGGTTCCTGGCTGGGTGCGGCGGCCGCACGTCGCCTGGCTCAGCTGGGCTGCTGTGAGACTGAGGAGGGGCTTTCCGAGGCGGAATTTGCTCGCATCGAGCACGAGTACGGATTCGAATTCGCCGACGACCATCGGGCTTTCCTGGCAGCAGGGTTACCGGTGCGTCAGCCTTGGGAAGAGGGTCAGACGTGGGAGAACCCGTGGCCCGACTGGCGCAACGGTGACCCTGAGGCGCTGCGTGAACATGTCGAGTGGCCAGTCGACTATCTCTTGTGGGACGTCGAGCATGGCCACTGGCGATCGAGCTGGGGCGAGCGGCCGAACGATCCGCTTGAGGCCGTCGAAGTAGCCCGGGTGCGACTGGCGGATGTCCCCAGAATGGTCCCGGTCTATGCGCATCGGTTCCTGCCGGCTGGGCGTGGAACCTTCGGACATCCGGTCTTATCCATGCGGGGCACTGACACCATTTACTACGGGACCGACCTGCTCGACTACATTGACCAGGAGTTCCGGGACCCGCGCCCTGAGCACACCGAGACATGGCAGCCGCATGCAACGGTCTCGTTTTGGCGGGACTACCTGTAAGGACGTCTCGACAGGCGGTGCGCCGAACGGGACGCTCACGAGCCGCGGTGACGCCAAATCATCCGCCTCCGACACCTGGTGACCACCGTCCTCCTCGCTGCTCAAGTGTCCCGGCCGTTCCCGCCGAGTCAAGGGCGCCTACGGCGTCGCTTCGCGATCAGCTTCGCTGACCCTTGACACGGCGGTCCCGTCCCGGGGGTCGGCAGCTACGAGGAGGACGGGGGTGGATCAGGGGCCGCGCCTATGCCGTACCGCCGCAGGCTCTCACCCCGAAAAGCCAGGTCATGGATGATTTCCCGAGCTGGCTTTGATCGTTTCTAAGACTGTTTTCAATCTTCCGTGCCCGTTACGTGCCCGATGCGTCGCGATCTTCGCCCGGGAAGACCGCTTCGACGAGCTTCCCCATGCTGTCCGCGATCACCCGGTCCCGCTAACTTTCCACGTGCAGATGGATCAACGCGGCCTGCGTGGTCAAGCGCGGCGGCGCTCGCCGCCGCCACACGGCCCGCCGCGCGCACGCCCAGCCGGGCGTGCGGCGTGGGCGCCGGTCCCGGCCGGCGGCGGGAACGCGGGCCGCCCACCGCACCGCCCTCGCGCCATATCCGACCATCAGCCGCCGCACCAAGGGCCGCGCCGCCACTTCCCTGCTTGAGATGCCGTCCTTGACGTTCAACGCCGCTGCTGCCACCACGCCCACTCGGGCGAGGCATGCGGGTCTGGCGACGTCCGGGCGAGGAACCGCCTGTCGATAGGAAGGATCAAGGCGTACAGATACGGCCTGGCCCAGCGCGGCACGGCGATGAGCGCCTGTTCGAGCCGCTGTCGTGGCGCGTCCCCGCAGCACTCAGGGCATATGCAGCAGGGAGCGATCCGGTCGACACTGCCGGGAACGACCGCCTGCATCCAGGCCAGCAGTGCCCCAGCTACCATGCCCGGTCGCATCTGAGTGTGCTCCAGCGCGATCACCGCGGCCATGGGCCGACGCCCGAGGCCGGGAACCTGATGGATAGAAGCTCTGTGGGTTGCGCACACCGATCCTCGTGAGCGAACCTCCGAAGGGCGCCTACGCGGCATGGCCCTTTCTGATCAACGTCATGAGCCGATGATCGCACTTGGGGAAGGCAAGCTCCAGACCCGGCCCGTAGGACCACCGCTGATTCCCGTCACCGCTCCAACTTAGGGGCGAGGAGCCGTGCCAGTGAACCACGCACCTACACGCTGAGCCTCTGGCGGGCGTACCGTTGATCAGGGTCTCTGAATTCCATGCCGTTTTCATCGAGAGCGTTGTGAATCGTTACGCAGCCGCGCGGGAACAGGAATCCGAGAGCCATCATCCCTTGCGCCATGTCCTCAGCCGTCCACGTCAGAAGCTCCACGGCCTGCAACCTCTGCCCCTGTAATCTCGCCAGCTCGTCAGGCACGCCACCTCGCCATCCCAACTGGAGCCCATCCCCCGCCCAGTCCAGCGGCAGGGCCGGATCGACCGTATTCCACGTGATCGAGATTTCATCGAACTTCTGATGGACGATCTCGACCTGCTCACCCTCAAAGTCCAGCAGGACCAAGCCATCAGAGAACCAAACATCCTCGTCGAGGTCCCATACCAGCAGCGCACGCGTCAGCCTCCGTCCTTGCAACATGGCCAGTCTCCGACCATGTGCGGCGACGACCGCTGATCTCCCACTTAACCACGCGGGTCTGTATCCACTGATCCCGAAGTCGAACATCTGATGATCATTCGGAAGTTGGCGTGAGGCCGTCAAGCCCATACGAGCATGCTTTGGCACCGACAGGGGAAGAGCCGGCGTCCGTGCCCCAGATGCGTGCCAGAACGGACGGCATGCAATTAGCCCACGGGCGCCCAGCACGCCGGCCGGCCCGTCCTCGCCCTCGTCGTCCTGGCCGCTAATGTGCTTGTCGATCGCATCCGTGATCGTCTTGTCGGCCCCTCGCACGGCGTGCTGATAGATCATCGCCGCCCTGACCTTGTCGTGCCCCATCCTGGCCATCAGATCCTTGAGCCCCGCGCCGGACTCCGCCGCGATCATGTTCCTGGTGTGCCGGAGATCGTGAACGTGAGGACCTTCCGCCCCTGTGGCCCGCACGGCTTCCCGCCATGAGGCACGTCGGTTGAACCCACTCCGCCGCAGCGGACCGCCCTTGATCCCGGAGAAGACCAGCGCATCAGGTTCCGCCTTCACGAACGTCGCCAGGTGCTCCCAGAGCGCCGGAATGACCGCTTGCGGGATGCCGACGACGCGACGGCCGGCCTTGAACGGCGGCCCGAGCACAAGCGGCGGTATGCATGATGCCGGGCCATGTTCATGACCCTTGACTGAGAGAGTCCACCGGGCGCTCGGGGCATCGCAGGCACACGAACAGGTAGAGCGATCCAGCATCCTGGATCATGAGATCCGTGGGCTCCTGTATTTCCAGAGGAGCATGCGGAGCGAGCAGAGAACGCTCCTCGATGGGAGCCCAACGCTTCCCACTCTCGATGTCGAACTCCCGACTGGCGATCGTCAGCAGATGCGCCATCTCATGGCCTTCACTGCATTCCACTTGCTCAGGATCCTGGATCCAGCGCACCCAGCCCCCGACCTTGCTGCCTGGAGCACTCGAGAGGTGCGAGAAATAGCGCCAGCCGTCAGAGTTCGGGAACTCATCCTCGTATGCCCAGATCTGATTCCTGAGCTCAGCGGGAAGTTCCCAGCCCGCCGGATACTCTTCCACCCGCTCCGGCGACAGCACGCAAGCCATGGGGAGATACGATTCGTCGCTGTCAGGATCTGGCGCGGGGGCCTCGACGAGGAGACTGCCGACCGCTTCCGCCCTCCGCCAACGCACAGTCGTGTGAGGCTGGAAGTACGGTTCATGATCGAGCGGGCACCACAGCACTTGGAGGATGTCAGCGACATCGGGGAAGGGCAGTTCGGGAACATCTCGAGCGAAGAGCTGCATGACGGGGACCAGTGGAAGCGGATCCCACCCTTCTGAAGGGTCGTGAGTCTGCGGCTCGGGGCAGATCGGCCAAGGCTCATCCGCAGGCCACAACAACGGCCCACCTATGGAGCTGTCCGTGATGGCCGGCATTCCTCGACGCGGATGCAGCCGAACTGTGGTCCTGCGTTGACCTGCCAGTTCAGGGAAGACCGCCGCTACATCGAACGGCTCCGAGGGTGTCGTCAACCCCATGCTCACCACTCCGATCACAACAGAGAACGTCGTAACGGCACACCGTAGAGCAGAGGACGCGTGGTCGAGTGGCCCATGCGGTTCATGAGCTCTCGCAGGGTCGCGCCCGACTGCGCCGCGAACTTGTTGCCCGTGTGCCAGAGATGGGAGTGGAACCCCGAGAGATTAGCCGCCTTGAGGGCTTTGGCCCAGATACGGGTGGAGGTCGGCCGGCGCAGGACAGCACCCTTCGCACCAACGAAGACGAACGCGTCTTCATGATCGTCGTGCCCCGGGCCATAGCCGCACTGCGCACCCGCCGTACCTAACGAAACGCACCGCCGCCGGCGACGCGCCGCCGCGTGAAACCACTCGGCCGAGCTATGGCAGATCAGAGGGTGTCCCCGTACTCATCAACATCGAGTTCCGCCCGAGTGGTCTGCAAGAAGTCGAGAACACGGCGGTCAAGATGCCAGCCCAGCGGCCGGGGTCGAGTTGGAGCTTCTGTCATGTGCTCTTCCCCGGAGTCCTCGTCGTCGTGACCGAAGAAGCGGACCACTTGCAGGACAGCGGTGTGTCCGGGCTCATGCCGATCCAGTTCGTCGGCGAGCGCCCCGATCGCCGAGGCGTATGGCTCCAATCGGTCGACCAAAGCTGTGATCATGTCGTCAACCGGCAGGCTCGACCTGGGTACATTGATCTGCCAGATGTGAACCGCTGGACGAGGGGGCTCGACTCTCTTACTGGCTCGAATCGTGACCTCGTCCGCCTCAAGACCCAGTCGCGTGGCCATCTCCTCCGCAGGCATGTGTTCGCTCTTGAGGGCGAAGTACACGTACTGACCGACCTTCATGGGACGACTCTGAACACAGGCACGATCGAGACTCCCAAGCTGACAGCGCGGTTCGAGTCCCGTCACCCGCTCCACTCTCGGAGCGTTCACCGCTCCCCAGCCTCATCAGGTGGGTCGAGGAGGCCACAGGCTCGCTCGATCTCTCCTGACTCAACCAGATCACGAATCGCAGCCGCCATTCCCGCGAAGCCGACGTCCCTGATGATGATCAGGTCGGACCACCAGAAGTACCGACCGCCAAGGGATTCGCCGGTGCGTGTGCTCTTATCTATGATCCTCTGGATCACGGATAAGGTCATGAACGTCGCGTATCGGCGGGAGCCGTCGGGGAAGGTGATCGTGGCATCCGCCTCGTCGGCCGTGTCCGGCTCATAGCCTTCCCAAGCCGGAATAGTCATCTCGAACAAAGGGTCTGCGATCGTGTAGAAGGTTCCGTCGAAGCTGATCAACGCTCCGCTCCTCTGATCCTCTGGCCGTAACAAGATTGTGGTCGACACTGGGGCAGCACAAGAGCGGCCTCGCCTCAATCCGCTTCGGGTCGGCACCGAGGAGACTAGACGACGATGTCAGCATCCGAGCGCGCGCCAGATACGCGTGCCAGATCGGACGGCGGTCAGCGGTGAGTCATGGGAACTCGCAGTTCCGCAGCCGGGACACACCGGAACAGGGCTCGGCTTCACCCACCAGTCACCAAGAGAGTCCAGCCCGCCCGAGGGTCCTTTTCGCGTTGTCGTCAGCAGGGGAGGGATTGCTCGGTCCAGATGCATTTGCCGTCATGGAGGTAACGGGCACCCCAGCGCCGGGAGAGGGCGGCCACCAGCTGCAGGCCCCGGCCGCCTTCGTCGGTGTAGGAGGCGTGGCGGATGCGCGGGGTGCTGAGGCTGCCGTCGTAGACCTCGCAGATCAGGGAGCGGCTGCGCAGCAGGCGCAGGCGCATAGGGCCCTTCGCGTGCCGGATCACGTTGCCGACGAGCTCGCTGACCAGAAGTTCGGTGGTGACCGTGAGATCGTCCAGTTCCCAGATGGCCAATTGTTTGCGGACATATTCGCGGGCCTGTCCGGCTGCTCTGGGATCGTCGGGGAGGCTGCAGGTGGCGACATCGTCAGCGGCGGTGCCGCGGGTGTGGGCGATGAACAGGGCGGCGTCATCGTCGGTCTGGTCACGGGCGGGCAGCAGCGCCGAGACGACCGTGTCGCAGAGATCCTCCAGGCGCCCGACGTCGTCGTCCTGGCGTCCTGACCAGAGGTGGGGGATGCGGGGCACGGCCTGGGCCAGGATCTGGCGGAGCTGGGCCAGGCCCTTGTCGACGTCGCGGGTGGCGGATTCCACCAGGCCGTCGGTGCAGAGCACCAGCAGGCTCTCCTCAGGCAGGTGCAATTCGTGGATCTCGAAGGGCGGTTCCGCGGCGCCCAGCGGCGGGTCGGCGGCCAGGTGGGGGCACAGCACGGTGCCGTCGGGGTGGACGATGACCGGTGGGGGATGGCCGGCCATGCAGAACGTACAGGTCCGGGTGGTGGGATCGAAGACGGCGTACAGGCAGGTGGCGTAGAAGTCGTCACCGAGGTCGCTGACCAGGTCGTTGAGGTGGCCGATCAGTTCGTCGGGCGGCAGGTCGAGGTCGGCGAGGGTGCGGACAGCGGTGCGCAGGCGGCCCATGGTGGCCGCTTCGGTGATGCCGTGTCCCATGACGTCGCCGATCACCATGGCGACCCGGTCGCCGGACAGCGGGATCAGGTCGTACCAGTCGCCGCCCACCTCCTCGCCCCGGCCCGCCGGCAGGTAGCGCGCGGCGGCGCAGGCGACGGGGAGACGGGGAAGCTTTCGGGGAAGCAAGCCGCGCTGCAGTTCCTGTGCGCGGGCGTGTTCCACGTCGTACAACCGTGCCCGTTCCAGCGCCTGGCCGACCAGACCGCTCAACGCCGTCAGCAGGGTGCGCTCTTCGTCGCTGAAGACACGCTCCCGGGTGAACGACACCACACACGAGCCGACGGACCGCCCGGAGGCGATCATGGGCAGGAACGCCCAGGCGTTCCTCGGTGACGCCTCCGCCACGTGCCTCATCGTGGGATAGCGCCGGCCGTACTCCGCGAGTGATCCGATGAACCGGGGAGTACCGGTCCCCAACACATCGGTCACCGGGGTGGTTTCGGTGAGCGGGAGCCGGTCGACAAGACTGAGGAATTCCTGGGGATACCCGGTGGCGCCGACCACATCCAGTCGGCCGCCTTCGATCAGCCAGACCACGAGCCCGTCGGCCCGGAACGGAGGCAGGACATGGTCCGCGACGGCCTGTACGACGTCCCGGGTGGTGACGGCCTCGGCGAGCGCCACGGTCAACTCGCCCATCCGGACCGTCCGCTCGGACCCGGCCGCCGAAGTAAGGCCCGGGGCCGTGCCGGGCAAGCCTTCCAGGCGTGCAGCGGCCCATGCCGCTACCGCACCGAGGAAGGACCGCTGCTCGTCATCCGGCTCGGCGGACCCTGCCGTGAGCACGGACAACACCCCGACCGGCCCATCGGCACCCGGGAGGGGCAATGCCGCCGTGCCGGATGCCCCGATCCCCAAGCCGTCCCCGCCCACCCAGACGTAGCCACTACACCGCACGGCGCGTGTGGGCGCCACGTCCTGCACGGTGCGAAGAACCGCCCACGCCTCGGCGGTCTCCAGGAGAAGCCCGCTGACCGCCGCCAGGCGCAGGAAACCGGTAGCGGAATCGCACCTGTGCACGAGGGCGCCCAGGCCGCCCAGGCCCGATGTCGCCTGCTGGAGAGCCAGCATCAGCGTCCGCGCGCTCCACTGCCCTTCGTCCGAGGCTCCCACAACGCCGAACTGCTCCGCCTGCGGCTGCTCGGCGTGACCCTCGGCCCTAACATTCCGGGCCGCCACCTCACCTCCCGACATAAGCGAGACAATGGGGCAAGTCACCACTTATGCACGTCCACACTAGCTTTCACCGCCATACGCGGCACTTCCGGGTCCGCGACACTCTGCCGCTTCGTGTGCGCCCTCCTGGCAACACGCCCCGGTGAAGCCGATCGCGTTCATCGCCACCCAGAGGACCGAGCATGCCCATCGCGAAGGCGAAGGCGAAGGCGGGGGCGGGGGCGCAAGATCCTCAAAGTGAAGACGATCAACCGTAGCCTCTACGGTTCGAGGAGTATGGCAGGGCAGGGCGAGCAGCCGACACCCTGCACGCGATCACGGAGCAAGACACCAACGCGCATCTGGTCGGCCGACCACTCCGAATGAAGTTGCTCCGGTTATGTGGACAGGTCGGGGTTTGCGGCCATGCGGCACCGTAGCGGGATCGCTGGGTGTCTCGGCGTTCGTATTCGGTGGGGCTGACCATGCCTAGGGTCGAGTGGCGGCAGCGGGGGTTGTGGAAACCGCGGCGATCTCCCGCTCTTCCCGCAACCGACGGACCTCGCACCGCAACCGGACCAACTCCACCATCTGCCGCTGGAAATCCGCAGGGTACGGCGGACGTGACATCGGCACTTCTGAACTCCTCCGGGACACATCGTCCTGAGCACTCAGGTGTCACAAGACCGGGGCAACATCACCCGGTTCCCCGGCATCCTGACTTGAGGCTTGGCCTAAAAGATCTTGTGACACGATCGCGGGATGCTGCGACTCACCGATTTCATCATCGACTGCCCGGACACGATGAAGCTGGCTGCCTTCTACTCTGAGGTGACGGGCCACCCGATCAAGGAAGGCAGCCACGAGAACTGGGCCGGCATCAAGTTCGGCGAGGTCGAGCTGGCCTTCATCCGGGTGGACGACTACCGCGCTCCGCGGTGGCCCGACAGCGAGCACCCCAAGCAGTTCCACCTCGACTTCGAAGTGGACGAGATCGAGTCGGAACAGCGCCGCGTCCTCGACCTCGGCGCAACGCTGCAGCAGGACTGCATCGACTCCGACGGCTACGGCTGGCGGGTCTACACCGACCCGATCGGCCACCCCTTCTGCCTGTGCCGCAACAAGGGCGTCACCTGGACCGAGCAGGGCCCGATCTGGCCCGAGCGCGACTAAGGCCCGTCTCAAAACCGGTATGTCCTACTGCGCCGCTACCAACGATCGTCCAGGTCACCGATCCTCTTCCCGAGTACGCGGGCGTCCTTCTTGCGTCATGAGCCGATGGTCGCACGTCGAGAAGGCGATCTCCAGATCTAGCCCCGCTGGACTACTACCCTGACGATCGCCTGGCGGTGGCTGATCTCCTTACAGGACTGGGAGCGATCGACGGTCCGGGACTTCGTTTCTCAGCCTCGGCTCATCGAACTCCACCGAGTCGGAGACGTCAGCTCTTCGGGTATGCCGGCCTATCGCCTGGTGAGCGCCTTGCGGAGTTGCGCAGCCTGCTGCGCTCGAACTTCGAAGGGAATCTCGAGCTTGTCGGGGTCCGCGAGTATGAATCCGTCGCCGGGAGAACGGGGGATCGCATGGACGTGCAGATGAAACAGCGTCTGGCCTGGGATGTTGTCGTTTTGGAGAACCATGCTCCCGGGTGCTCCAAACGCCTCCCGAACGGCAGCGGTTACTTGGGCGACCACATCGAACAGCTCGGCCAAAAGGTCACCAGGGGCAGCATGGAGACTCGTCACGTGCGCAGTCGGAAGTACCAGGCAGTGACCAAGGTTCTTTGCTCGCTGCCAGGGGATGGGCAGAACGAAGACGTTGGCGGTGCGATAAGCGACGAGCTCACTGTCTACGTCACCGGCACCGATGGGACAGAAGGGGCACGAGCTCATCCGCTAGATTCTCGGCCACTTCGGACCAGCGCGTCCACCTAGATATCTGGTGGATCGGCCGACAGCGCGGGTCCGATTCCCGTCACCCGCTCCATGCTCAAAGGCCCAGGTCGCGGGCAACTTCCGGACCCGAGCCTTTTTGTTTTCTGGACTGTTTGATCTTCAGGGGCCATCAGCTCCCTATCGGCTCCCCGGCACGGTCGGACCGTGTCCCGGAATTGTCGGATGTTGCGAGCCCGTCCGGCACAGACTTTGCGAGCCGTTCAGCGACGTTCGCGTAGTTCGATCCGGCCGAGCTCGTCTTCGGCGGACAGGACGACCTCGTAAACGGTCTGGCTGTTCTTGCCTGTCTTGATCTCGCCGGTGCCCTTGTCCTCCGCTGCCCGGTGCCGCCCATCTGCATGACTACGTCAACGAGCTCGCGGCCGTCGAAGCCATCGGACGTGGCATCTCATGAGGTGGTGACGGGCCACCTGACGGGCCAGGCTGCCCGTATCAGCTCGTGAGCACCCATCGGCCGCGATGTGCGCCGTCACGGAAGGCGCGATACGCGTACGCGGCCTTCTCCATGGGCACTGTGCCCGCCCGGCGCGGTTCCAGGACTCCCCGCGCGGTCAGCGCGAGCATCTCCCGAAGGAGGGCGCCGTCGGGGACCACCACCGCAGAGGTAACGGTGATGCCGCGTTCGGAGGTGGGTTCGAGGCCGGGGAAGACCCCCACGTAGGCTCCGTGGTCGCGGACCGGCCGCAGGGCCGCCTCGTTCAGCAGGGCGGTGTCCAGCACTGCGTCGAAGCCGCTCGCCCCGTCGAGGGTTGTGCGCGTCTCCGCCGCTCCGGCCCTGGTCAGGAAGCCGTCGTCCGTCGCGCGGGCAAGTGCGGTGACTCTCCAGCCGGCGCGTGCTGCCAGAGCCACCGCGTACCCGCCCACCCCACCCGCAGCGCCGGTGATCAGCAGCCGCCGGCCCTGGGAGGGGCCGAGCAGGGCGAGCAGCTGCGCGGCGGTCAGCGAGTTGAGCGGGACGGTGGCAGCGTCCAGCAACTCGACGCCGTTCGGGACCGGGGCCGCGTCGCTGACGGGGACGATCACGTACTCGGCGGCGGTTCCCGCGGCGGCGTGCGGGGCGTGCGGAAAGTGGAGCGCCGCGACCGGTGTGCCGACGGCGAGGTCGTGGACGCCGGATCCCACCATGTCGACGACGCCGGCCACGTCCAGCCCTAGGCCGAGGCGCGGCGCGGGGCCGCCTGCCCTGACCTCATCGCGTGAGGCGTCGATGATGTGAAGATCGGCCGCGTTGACCGCGGCTCCGGCCATTCTGATGCGAATCTGTCCCGCCGCGGGCCGCGGATCGGGTAGGTCCACCAGTTCCACTTCATCGTCCGACCCGGGGCGAGCGGTGACGATCGCGCGCATGTCGGTGACTCCTTTCCCATGTGTGATCGTTCGTGTCGTACGCGCAGCCCGACGGGCGGCTCATCAGCGGTGGCCCACGTGCTGGTAATGCTTCTCCAGCAGCGCCTTTCCTTCTCTTGACAGCCAGGTGCCGAAGTCCAGCAGTCCTGGGTGGATCGTCCGCAGCGCGGGGATGTCGGCCTGCCAGTCGCAGAACGACGTCGTCCCTCCGGGCCCGCCGCGAGCGGGAACCGGTACGGCCACGTCGTGTCCGGTCGCCCGGCCGATCGCCGAGGCGATCTGGTGCGGCGTCAGTTCGTCGCCGGCCAGTTCCAGCACCCGGCCGCGGAACGGATCGGGGGAGGCGAAGGCCAGCGCGGCGAACGCGCCGATGTCGTCGAGGGCGATGAGCTGGACCGTGCTGTCAGCCGGGAACGCCCGGATGAGCGAAGCCTCACCGCGGACGCCGTACGTCGGGTCGGCGAAGTTCTCCATGAACGTGACCGGGCGCAGCACCGTGGCCGGGACGCCGTGCGCCCGGATGTACTCCTCGATCTTCCACTTGATCTCCCAGTGGGGAATGCCGGTGGCCCGATCGGCACTAGCCACAGACGCGTAGACGAGGTGCCGGACGCCTGCGGCCATCGCGGCGTCGACGACGTTCAGCCCACGTTGCAGCTCGTTCTCGGCGTAGTCGGGTGCGATGAAAGCGGGCTGGACGCTGAACACGCCGTGCGCGCCGCGGACCGCCGCGTCGATGCTGCCCCGATCGTCCATGTCCCCGGTGATCAGGTCGGCGCCGGCGCGGGCGAGAAGCGTCGCCGCCGCACCGCGCGGGTCCCGGACCAGTGCCCGTACGTGCCAGCCATCGGCGAGTAGGTGCCGGGCGGTGGCGCCGCCCTGCTGCCCGGTCGCTCCCGTGACGAGGATCGTCCGATCGGTCGTGGTCATGTGTGCTCCATGGGTACGCTGATCAGCATGGCGGAGCACTGCTCCGTACTTGTCGTCGTACAATACGGAGCACCGCTCCGTCGGTCAAACTGAGGAGACACACGTGGCCGGCACATCCCGGGCAGAGGTACGGCGTAACCGCGAACGTCTGCTGGCCGCGGCCCGCGACGCGTTCGCCGCCGACGGGACCGATGCCTCTCTGCGTGACGTCGCCCGGCGGGCGGAGGTCGGGATCGGCACGCTCTACCGGCACTTCCCCACACGCGAGGCCCTCCTCGAAGCCATCCTCAACAGCAACTTCGACACGCTGCGCGAGCGCGCCGAGCAGCTTCTCGCCTCGCCCGCGCACGCGCCGCACGACGCGCTGCTGACATGGCTGAACGACCTGGCCGCCGGCACTCGCACCTACCAGGGACTACCCCAATCGATCATGGCGGCGCTGGCCGACGAGAACTCCGAACTGCACCTGTCCTGCGCCGCCATGCAGTCCTCCGGCGCACGGCTGCTGGAACGCGCCCAGGAAGCCGGGCAGGTACGCGCCGACGTCACGGTCCACGAGGTGATCGCGCTCGCCATCGGCCTGGCGTGGGCGGCGCAACAGCCGGGCGGGCCGTCCGACCTGATCGAACGCCTGCTCTCCACGGCGATGTACGGACTGGCAACGCACGGATAGCGACGGCAACCCTTGACTGGGCATTGTCGAGAGGGCGCGCCAGGCCGTGGCTTCAATGTGATCCTGCTGGTGGATCACTCAAGGAAGAGGTTCACCCTCGGGTGCCGTGCCCGTTACATGCCCGATGGCGACCGTACAACCCGCGCCTCCAGCGCAACACTCCAACTCCGGAACGGTCAGGTGGGCAGAGTGTTGGGCGCTGTACGGGTAAGACCAGGTCGCGAGCCAATCCTCGGGTCATCAGTGGGCCATCAAGCAGGGTGACAAGGGGTCACCCATCGCGTGCATGATGATGGGGTGCTGATATGTATCGAGGCATCCGAGCTGCCGGGCCGGGAGTGTGGACCTGCACCGGGGTTTCCTGGCTACTCCAACATTCATGTCGGCGTGCAGCGGCGGGAGCGTACCGGTGAACTGCTCGGCGTGACCGCTGCGGACGTCTCCTCGGTGGTGTGGGAGCTGGAGGTGACCGCGACCCGCACGGAGTCCGGTTGGGATCTGCGCGGCCCGTTCGTGCAAGGCCGACCGGGCGGCCGGTTCGTCTACCTGTCGTGGGGGACGGTCGATGAGGCCGGAGCGTTCTCGATGTTCCGGCGGGCGAAGCTGTGGCTGGAGGCCATTCCCGCGGACGTGCTGGAGAGGGCCGTGGCCGGTGGCGCCCTGGTGGCGCGGCTGGGGTTGACGGACGTCAAGCGTCAGCCGTTGTGCGCGTCGGTGCGCCCGCCGCTGGTGGAGTGGTCGACCCCCGCGGGCTGACACGGCGCCTACGGCGTCTTATGGGCTGGTCGGCGGGGCGACGACCAGTTCGGTGGCCGGGTCGTGGTCGATCTGCGGAGGGCCCGCGACGATCATGGTGGCTCGGGCCCATGGCCGCTCTCGGAACAAGAACGGCAGTTCCTCCAGCAGCCAGTTCGCCACGTGCTCCTGTTGCTCGGGAGAGTCACCGTCGCGAGCGACCAACAGGCGCTCTTGCTCATCGAGGTCACCCTGCATCCACACCGAGGCGTCCAGCCACAGGGCGAGCTCCTCGCGGATGATGCCGGTGCCCTCGACCCAGACGAAGTCGGCACCGGCGGGGACGGTGATCGATCCGGGCCGGTCGTGGAGGGTCCAGGCATCAGGGCGGAAGTCCACCGCCTCACCCCGGTGCAGGGGCCGCAAGATGTTCTCGGCGAGCACGGCGCCCCAGTCGAAGTAGGCGTGGTTCCAGGCGATGTCGTCGGTGTGCACGATGGCGGAGTTGGGCACCGTCCTGCGGAGGCGCTCGGCCAGGGTCGTCTTGCCCGCGCCGCCCCGGCCGTCGATCGCGATCACCCGCGGACGTCCGGTGACGTCGGGTGATGCCTCCCGGAGCTGCCGGACGGCGTCGAGCAGGGTCACCACCCGCCAGCCGACGGCCTCGGTCTCGCCTGCGTGGAGATGCATCGCCAACCTGTCTGTGGAGGTGAGGACACGGTTCGGGCTCCGGACGGGCCGGCGTAACCCTTGTGTCATTGTCGACGACTCGTCTGAGCGTGGGTCGGGCTTCAGCTGAAGCTGCTCCGGTAGGCGTGGGGGGTGACGCCGACGACGCGTTTGAAGCGGTCGCGGAAGGCGGTGGGCGAGCCAAAGCCCGCCTGGGCCGCGATGCGTTCCATCGAGTGCCGGGTGGTCTCCAGCAGGTGCTGGGCTTGGCGGACACGGGCCCGGTGGAGCCACTGCAATGGTGTGGTGCCGGTCTGCTCGCGGAAGCGCCGAATCAGGGTGCGGGTGCTCATGCCTGCGTGAACGGCGATGTCGGCGAGGGTGAGATCTCGGGCGAGATTGTCCTCGATCCAGCGCAGGAGGGGTTCGATGGCCGAGCCGCGAGGGGTCGGCGGGTACTGCCGCACGATGAACTGGGCCTGGCCGCCCTCGCGTTCCAGCGGCATGACCGACAGTCGTGCGGCGTCGGCGGCGACGGCGGAGCCATGGTCCCGGCGGATCATGTGCAGGCACAGGTCCAGTCCCGCCGCGGCACCGGCCGAGGTGAGGATCCGCCCGTTGTCGACGTAGAGCACGTCAGGGTCGACGTCGATGTCCGGGTAGGCGGTGGCGAGTTGGGCGGCGGCCAGCCAGTGAGTGGTGACGCGCAGCCCGCCGAGCAGTCCGGCGGCGGCGAGGATGAAGGTGCCCGAGCAGATGGAGGCGATCCGGGTGCCGTCGGCGGCGGCCCTGGAGAGCGCGTCATGGACGGCCGGCGGCAGAGGTCCGGCGGGGTCGGCGGTGCCGGGCACGATGACCGTGTCCGCGTCCGCGAGTGCGTCCAGTCCCCACCGGGCGCGCAGGGTGAACAGGCCGGCGTCCACGTCGGGCCGCTCGGCGCAGACCCGCACCCGGTAGGCGGGGCGGCCGTCGGGCAGTCGGGTGCGGGTGAACACCTCGATGGGTGTGGACAGGTCGAAGGGGATCACCTGATCCAGCGCGAGGACGACGACGGTGTGCATGGCGAGAACATATGCCTGCACCGGGTTCTCGCCAATGGCCTCTTACTGCTCTTCGTCGGCTCACCACACGCGGCCAGCCGTTGGCGATATTCCGTTGGACATTGTCATTCCTGCCACTAGGAGCCCGGGACGTCGCCGGTTAGCCTCGACCACGTCCACCACACCTCTCAACGGAACGGACACCTTCATGATCGTCCGATTCGATGCCGGCACGGCTTCCGAGTCCCGCCGTGCGGACGGCGGCGCGGGTGCCTCCGCCGTGCCGGGCGGCCGCCGGCAGGAAACCCCCCGACGATGAGCGTCGTCGTCCCGATCATGATCGGCGTGGGGTACGTGTGCCTGATGTCCCTGATCCGCGAACCGCACCGGCGCCGGTTCAACGCGATCATGGTGGCCGGAGCCGGGGCCGCCTACCTCAGCGGCGGCGGTTTCGGCCCGTGGGAGTTCGCCTTCACGGCCGTCATGACCTACTGCGCCTACCGCGGCCTGGAGTCGTGGACGTTCGTCGGCATCGGGTGGCTGCTGCACACCGGCTGGGATCTGCTGCACCATCTGCACGGCAACCCGATCATCCCGTTCGCGGACCACTCTTCCCTGGGATGCGCGATCTGCGATCCGGTGATCGCCGTGTGGTGCTTCTCGGGCGGTCCCTCGGTCATCGGCCTGCTCCGGGTGCGACTGGTTCGGTCCCGCGTCGGTTGAGGCTCCAGATCAGGATGCCGGTCGACGACCTTCGTCTGGTCAGGTGGGCAGGGTCGCGGCCAGCGGTGCGCCGATCTGGATGTCGAGGTACGCCACCAGATCGTCTCCGTCGACGGCGCCCCGGCGCGCATCGATGATCACGACCGTTCCGGCCACGATGCCGGCGAAGCCGGTGCCGGATCGGCGGGACCGTTCGATCCGCTCGGTGACCTGGGCGCGCACCGCCTCGGCGAGGAAGGTGAGGCCATGCGGGAACTCCTCGCCGAGCAGATGCCGTTGCCGCCCCGACTCGATCACGCTGCCGATGCCGAACCAGGCCGAGACGATCTGGTCACCGCGGAGGGCGACACGGAAGTAGCCGTTCGACCGGGTGCGGTCGCAGCTCTGCTGGGGTGGGTAGAAGCAGTCGTAACCACCGGCCAGGAGATCATCGACAGCGGAGCTCATCGAGGTCGCGTAGTGCGCTGAGCCGAACGGCCAGCGTCGCACGGAGGTGTCCCGGGCGGTGACGACCAGTCCGTTGTGCCGGTCATAGCCGTAGTCCGCGTGCGTGTCCGACCACCCCGTCCGAGGGACGCCCTCGCTCGGCCGCGTCCCGTGGGTATGGAGATCGCGATCGAAGTCGTCGATCTCCTGCCGCACGCGGTCACCGGCTTCGGGCCAGATCGCGGTCAGCGCCGGTGCCGCGGCCTCGGCGACCTGGTCGTCCTCGTGGTTCCCCTGCGGGGAGGGGAACCACGCCCAGGCGAACCGGTCGTCGCGGTCGAGCAGGAACTGCGCCACCTGCGGATAGACCGTGTCCGCCTCGTCGCGGAGCCCGATGCGGCACCACAGGGCACGGCCGTCGGCATTGGCTCGGACCTGCGCACAGAACCAACCGGCCTCGCTCAACGGCCGAGTGAGAGCCCCTGCCGTGCCGTCGGCCGGGATCGGCTCGGCCCGCGAGTCCTCACCCGCCGCGTCGTGCTCGTAGACGCCGGCGGGCGGCAGCGACGGCGGCTCGTCCGGCCCGGTGCAGCCGGACAGCGCGAGCGGAGCGATCATGATCAGCAGTGCCGTGAGAGTCGTGCGGACGACCGGTCGATATCGGCGCGCGGGCATGGAGAACGGACGGGACACGGGGTCCATCGAAGCCGCCGGCCCCGAGGTCGGCAACTTCGGCGATCGGTGACGGCTTCGCTGCCGCATTTCACTCCTGAGAGTGAGGGCGGCGGGCGGAGGAATCCAGATAATGGGCGGATGTTCGCAGCGGGCCGGACCGAGGGAGCCGTTGACGGGGCGCTCGCGGTGGGCGTGGTCCTGGCCACGGTGATCCCGCTTCTGCTGCCCGCGCCCAATCCCTGGTGGATCATCGGGCTGGGGCTGCTGGCGTCGGCGCCGGTGGGGTGGCGCAGGCGGGCGCCAATGGCGGTCGCGGTGGTGGTCGGCGCGGCGATGTCGGTGCTGGTGACATGGGAGAAGCCGTTGCTGCCCTTCGGGCCGCTGCTGGCCGTCTACACGATCGCCGACCTGAGCCCCAGGTGGAAGAGGCTGGCGGCGATTCCGCTGATCGTGGTGGCGGTGGGCGCCTCGTTGGTGCTGCCCGGGGAGAACGACGAGACCTACCGGCTGGTGGGGACCGCCTTCGTGGCCGCCTACGCGCTGGGCACCAGCGTCAGGGCGAGCCGCTCGCGGGCCGCCGAGCTGACCGAGCGGGCCCGGCGGCAGGAGCAGGAGCACATCGCGGCGGCGGCCGAGGAACGCACCCGGATCGCGCGCGATATGCATGACATCATCACCCATTCCGTGGGGCTGATGGTGGTCCAGGCCGAAACCGGTCCGGTGGTGATGCGCAGCGCTCCGGACAAGGCCGAGGCGGTGTTCGATGCGATCGCCGACATGGGAAGGGGTGCGCTGGCCGAGCTCCGGGGGGTGCTCACCGCGCTGCGGACCCCGGGCGAGGGCGGCGGACCGGTGTGCGGCCACGCCGACGAGCGGCCGGGCGAGTCCCTGTTCCAGCCACGTCTGGCCAACCTTCCCGCGATGCTCGACCGCAGCGGCCTGGACGTGGTGAGCACGACCGCCGGCACCCCGCGCCCCGTGGCGGAGAGCGTTGAGGCCGCCGTGTACCGCATCGTCCAGGAGGCGCTCACCAACGTGCGCAAACACGCCGGTACGCGTTCCGTCCGCCTGGCTCTGACGTGGGGGGAGCGCCTGACGGTGGAGATCGCCGACGACGGGCGAGGGCCGGGTGAGCGCGGCGGGTACGGGCTGGCCGGGATGCGAGAACGGGCGGCGGCATGCGGCGGGACGCTCAGGGCCGAGGCGGGGCGGAACGGGGGATTCGTGGTGACGGCCGAATTTCCGCTTGGATAGCCGGCATGTTACGGGTGCTCATCGCCGACGATCAGGATCTCTTCCGCGCGGGGTTCGGGCTGATCCTCGGGGCGCAGCCGGACATGGAGGTGGTCGGTGAGGCCGCCGACGGTGCGGAGGCGGTCGCCGCGGCCAGGCGGCTCCGGCCGGACGTGGTCCTGATGGACGTGCGCATGCCGGGAATGAACGGCATCGAGGCGACCAGGCGGATCTGCGCCACCACCGCCGCCAAGGTCCTGGTGTTGACCATGTTCGACCTCGACGAGTACGTCTACGACGCGGTCCGGGCGGGAGCGAGCGGCTTCCTGCTGAAGGACATCCGGCGCGACGAACTGGCTCACGCCGTGCGCACCGTCGCCTCGGGTGAGGCCCTGCTGGCTCCGGCGGCGACCAGGAGGCTGCTGGAGGACCTGGTGCGCCGGCCCGCCCACGGCGTCGCCCCCCGGCTGACGGCCAGGCTCGGCGCACTGACCGAACGCGAGCGCGAGACGCTGAAGCTGGTCGCGCAGGGCCTGTCGAACGCGGAGATCGCCGCCGCGCTCGTGGTCACCGAGCACACGGTCAAGACGCACGTCAGCCGCATGCTCACCAAGCTCGACCTGCGGGACCGGGTCCAAGCCGTGGTGCTCGCCTACGAGTCCGGGCTGGTGGTCCCCGGCAGGAGTGACGACGGAGATCACACCCGCGAGTGACGCGCCCGCGGGGTGGGGGAAAGCACGATCGTCGGCATGCGACGCATCCTCCTCACCCTCGCCTCCGCGGTCCTCATGCACTTCGGCACCGGTCTCCACCCCGTCTGGTGGCTCACCTGGCTCGCGCCGCTCCCTGTCCTGTTCCTGGCTCGCCAGGCGGGGAGGGGCACGGCTTTCGCCGCCGGGACGCTCGTCTGGCTCGCCGGTCAGGCGCAGATGTGGCCGTATTTCACCGGATCCCTGGAAATGCCGCCCGCGCTGGCCGCCGCCCTCATCGCCGGCCCCGCGCTCTGCTACGGCGCGGGCGTGCTGCTCTTCCGCACCCTGCTCGTGCGCGGCCGGGGGCTGCTGGCGGCGTCGGCCCTACCGGCCGTCTGGGTCACCACCGAGTACGTCATGAACCTCGCCGGACCGCACGGGGCCTGGTGGAGCCTGGCGTACACGCAGGCCGACCTCCTGCCCGTGCTGCAGACCGCCTCGGTCACCGGGGTCTGGGGCATCACCTTCCTCCTGCTGTTCGTGCCCGCCTCCATCGCGGTCCTGCGGCCACGCGCGGCGGTGGTCTCGGGTGTGCTGGTCGCGCTCACGCTCGGCCATGGTCTCCTCCGGCTCGCGACGCCCGCCGACACCGCAGGACGGAAGGTCGCACTGGTCGCGACGGACGATTCCCAGGATGTCCTCCACCGGTACGGCGAGGCGGTGGACGACGCGGCGGCCCACGGCGCGGAGGTCGTGGTGCTGCCCGAGAAGGTCTTCAGGACCGCCGACCTGCCGTTCGCCCGCCCGGGCGTGGAGGTGGTCGCGGGGATCGCCATGGAGACCAACAGCGCGGTGAGCTACCCCTCCGGCGTGCGCTACGACAAGCACCACATGATCCCGGGAGTGGAGGGCAGGTTCCGGCCCGGCACCGGCCTGGCCTTCCTCGACGGTCATCGGCTCGGCCTCATCATCTGCAAGGACCTGGACTTCCCCGGCCTGGTCAGGCAGTACGGCAAGGCCGGCGCCGCCGCCCTGCTCGCGCCGGCCTGGGACTTCGACCAGGACGCGTGGCTGCACAGCCGCATGGCGGTGGTGCGCGGCGTGGAGAACGGCCTGGCGGTGGCCCGCGCCGCGCGCGAGGGACTGCTGACGGTCAGCGACGACCGCGGCCGGATCCTGGCCGAAGGCCACAGCGCCAAGACAGGCATGACCGGCATGACCACGGTCACGGCCGCCCTGCCCCGGCAGGGCTCGGCCACCCTCTACACCGCCCTGGGGGACTGGGCCGCATGGGCCTCGGCAGGGTTGCTGCTGCTCGCGCTCGGTGCGCTGACCCGTACGAAACCCTCCGGCTCGGTGAGCGAGAACCCGGCCGGCGACACCGTGATGAGCCTGTCGACGCCGAGCTAGGTGTGCGGGCCGGCAAGCCCTCCATGTACCGGCCGCATCCTGACCGGCGTGGCGCGGCGCGATGTCGTCGGCTTCGTCCGGTTCGGCTACCTTTCGAGGGCAGGAATGAAGGACCGGACCTGACCGGGAGATCGCCCTCGGCAGGCGGCCGGGCTTCCGTTCCGCGGCCACGCACGCTCGCCGGACTCACCATGGAGCACCCGTTGATGGAGACAGGGCACCCTGATGGAGCCTGAGATCACCGGCCCGGCCTTCGGCGCCGGAGGGACTACTCCCCCGCGGCGGTCCAGGGAGGAACTTTCGGTGACCCGTTCGCCGGTCCGGGAGGCCTCGCGCGTGCCGGAAGGCATGAGGGCGCCGCTCGGCGGCGGTGTGCCCGAGGTCGCCCCGGCAGAGGCGTCCGCTCGGGGTGGTCGCGGGCGCACGTGGCCGCACCGGGCCGTCCTCGCCCTGGTCATGGTCGTGCAGGCACTGCTGTCGACGCGGCTGCACAACTCCGCCTTCATGGACGAGGCGCTGTACATCTACGCCGGCCGCATGGAGTTCGCCCACCTCCTCCACGGGGCCGCGGTGAACCCCTCGTACAGCAGCACATTCTCTGGTTCCCCCATGCTGTATCCCCTGCTCGCGGGGGCCATGGACGTCGTGGGCGGCCTGACCGGGGCACGCGCCCTGAGCCTTGTGTTCATGCTCGGCTGCACGGGCCTGCTCTATTCGCTGACCCGCCGTCTGTTCAGCGAGCGCGTGGGCCTGTTCGCGGCCGTCGTCTTCGCGGCCTCCCAGTCGACGATCGTGCTGGGCTGGTTCGCGACCTTCGACTCCGCGGCCCTGTTCCTGCTGGCCTTCGCCGCGTGGCTCGTGGTGCGCACCGCCCGGGCCGGCCCGTTCGCGGTCCTGTTCGCCGCGCCGGTCCTGGTCCTCGCCTTCTGCACCAAGTACGCCGCCGGCCTGTTCATCCCCACGGTGGTCGTACTGGCCGTTATTGTCGCCTGGCCCCATCAGGGCGTCCGCGCGCTCTGGCGCGGGGTGCTGCTGTCGGGCGCCGTGGGAGCCATCGGTGGTGCCGTGCTGTACGGCAGTTCCATCCTGGCGGGCATCCGGTTCACCACCACCTCCCGGCCTCACGGCACCAACTCCGCGAGCTCGCTGGTCGATGTGTCCGTCGAGTGGATGGGGTTGGCCTTCGTCCTGGCGTGCCTGGGGGCGCTGTCGTACGTGTGGCGCGGCCGGGTCGGCGAGGTCGCCTCCGCGGGCCGCAAGGCCGCCGGCGAGGTGCCGGGCAGGGTGTGGCGCGCGACGCTGGGCCTGCTGCTCTGCGGGACGGGCCTGCTGGCCCCGGCCTACCAGATCCATCTGTCGACCTCCGTGTCCCTGCACAAGCACGTCGGGTTCGGCCTGTTCTTCTTCGCCCCGCTGGCCGGGGTGGGTCTGTCCACGATCGTCGGCCCGTCGTTCCGCCGCACACCGATCGCCCTCCTCGTCGTCCGCGCCGCGATCGGCCTGGGGATCATCGGGTTCGCCTTCTCCTCAGGCGTGGCGCAGTCGCAGTGGCGCTATGCGACCTGGCCGGACTCGACGCGGCTCGTCGACCTGCTCCGTCCGCGGGTGAACGGCGAGGGCCGGTACCTGGCGGACATCGCGCAGGTGCCCACCTACTACTTCCAGGACGTCACCGACTGGAGCCAGTGGACGGGCACCTACCACCTCGGCTACACCGACGCCGAGGGCGTCGAGCACACCGATGCGGACGCCTACACGGCGGCCATCGGCGACGGCCGCTACGACCTGGTGGTGCTGCAGAAACCCGGAGTCTCGAAGTTCGACCCGGCCATCGCGAAGGCCCTGCCGAGCAGCGGCAGGTACCGCCTGTCCGCGGAGCTGCCGTTCTCCACGACCTTCGGCGACGGCTCCTACCAGGTCTGGACGAGGACCTCGGACTAGAGCCCCGGCACGCCGGGTGCAGGACGGCGCGCGCCCCCGCAGAGGGGACGCGCGCCGTCGAGGGGACGTCAGGAGATGGTGAGCGTGCCGTTGGAGTTGCGGGCGCAGGTGACGACCGTGCGGGGGGCGGCGGCGGTGAGGGCGCCGGTCAGGCACTGGCCGAGGACCACGTGGCCCGCGGCGTTGGGGTGCCACGACTCCTGGCAGGTCTGGAAGTAGGTGACGCAGGTGTTCGCCAGCCGCTGGATGCCGATCTTGTCCCAGCCGGACAGGCTGGTGACGGGCGTGCCGGACGGCCCGTCCTGCACCCGGAGCGGCGTGGCGAGCGCGCCGGTGGGGCTGCCGGGGTTCTCGCAGAGCCGGGCCCCGTCGAAGGCCTTCTGGACGTCCAGCACGCGCAGGTCGGCCGCCGGGCGCTCGGCGGCCAGCGTGGTGTAGGCGTTCTTGACCAGGGAGGCGAGGTTCTGGGAGAACACGTGCCCGGGGGCGAGGCTCGCGCGGTGGATCGGGCAGCCGGCGGCGTACCGCTCGGCGCCGAGGGCGCGGAACTTGTCGCGGGTGTCGGTGCGGTCGTCCTCGTCCCAGTACTGCGAGGCCACGTCGAGCGGCAGCGGGTTGGTGTAGGTCTGCAGGACCACCTGGTGGACGCCGTCGGCGTCGACCTGGTCGAGGGTGGTGAGGATCTGGCGCAGGGCGGCGGTGGTCTCGGTGGTCGCGGCGGCGACCTCGGCGTCGGTGGCCAGGTCCGAGACGGTGCAGGGCTCCTGCGGCACGTCGCCGTTCAGGTAGGCCCAGAACTCCCACCAGCCCGTCCAGGCGTCGGCGATGAAGCGGTTGGCGCACAGCTCCGCCACGTCGCCGAAGGTGAACTGGCTGTTGTTGGAGCCGAGGCCGATGAGGACGACGTCGATGTCGTGGGTCTGGGCGACGGCGCGCAACTGGTCGAGTTGCGAGGCGACGGAACGGCCCTTGGCGCGGGCGCTTCCGGGGTTGGCGATGTCGGCGGGCTGTCCTCCGGAGCACGCGAGGTTGAAGCGGTCCTGGATGCCGGAGAGTGACGCCTTGAACAGCGAGGCGTTCGCCGACCGGTGACAGAAGTAGGCGTTGCTGTTGGCGGCCGACCAGCCGGGGAAGCCCTGTGCCGTCCCGGAGGCGTCGGCGACGGGCTGGTAGTTCCCCGCGCCCTCCCCGCTGATGAAGCTGTCACCGAGCGCGACGGCGGCGGTGGGCAGAGCCGCCTGCGCCGTTCCGCCATTGATCACCTGGATGCCGACCGTGCCGATCAGGAGCGCGGCCATGGCTGCCACACGCCGGAGAACCCTCACAACTCCCCATTTCCCATTAAACCAGCATGAAATGACGGGCATTCGCATCACAACATGCCGTGCCGACGGCGTCAAGATCTCCGTCAGACCCGGCCGTTCCACCTAAGAGATCGCGGATCACGCTGATCGTCAAGCATGCGTTTGCTCACCCAGGTCCAGGGCCGTCCAGCGGGTGTGCTGATCCACAGGAAGACCGGCATCTCAGGCATGTACGGTGCTGGGAAGGGAGGGCATATGGCGGACGAGGGGCTCTCGACGATCGGCAGGTGCTACGCGTGCAAGCGCACCTTCGGTTTTCACCCCGCGAGGGTCATGACGATGATGATCGACCCTGATACCGGGCTTCCTCCCGGTATGACGGTTCTGGGGAGCTTTCGCGAGCCGACGCCGGAGGCGACGGCCAGGTCGGTCACGGAACCGATCTGCCCTGACTGCGTGGACAAGGCCAAGCGGTACCTGGAGTTCACGCAGCGGGCGGATCTGCGGTTCGAGACGTTCGAACGACCTGATCACCGCTGAACGGCCGGCTCGGGGTCACGCCGGTTCGTCCGGCGTCATTCACCCGGAAGGCTTGCGGGCGGCGAGGCGTTCGATGACGCCGAGTTTGAAGCGGTCGTGTCGTTCGACGGTCAGGCCCATGGCGCGGACCAGTGGGAGCGGCCGGCGGCGGAAGTGCTCGCCCTGCGCCGGGACGCTCACCAGGTCGGCCGCCGCCTGCAGCACCCTGACCGGCCAGGACGACGAGGCGACGTGGTCGGCCAGCAGCAACAGGCCGCCCGGCCGCAGCACGCGGTGCATCTCGGCGAGCGCACGCGACTCGTCGGGGATCGCGCACAGCGAGAAGGTGCAGACCACGGTGTCGAAGCGCGCGTCGGGGAAGGGCAGCGCCTGCGCGTCGGCCTGCCGCAGGTCGACCGGCACGCCCAGCGACTTGGCGCGGCGCCGGGCCTCCGCGAGCATCTCCTCGCTCCACTCCACGCCGGTGAGCCGCACGTCGCGCGGATAGTGGCCGAGGTTGAGGCCGGTGCCGACCGCGACCTCCAGCACCTCTCCGGACGCCTGCCGGCAGAGCCACTCGCGGGTGTCGCCGAACAGACGCCGCTCGGCGAAGGCCATCCGCCGGTCGTAGGTCACGGCCTGGGTGTCCCAGTACGTGCGCAACTTCAGGGCCCGCCCATCGGAGTCGGCCACCGCGTCACCAGCCCTTCTCCCGGTGCCCCGACCCTACCTACCGAGCCCGGGGCCCGTGCGCCGGCGGGCACCGCTCGAGCGGTCGTGGCACGGCGAACGGCTTCTTCCGGTCACATAGGGCCCCAAACCAGAGGGCTCGAACCCGAGGTCTGGTGGCGTGGTAACCGGTGGACGCGTCGCACAGTGAGACATATCCGGACATAACGTAATCGGGACTGATGTGGGGCGAAGCTTTGTGCCCCGGCCGGGGCCGCGGCAAGACTGGCGGAAGGAAGGTTCCACGGCTCGGCGCGGGCGTCTCGCCGCGCGGCCGACCGGCCCGGCACCGGGGCCACCGTCGTGCTCCCGAGTGACAGGAGACTCCATGCTCTTCTACGTCCAGATGAAGTGGAACCACGAAGGCAGGATCCACCTCGACGAACTGTGGGACATCGAGGTCGACGAGGCCGAACACGTCCTGAAGTCGATCGAGTCCGGGTTCTGCGTGGGCATCTGGAAGGTCGCCGCGCAGAAACGGCTGATCGCGATCGTCGACTCTCCCGACGCCGAGGAGCTGGACCGGACCGCCCTCGGGCGGCTCCCGATGCGGGAGTACCTCGAGTACGAGCAGGTCTGGCCCCTGCGGGACTACCTCGGCTTCGTCGAGGACGTGAAGAAGGGCTACCGGGTGTGAGCTTCGGCGGGCCGTGCGGACGCGTCTCCGGCCGCCGTCACGCGACCACCTTGTCCAGGAAGGAGTGCAGGTTGGCCCGCGTGCGGGCGACCTTCTCCTCCACGGTCAGGGACTCCTCGATGACCCCGCTCCCCGCGGTCTGCTTCTTGCCCCGCGTGTAGAGGGAGCAGGCCAGGTCGCCGCACAGGTACTGCCCCACCGAGTTGCCCTGGCGCCCCGCCTCGCCGGTCCGGCGCGCGGTCATCAGCCCGACGCCGCCGCCGGTCTGCGTGGTGAGGCACAGCGAGCACATGCTGCGCTGGGTGAAGTTGCGGAGCCCGCCGGAGGTCACCCGCAGCGCGATTCCTACGAGTCCGCCGTCGCGTTCGGCGACCACGTAGGCGCGCTCGGGCGCGCCCGGATCCCGCCATCCCAGGAAGTCGAGGTCTTCCCAGGGCAGGTCCGCGAGATCCTTGGGAAGGTTGGCGCGCTTGGCCTCTCCCTTGGAGCAGTTGACGAACGACGCACGGATGTCGTCCTCGGTTACCGGTCTCATGAGAGGTGAGGCTAGCTTTCCTTGTAGAGGTAGGCAAATGCTTAAAGGCTGTAAGTAAGCGAGAAGGGTGGCGCATGGCACGCGCGGGAGTGACCGCGGAACGCCTGACACGCGCGGCGGCGGACCTGGCCGACGAGATCGGCTTCCACAACGTGACCGTCTCGGCGCTCGCGCGCGGGTTCGGCGTCAAGCCCGCGGCCCTGTACGCGCACGTCAAGGACGCCCAGGACCTACGGGTCAGGGTGGCGTTGCTGGCCCTCGGCGAGCTCGCGGAAAGGGCCGCACGCGCGCTGGCCGGCCGCGCGGGCAAGGAGGCGCTGGTGGCCTTCGCCAACGCCTACCGGAGCTACGCCAAAGAGCATCCCGGACGGTACGCCGCCGCCCAGATCGAGCTCGACTGGGAGACCGCCGTCACCAGCGCCGCGGGCCGGCACTCGGACATGACCCGGGCGATCCTGCGCGGGTACGACCTGCCGGAACCCGACCAGACGGACGCGGTGCGCATGCTGCACAGCACCTTCCACGGGTACGTGAGCCTGGAGACGGCCGGCGGGTTCCGCCACACTCCGCGCGCGGCGGACGCCTCGTGGGCAAGGACGCTCGACGCCCTCGACGCCGTCCTCAGGAACTGGCCCCCCGCCTGACGACCGCCGGGCCCATCGTCCGCGGCTCCGGGTTCCCCGCGGCCGGCGTCCCCGAGGGACGCCGTCGCCGGGGAGGTCAGACCAGGCCGCGGCGGCCGGCCTGGGCGCCGGCCTGGAAGCGGGTCTCGGCGTCCAGCTCGTCGAACAGGTGGCGCAGACGGCGGCGGAGGCTGCGCGGGCTGGTGCCGAGCTGGCGGGCGATGGCGTCGTCCTTGAGTCCCGCCGACAGCAGCGCCAGCAGCCGGCGGTCCGCGAGGCCGAGCTCCTCCCCCTCCAGTCCCTCTTCCGGGCCGGTGGCGCGGGCCGGCTCGCGAGCGCCGGGCGATTCGGGGCCGCCGGTCGACTCGGGGCCGCCAGGCGATTCGGGGCCGCCGCGCGATTCGGGGCCGCCGGGCGATTCGGCGGCGCGGTCGTGGGCCGCGGGCCGCGGGTACACCGGGACCGCCTCGCGCCACACGCGCTCGAACAGCTCGACCAGGGCCACGACCATGGTGGACCCCCTGATCAGCACGCTGCGGCTCAGCGGCGGGTCCAGGTGCAACGGCATGATCGCCGCCCGGCGGTCGACGAGCACCATCTTGAACGGCAGCTCGGGCAGAATGCGCGCGTCCTCGCCCGCCCTGAGCTGCTCGTCCAGCTCGTCGAGCGCTCCGGCGTGCAGGAACGCCTCCCGCGCGTAGACGGCCCGGTAGCGGACGCCGGCGCGCAGGCGCTCGCCCTCCAGGGTGTTGCGGTAGTCCAGCACGTAGGGCGGCCGGTCGAAGGTCAGCACCTCCTGCTTGGCCTCCTGCTGCAGCCGGACGTACCACCGGGCGGTCTCCTCGGGACCGGCGAGGACCTCGAACTGGCCGCCTTCGGCCGGGTCCTGGCCGACGGTGCGGAAGGCGGCCTCCAGCGTGTCGGCCGTGTCGGTGAGCCGGTCCAGCTCGCTCTGCAGGCCGCGCACCAGCGAGCGGATCGCCGTTCCGGGATTGGTCGCCGTCCAGCGGGGCGATCGCCCCCACAGGCGGCTGACCATGCCCTTGGCGCGCAGCCTCCGCAGCGAGGACTGGATGCGGCTGGAGCTCTCGCCGCTGCGCATGACCAGCTCCTGCACCGTGATGCCGGGCGAGGCGAGCACGCCGTGGTAGATCCGCTCATCGAACGCGCTGATCCCCACAACCTCCAGCGCCGGGCCGTCATCGAGCACGCGTCCGATCTTGGCCAGTTCCGGCGGCTGCCGCAATAGGCCAGAGGATCACCTTGTCACCAAAATTCTCAAACAGTTAGAAATCGGGTCGTGCTTCAAAGAACCGCCTTTCTCGGCGTTGTGATAACGGCCCTGGTGACGGCCGCGGCGCCGGCCCAGGCCGCCCCCACCCCGACGCCCGCCCCCGCCGCCTCCCCCAAGACGCAGGCCGCCGCCAAGGCCGGCCCGCCCAAGACGATCACCCTCCTCACCGGCGACAAGATCACGCTGCGCACCCTGCCCGACAAGCAGGAGCAGCTCAGCGTCAAGCCGGGCCCCGGCAGGGAGAAGATCACCTTCACCCGGCGCCGGAGCCAGGACGGGCTCAGCGTCGTCCCCATGGACGCGATGCCCCTGCTGGCCGCCGGCCGGCTGGACCCCCGGCTGTTCAACGTCACCCGGCTCGCCGAGTTCGGCTACGACGACGCCGCCAGCCAGGCCCTGCCGCTCATCGTGACCTACGCCGGTGACGCCGCCGCGCTGCGCGTCGCGGGCGGGCGCCCGCTCCCGGCCATCAACGGCATGGCGCAGAGCGAACCGCACGCCGCCGCCGGCGCGTTGTGGAAGTCCCTGACCGCCCAGGCCAGGACGGCGGCGGCGCCGGAGAAGATCTGGCTGGACGGCAAGGCCAAGGTGTCCCTGGACGTCAGCGTCCCGCACATCGGCGCGCCCCAGGCATGGGCGGCCGGCCACACCGGCAAGGACGTCACCGTCGCGGTGCTGGACACCGGCTACGACCCCGGCCACGCCGACCTCTCGGGCCTGGTCGCCGGGACCGGGAACTTCACCGCCGAGCCCGACGTCCGCGACCTGCACGGCCACGGCACCCACGTCGCCTCCACGATCGCCGGTTCCGGCGCCGCCTCGGGCGGCAGGTACAAGGGCGTCGCCCCGGGCGCGAAGCTGCTGATCGGCAAGGTCTGCGACCAGACCGGCGACTGCCCGGACTCGGGCATCATCGAGGGCATGACCTGGGCGGCCGAGAAGGGCGCCCGCGTCGTCAACCTCAGCCTGGGCGAACCCGACGCTCCCGGGCTGGACCCGGCGGAGCAGGCCGTCAACGCGCTGTCGGAGAAGTACGGCACGCTGTTCGTCATCGCGGCCGGCAACGACGGCCCCCAGACGCTCGGCTCGCCCAGCAGCGCCGACCGCGCGCTGTCGGTCGGCGCCTCCTTCCGCGACGACGACACCGTCGCACAGTTCAGCAGCACCGGCCCCCGGCCCGGCGACGCCGCCGTCAAGCCCGACCTGATCGCGCCCGGCGTCGGCATCGTCGCCGCCCGGGCCGCGGACACCTACACCGGCGCCCCGGTCGACAACGAGTCGTACGCCGAGATGAGCGGCACGTCCATGGCCACCCCGCACGTCACGGGAGCGGCGGCGATCGTCGCCGGCATGCACCCGGACTGGAAGGCCGACCAGATCAAGGCCGCGCTGATGGCCTCCACCGCTCCCGGCGACGAGCTCGGCGCCTACGTCCAGGGCTCCGGCCGGGTGGACGTCGCCCGCGCCGTGGACCAGCGGATCACCACCGAGCCCGCCTCCCTGAGCATGGGCCTGATCGAGCTTCCCCACGCCGGCCCCGTCCGGCGCGCGCTCACCTACCGCAACGACGGCGACGCCGACGTCCGGCTCGACCTCGCCGTGACGGCCAAGGACGGCCACGGCAAGGCGGTCACGCCGTTCGAGCTCGGCCCCACCTCCGTGAACGTCCCCGCGCACGGCACCGCGCAGGTCCAGGTGAGCGCCGAACCGGGCGCGACCGGCATGTTCAGCGGCACGGTCATCGCCACCGGCGCCGGGACCTCGGTGCGCACCGGCATCGGCATGCAGGTCGAACCGGAGAAGCGCGGGCTCAAGCTCACCTTCACCGGCTCCGACGGCGAGCCCGCCGGCATCGCCCTGGCCGGCGTCATCGACCTCGACGCCAAGGAGCAGCGCAACTACGACGTCTCCACCGGCGCGCTGGACCTGCGGCTGGAGAAGGGGCACCGGTACACGGTCGTCACCCTCATGGCCGACCAGGACGGCGCCGTGGTGATGGCCGCGGACCCGGAGTTCACCCTCGACGGCGACCGCACGTTCGCCTCCGACGCCCGCAGATCCAAGCCGGTGGACGTGCGCACCGACGAGCCGACGGCACGGCTGGCGATCGGCATGCTCGGCATGCTCCAGCTCGTCGACGGCCTGCAGCCCTTCGGCGTGGACGTCGACCTCGGCGGCCTGTGGGGAGCCGACCACGTCGAAGGCGTCAAGGCCATCCCCACCACGCGCACGGCGAGCAAGAAGTTCGCCTACTACCGCTGGACCCAGTGGGCCAGGCCGAAGGGCGACGGGAGCTACGACGACAGCCCGTACTTCTACCACCTGATGAAGGCCGAGCCGCGCATCCCCGCCGATCCCGGCTACCGCCCGCGCCGCCGCGACCTCGCGGAGGTCACCTCCACCTACGCCGCCCAGCGGGACGGCAAGTTCGGCGAGCACTTCGCCCTGCCCGCGGTGTACGGGACCACGCTGGCCTGGATGCCGTACGGCGAGGTCTCCCGGTTCCCGCTCCCGTTCCGCCGGACCGAGTACTACACGCCCGGCGACACCGGCTGGTACCCCTCCTTCGTCCAGTACAAGCCGGCCGACGACGGCTGGGACAACCTCGACCAGTTCTTCTTCGGCCGGACCACCGTCTACCGCGCCGGCCAGAAGACCACCGACCGCTGGAACACCGGCGTCTTCGGGGCCTCCCTGAACCCCGACGGGGACTACTCCTGGCGCGAGGGCGACCTGCTGCAGGTCTCCGCCGCGCTGTTCGAGGACGGCGTGCCCGAACGCCACTCCTACGGCAGCTACATCGCCCCGCGGGCCAAGCTCTACCGCGACGGCAAGGAGATCTTCGCCTCCGACTACCTGCCCGGGAACGTCGAGCTGCCCGCCGACGGGAAGAAGGCCGACTACCGCCTCACGATGACCGCCGACCGCGACCCGGCCATGACCAAGGTGTCCACGCGGGTCAGCGCCGAGTGGCGGTTCAGGTCCAAGACGCCCGAGGCGGGCGAACGGGATCTGCTGCCGCTGCTGGCCGTCAAGATCAACCCCGAGCTGGACGAGCGCAACCGCGCGGCCGTGGGGCACACGCGCATCCCGCTGCACGTACAGCGCCAGGCCGGCTCGGCCGACCTGAAGGTCAGCACGCTGACCGTGGAGGTCTCCTACGACGACGGCCGCACCTGGCTGCCGACGCTGGTGCACCCCTCGGGCAAGGACGGCTGGTCGGCCGAGACCTGGACTCCGTCCGGAGCGCGGGGCGGGTTCGCCTCCCTGCGGGTCAAGGCCGCCGACACCGGCGGCAACGCCTTCAGCGAGACCGTCGTGCGGGCCTACGAGATCAAGTGACCCCCGGACGCCTCGCCGTGCCGCCTGGAGGTAGGTAGCCGATCACCAGGCCGGCCACGCGCCGAGGTGGACGCCCATCACCAGGAGAATCTCCGGCCGGGTGGAGACATGCCGTCTCCCCCCGGCCGGAGGTCCGCGTGGCCCCGGCACCGAGGTCGTCAGCGGCCCGGGTGTTCAGCGGCCCGGGTGTTCGGCCCGCTGGGAGAGGCGGTCGAGCCGTAGCTCGGCGACACCGCGATACGCCCTGCTCAGAGCGCGCGCGAGGGGCCCCTGGTGCTGGAACCCGTGGGTCACCGCGGTGCCGCCCTCTGCTCGCGGCCGCAGCAGCCACGTGCCGTTCTCGTGGAATCCGGGCAGGTGCCAGGCGGTGTCGATGCGCTCGTCCTCGATGGCCGTGTACTCCCAGTTCCCGCTGAGACCGCCGCGCACGGTTATGGGATAGGACACCCCGACGGCGGCGTGGCCGGGCCCGCCGAGGGTGAGGAAGGCCGGATTCCAGTCGGGCAGGGCCCGCGGGTCGAGCAGTATTTCGCGGACACGGGACAGCGGCGCGCGCACGAGCCGGGTCTCCTCTTGGACGGTCATCGCCGGGCCCCCTTCATTGAGTGTCGATGCGACGGGCCAGAGCCTGGCCGGAGGGCCGGCCGGCGACGAAGGCCCGCAGGAAATGAGTGAGCTGGCCGAGGTCGTGGCCTTCGGCCGCGGCGTCGATGGACCGGTAGAGAGCCTGTTCGATCTCGATGATCTGGCGGGCGAGGCGCAGCCCGTCCTCGGTGAGCGACAACTCGATGTGGCGGCGGTCCTGCGCCGACACCTGACGGTGGACGAGGCCCGCGGAGATGAGCCGGTCGACCAGACGGCTGGGGCTGTTGCCGCTCTCGCAGACCAGCAGTTCGCCCAGGCCGTTGAGGGTGAGCTGCCGGCGGTCCTGCAGAATGCGGATCACCTCGGCCTGGGAGGGGGTGACGCCGAGCGGCCGCAGGGCCTGGCTGAGCAGCCGGTTGCCCTCTCGCTGGGCGGCCAGGATGAGATAGCGGAGCTCTTCCGCGGGTCTCACTCGGCGCTCCCCCGCCGGTCCGCCAGAGCCCTGGTCACCGGGGCCAGCCGCGCCGCCGCCCCCGGATCGTGGGCGGGAAGGACGACCAGGTCCGGGTGCCGTTCACGCAGCAGGTTGATCGCCCTGGTGCTCTCGTTCAGGTGCCGCCTGCTTCCCACGCCCGGCACCTGCCCTTCGTGCAGCAGGTGATCGTCGTAGGTGAGATCGCCGACCATGAGCAGCGGCGGCTGCCCGGGGACCCGGACCAGCAGCGACAGCGAGCCGGGGGTGTGACCCGGGGTGGGCAGCACGACCAGGCCGCCGTCGCCGAACAGGTCGTGGCCGGTCGTGAAGGGCGCGGTCTCCGGATCGTCGATGGGACCGAGATCGACCTGACGCCAGCGCAACCCGGGAAGATCGATGTGGGAGCGGAGCAACCCGCGCGGTCCCGGTAGGGGCCGGCCGAGGCTGCGCCATTCCTCGCGGCTGATCACGATCTCGGCGCCCGCCAGTTCGGGCAACCCTCCGATGTGGTCCTGATGCAGGTGGGAGAGCACGGCGACGCGCACGTCGGCGATGTCGTAGCCGATGGCGGCCAGCCGCGCCGTAAGGGTCTCCTCGGGGCGGATCTCGAAGCGGGCCAGCTTGTCGAACACCGCTCCGGTGACGCCGCCGGGGAAGTAGCCCGGGTCGGTCACCGACGCGCGGTCCTGACCGGTGTCGAACAGCACCAGCCCGTTCTCGTGCTCGATCACATAGACGTTGATCGGCCGGGGGGCGGTCCACCGGCGCGAGGTGAACAGCCACCAGTACAGCGGCTTGCGGGTGGGCCCGACATGCTCGGGGTGGATGGACACCGTTCCGGTGGAGACCACGGAAACCTGCCTGACGGGGCTGACCCTGTCCTTCGTCTCGCTTCTCACGAAAGTTACATTACACGACATGTATGTCGTATCAACTATTTCCGCGGCCCGCGGGCGGAGACGCGAACGGACCGGGGGACGCACGTCGGAAGCGGCGCGATGCCGCGCCGGCGGGGGGCGGACCGGCCGATGTCAGATCGTGATCACGGACGCCACCCCCGGTCGGCGACGATCGTGGCGCTGTCGTTCCGGCCCGCGAACCGGCCCCTGGCCGCCGTCCAGATCTTGATCGTTTGGGGTACTTGTGGCTCTTCGGTCGCGAGCGTTCCCCCAGGCGGCACATACTGGAGGGGATGAACCAAGCTAGCGGCGTGCCCCGTCGCCACCTGCCCACCAGTCCCTTCAAGCCCCCGCCTCCCACGCCACCGGTCGAGCGGTTCAGCGTGAACGACCGGGTGACCCATGATCGCTATGGTCTTGGCGTCGTCATCGGTGTGGAAGACGAGGTCGCCGTGATCGTCGATTTCGGATCGCGGCAGGAACGAATCACCACACCCTTCAACAAGCTGTACAAACTCTGAGTCCTGAGGCCGCCGCAGGCGGGGAAGCATCACGATTCGGATGCGTCCACGCCGGCGGTCCCGGCCCGGTCCTGCCTTCCTCGGCCCCGGTCGTAGCGGCACGGGGCCGCGAGCAGGCGTCAGCATGCCGTCGGCACGATGCCCGCCGTCATGCCCGCAGTGCTGCGCATCTACTCATGCGCTCATGTGCTCATCTGCCGCTGCGCTCATATCGCCATCGTCCTGCTCGCGGTCCTGCGGCCGGTCTCCTGGAGACGGCGGGCCGCGGCAGGCCGAACCGCGCGGTCGCCGTCAGGACAGGACGCGGGACAGGACCGTCTCGGCGGGCCGCCCGAGCACCCGTTCGAGGTCGGCGGTCTGCAGTTCCAGCGCGCCCGCCCGCACCTGGGCGTTGATCCAGCTCATCGGGCCCTGCCCGGCGTCGGGCACCTCGCGGTAGGGCACTCCGGCCGCCTCGGCCACCTCGGGATGACTCCACACAGGACCGGTGAAGTCGTAGGCCCGGCCCAGATGTCCCTCGCCGGTCAGGACGTTCGCCGCCGCCTGCGCGAGGTCGGACCGGAAGGCCGTGTTCAGGCCGCGCCCACCGGTGCTGCCGGTGATCTCCCCGTTGGTGACGCGCGGGACGAAGGCATCGCTGTAGAAGGGGTGTCGCAAGATCGTGTACGCCAGCCCGCTCGCGCGTATGGCCTGCTCGGTGGCATGGTAGGCCTCGGTCATGCCGGTGGCGACGGTGCCCGCCCCGAGGAAGCTGGTGAAGGCGACGGCGTCGACGCCCGCCTCCTCGGCGGCGGCCACGGCGGCCAGGTGCTGCCTGATCCTGCGGGCGGGGTCCAGTTCCGGGGAGGAGATCAGGAGCAGGCGCGTGACTCCCTTGAACGCCTCGCGCAGGCTCGCCGGGTCGTCGTAGTCGCCGCGCCGCACCGGGACGCCTTCGGGAGCCCTGCCAGGGTCGCGCACCACCGCCGTCACCTCCGACCGTGGCCGCAGATGGTCGATGACGAGGCGGCCGAGCGCACCGGAGGCGGCCGAAACGGCGATCATGGGACTCCTTCTGGGAACAGTGGCCCCAAGTGAACTCCCCGCCCGTGTCACGATGCCACTGCTTTTCCCGCCCCGCCGGCCCGCGGCACACCGGCCGCGGGATGGGCCCTTCGTGTCGTCGGCCGGGGGGCGAGCGCGGGGCTATGCCTCGGCGAGCGCGCGGTAGGTGCACACCTGGACGCCGGTGCGGCTGGTGGTCGTCGTGACCAGCTCCAGCGTGCGCTTGCCACCGTCGTCCGGGAAGATCGTCTTGCCGCCGCCGAGGAGCACCGGCATGATCACCAAGCGGAGCTCGTCGACCAGGCCCTCGTGCATGAGCGTGCGCGCGAGCGTGGGGCTCCCCATGACCAGCAGGTCGCCGCCGTCGGTGCCGCGCAGCTCGCGGATGCGGGCGACGGCCTCGCCGCCGGGAATGCGCGTGGTGTTGTCCCAGGTCAGCTTGTCGTCGCCCAGCGTCTCCGACACAACGTACTTGGGGATGGCGTTCATCCGGTCGGCGAAGGGGTCACCGGCCCGCTCGGGCCAGGCGGCGGCCATCGACTGCCACGTCCGCCGCCCGTACAGCAGGGCCTCGGCCCTGCTCAGGGTCTCGTCGAAGGTGCCGCCCACCACGTCGTTGTCGAAGAACGGGTGCGACCAGCCACCGTGGGCGAAACCGCCGTCGGTGTCCTCCTCGGGGCCGCCCGGCGCCTGCACGACGCCGTCCAGGCTCATGAACTCGATGATCACGATGCGCATGGGACTCGCTCCTTCGTGGGTACGGTGCCGAGGTGGTGGTCGGTCTCGTGCCGGGACGGGCCGGCCGCGGCGGGCGGCATGGCCGCCGCGCCGAGCTCTTCTCCCCTGGCCGACGGCCGGACCATGACGGGATCGCGGCCGACCTCGGCTGCGGCCGGTCTCTCGTTCACGGTGCTGTCCCACATGGCCCGCACGCTACGCGCGACAAATATTCTTGTCAAGGAAGTCTAATTTGTCGGTGTGGCGCACGGCTGAGGGGGTACGCGGCGGTTCAGGCAGTGCGCGGGGAGCCGTCCGGCGGGCGGGCCGGACGGTGGCGCGATCATAAACCAGAAATAAACTTTCCTATTGACAAGGGTTGTGACAGCGGTGTTACATCCTCTTGATTCAAGGTCTAAAAGAACTTCCGGCAAGACCGGGGAGCCCCATCGCGCTCCCCCGCGCCGTGCCCCCGCGCGACCGGAAGTCCGTGCCTGGCAAGGACCACACGACCGGAGGTCTCCATGCGCAAACCCCGGCTTCTCCTCATGGCCGCAGCCGTGCTGGTCACCCTGACCAGCGGCCTGGTCACCGTCACGGGCAGCGGGAGGGCCGAAGCCGCCATCGGCCCTGTCACCTGGTCCGACGAGTTCAACGGCGCCTCGGGGTCGTCCATCGACGGCTCCAAGTGGAAGTTCGACACCGGCGGCGGCGGCTGGGGCAACAACGAGCTGGAGTACTACACCAACTCCACCCGCAACGTGTACCAGGACGGGCAGGGCCACCTCGCCATCACCGCCCGCAAGGAGAACCCGTCCAACCTGCAGTGCCATTACGGCACCTGCCAGTACACCTCGGGCCGCATCCTGACCGCCGACAAGTTCAGTCAGGCGTACGGCCGCTTCGAGGCCAGCATCAAGATTCCCAAGGGCCAGGGCATCTGGCCGGCTTTCTGGATGCTCGGCGGCGGCGACTGGCCGAACACCGGCGAGATCGACATCATGGAGAACATCGGCAAGGAGCCGAACACCGTCCACGGCACCGTGCACGGCCCCGGCTACTCCGGCAGCGGCGGCATCGGAGGCGGCCGCACGATCGGCGCCCCGCTCGGCGACGCCTTCCACAACTACCGCGTCGACTGGTCGCCCAACCTGATCGTCTGGTACCTCGACGGCTCGGAGTACTTCCGCGTCACCCCGGCCAACCTCAACGGCAACCGGTGGGTCTACGACCACCCCTTCTTCATGATCCTCAACGTGGCGGTGGGCGGCTACTGGCCGGGCAACCCCGACGGCAGCAGCAGCTTCCCGCAGACGATGCTGGTCGACTACGTCCGCGTCTCCGCGTGGACCAACGACAACCCCGGGACCGGCACCGCGCTGAAGTCCGGCCTGAGCGGCCGATGCATCGACATCCCCGGCGCCAACCCGGTCGACGCCGCCGCGCTGCAGACCTACGACTGCAACGGCACCGCCGCCCAGCAGTGGTCGGCCAACGGCGACGGCACGATGCGCGCGATGGGCAAGTGCATGGACGCGGCGGCGGCCGGGACCGCCAACGGCACCCGCATTCAGCTCTACACCTGCAACGGCACCGCCGCCCAGCGCTTCACGCTCAACTCGGCCGGCGACCTGGTCAACCCGGCCTCCGGCAGATGCGTGGACGTCGTCGACCGCAACACCGCCAACGGCGCGCTGCTCCAGCTGTGGGACTGCACCGGCGCCTCCAACCAGAAGTGGACCCGCGCCTGACCCTCCCGGCCAGAACGCGGACCGAGCACGGAAAGGCCGGCAGCACCCCGCTGCCGGCCTTTGCCGCGCCGTTCACGCGCCCGGCGTCTGGGGCGCCGTCCGCCTCGGTCCGGTCGGCACCCCCTTGTCGCGCCCGGACACCGGCGTGCCGCGACGCGGCCGCGCCGGATCGCTCAGGGGGCGTCCACCTGGTCGCGGGCCGCGATGGCCAAGGCCATGAAGGCGCCGAAACGCTGGAACTGCTCCCGGTCCATCTTCAGGCTCAGTCCGCCGAGGATCGTGTCGTCATGCCGCCGGGCGCCGAGCCGGACCTTGAACCCCTCGCCCTTCGGCTGGGCGTCCACGCCGACGAACGCCACGTGGTAGCGCATGCTCTCGGACGCGTCCCTGTGGAAGATCTCCAGGACGCGGCCGTCCAGCACCAGGATGTGATCGCCGAGCTCGAACTCCGCCGCCATGGCTACGCTCCAGAATCCGCGTGAGGATCATTGCGGCCAACTGTCCCATACGCCGGACTCCGCGCAGCACCCGAATATGAGCTCAGCTCGCGCCACTGGCGCGAGCGGCCCCAGGGATCCTCCGCGTCACGGCATGGCGGCGAGGAATGCCCGGTGGGGAGCGCGGGTTGGAGTCGCACATGACGACTATCGGATTCATCGGCAGCGGATACATCGGCGGCACGGTCGCCCGGCTTTCGGTGGCGGCCGGCTACGACGTGGTGCTGAGCAACTCGCGGGGGCCGGAGACGTTGAAGGACCTGGTCGCCGAACTGGGACCGAAGGCCAGGGCGGCGACCCCCGCCGAGGCGGCGGCGGCCGGCGACCTGGTGGTGGTCAGCATCCCGCTGCGGGCCTATCTGGACGTCCCGGTCGAGCCGCTCGCCGGCAAGACCGTCATGGACACCGACAACTACTATCCCCAGCGGGACGGGAACATCCCCGAGTTGGACGACGCGTCGGCCACCTCCAGCGAGCTGCTGCAGCGGCATCTGCCCGCGTCACGGGTGGTCAAGACGTTCAACAACATCAGCTTCCGGCACCTGGGCGAGCTCGCCCGGCCCGCCGGCGCGGCCGACCGCAGCGCCCTGGCGATCGCGGGCGACGACCAGGCGGCCAAGGACGAGGTCGCCGCGTTCCTCGACCGCATCGGGTACGACACCCTGGACGCGGGGACGCTGGCCGAGAGCTGGCGCCTGCAGCCCGGCACCCCCGCCTACGGCGTGCCCTACGCCGGGGAGAGCCACGACTTCAGCGGTCCTGGCGTGAGGGTCACCGCGGCCACCCTGCGCGAGGCCGTGGCCGCCGCCCGGCGCTGACCGGCGCCGCGCCGCCAGGCGCCGACAGGCGCCGCCAGATGCCGACCGCGTGGGATCACCCGCCGAAGAACGCCGTCAGCACCGGCGTGAGCGCCTCTGGCGCGACATCGTGGGTCTGACCGGGGAGGGTGCGGTACTCCGCGTTCGGCAGCGCCCGGCCAGGTAGGCGTCGCACCGGTCGAGGCTGGTGGCGAACCCGGCCCGCGCCGCGGCGTCGAGGTGGGCGGCCGGCACGTTGGTCTGGTGGGTGATCACCTCGGTGCGCCCGTCGTGCAGGTCGACGAAGGTGTCACCCGGCGGGCGTGGCGGCGGGGGTGTCGGACAGGAGCGCGCGCACCCGGGGCACGACCTCCTCGCCGCTCGGCTCGGCCCCGGGACACCGCGTCAAGGGTGGCGAACCTCTCGAACACCCGCACCGGATCGTCTGAGCTGAGCACGGTCACCGCGGTGCCGAGGCGGATGCGCTCGGTCCGGCCGGCGATCGTCGCCAGCACGATCTCGGGCGCCGAGACGGCGAAGTCGTCGCGATGGTGCTCCCCGATGCCGATCGCGTCGATCCCGACGCCGTCGGCGAGCACGGCCTCCTCGACGAGGTTGCGGATCACCTGCGCGTACGGCAGCCGGTTCCCGTCCGCGTCGGCGGTCACGTCCCCGAACGTGTCGACGGCGAACTCAAGTTGTTCGGACATCCCTTGCCTTCCTCCGCTGCGTGAGCAGTAGGGCCGAACCATGGGCCGGCTCCGGGCATTCCGGCGCGCGGCCACGGCGGCACCGTGGGCACCGTGGACGCGGTCCCGCTCGGGCGAGCCGGTCGGATGGGCGGGAATATCGGGGTATTGGCAATGGTTTTCATACCCGTGAGGGCGAAGACCCCTCACCCCGACCAAGTACGAGCCGGTCGTGCGCGAGCACGACCTGCGCCGAGAGGAGCGATGACCCCGTGAAGAAGGGCATCCACCCCGTTTACCGCCCCGTCGTGTTCCGCGACCCGAGCGCGAACCACTCGTTCCTCACCCGGTCCACCGCGGCGAGCGACAAGACCATCACGTGGGAGGACGGCGCCACCTACCCGGTGGTCGACGTCGACGTCTCCTCCGCCAGCCACCCCTTCTACACCGGCCGCGGCCGCATCCTGGACACCGCCGGCCGCGTCGAGCGCTTCAACCAGCGCTACGGCAGGTCCTCCAGGGCCGGGCGGCCCGCCGCGTGAGGACCGGCGCGGGCCCCGGCCCCACGCGCCGCCACGCGGAGACCACCGCTCACCGCCGCCGTACCCCCTCGCGGACGTCCGAGGGGGTACGGCGCGAGGGGGCGGTGGCTACTCGGCGCGGGTCACGGCCTCCTGGAGCTCGGTCACCCAGCCGGCCGGGTCGCCCTCGCCGTAGTTGAGGTACACCTCGCGCGCGACGCCGGAGCCGCGGTGGCCGCTGTCCTCGATCCACCGGGCGAGCTGCTGGTAGGAGACGTCGACGCTCTCCATGCCGCCCTCGTGGATCAGGGTGGCCGCCCGCTCGAGCGCCGGCAGGTCGACGACGTCGAAGTCGTAGGTCCCGCCCGGCTGGAGGTTCACCTGGACTCCGGCGTGCACGCGCACCCCCTCGGGCACCGGCTCGTAGTAGGCGATCGCCGGACCGGTGAAGACCAGCCCGGCCGCCTCCACCCGGTCGCACAGGTCGCGGTACAGCGGCTGGACCACCGAGCCGATCTTGTCGGACTCGAAGCCGTCGGCCGTGGCGCTCAGCTCGGCGACGCGGACCGCGGGCACGCTCTTGATCACGATGTCTGCGGGCATGACGCCCTCCGTTTCGATCATCCGGAGCCTCGCCTCGACCCTGACCAGCCGCGCCATGTCGTCGGCCACCTGGGCCTCCAACTGCGCGCGGCGCAGCCGCAGCATGCCGTGCAGTTCGTCGGTGCCGACCTTCTCCGCCAGGATCCGCCCCACCTCGTGCAGGGTGAGGCCGAGATCCTTGAGCGCGATCAGCCGGTTGAGCCGCGACAGCTGCCCCGCCTCGTAGTAGCGGTAGCCGGTGACCTGGTCGACCCGCGCCGGCCGGAGCAGTCCGAGCACGTCATAGTGCCGAAGCATCCGTACCGACACCCTGCCGAGACGGGCGAAGTCTCCGATGGTGTACATGACCCCTCCGGTCTATGGCCTCACACCGTGTCAGGGTCAACGGGACGCCTGGCGGGACGTGCGGACGAAGGTCAGTAGTAGCCGGTCTCGCCGTCGAGGATCTCCCGGATGGTGTCCAGATGGCCGGCGTGCCGGGCGGTCTCCTCGACCATGTGGATGACCATCCAGCGCAGGCTCGCGGCGGCCGAGGTGAAGTCGGGGTGCCGGCCGGGCTCGTCCAGGGAGTGCGCGGCGATGATCTCGTTGGACCGCGCGCACTGGCGGGCGTAGTCGTCCAGCAGCCGCGCGAGGGGCACCCCCTCGACCATCATGTCGGCGTCCTCCTGCTCGCCGGCCATCTGCGGCCCCTCGGCGGGACCGCCGAGGAACAGCACCTCGAACCAGCAGTGCTCGGTCCACCGCAGGTGGGACACCAGGCCCGCCACCGTCATCAGCGGCGAGGACGGCAGGACCGGGCGGTGGGCGTCGGCCTCGGACAGCCCTTCGCACTTGTAGTGGACGATGGCACGCTGCAGGTCGAGCCAGCCGACGAGTTGCGTGCGCTCGTCGGCGACGAACGGAGGGCGAACGCGGGGAGGAGTCACGCCCGCCGACGCTACCTGACGCCTCACCACGGCCGCATCGCATATTCGGAGGGGCTCGCGGGCGACCCCGCCGGCGATGCGCAGGCCACGCACCGGCGTGCCTGAGCCGGCGTGCCTACGCCCGCACGTCCAGGGCGTGCCTGAGCCGGCGTGCCTACGCCCGCGCGTCCAGGGCGTGCCTACGCCCGCGCGTCCAGGGCGTGCCTACGCCCGCGTGTCCAGCACGACGCGGAAGCGCGCCTTTCCCGACATCATGCGCTCGAATGCCTTGGGCGTCTCCGACAGCGGCATGACCTCGTTCATGGAACCGATGCCGTGCTCTCCGACGAAGGCCAGGTTGTCCTCGTTCTCGATCGGGGTGCCGACGAGGCTTCCGACGATCGACCGCTGGCCGAAGAGCAGGTCGCCGGGCAGCACGGACATCGCCTCCATCCCAGCGCCGAGGACGACCAGCCGCCCGTGCGGCGCCAGCCCGGCGACCAGCGGCGACATCGCACGGCCGTCGGGCACGGTCGCGATGATGGCCGCCGCGCCGCCCAGCCCGCGCAGCGCCTCGGCGGGGTCCTCGGCGGTGGCGTCGATGTAGTGCCGGGCGCCCAGCCGCGCCGCCAGTTCGGCCCTGTCGGCGCCACGGGCGATGGCGACGGTGCGGTGACCGAGCTTGTCGGCGTACTGGAGGCCCAGGTGCCCGAGGCCCCCGATGCCGAAGACCGCCACCAGCGCGCCGGGGCCTGCGCCGGCCTGTCGCAGGCCCTGGTAGACGGTGAGGCCGGCGCACAGGAGCGGCGCTGCGTCGGCGGGGGCCATCCCGTCGGGGATGCGCACGAGCCCGCTCGCCCTGGCGTAGGCGACCTCGGCGTACCCGCCGTCCACGGAGGTCCCGGTCACGGGCTGGTCGGCGCAGTTGACGAAGTCGCCGCGGCGGCAGAAGTCGCACTCGCCGCAGTGGCCGTTCAGGAAGCCGACGCCGACCCGGTCGCCGACGTGCCACCTGGTCACCCCGGCGCCGACGGCGTCGATGACGCCGACGACCTCGTGGCCCGGCACGATCGGGGCGGAGGGGTCGGGCCGCATGACGCCGCCGACGGCGAGGGCGTCGGTGTGGCAGATGCCGCAGGCCTCGACCCGCAGGCGCACCTGCCCCGGCAGTGGATCGGTCAGCTCGCGCTCGACCAGGGCCCAGTCGCCCGTCCCTGCTCCGGACACCTGAACCGCACGGTAGGTGGACATGTCGTGATTCCTTCCGATAGGGATGCCGATCACAATATGACCGGTCGTCTTAGTCCGGTCGCTCGCATCCGAGGCGAACGACCGGTCCCGTCCGACTACTATAAGACGACCGACCATATTGGTGGACGAAGGCGGGGATGGCCGTGGCACGGCAGAGCATGCGCGAAGAGATCGTCGAGGCCGCGCTCGACCGGTTCCACGCCCGCGGGTACAACGCGGCGGGAGTGAAGGACATCACCGACGGCGCCGGCGTGCCCAAGGGATCCTTCTACAACCACTTCGCCAGCAAGGAGGCGCTGGCCGTCATCGCCCTGGAGCGCTACGGCGAGAGCCGGCGCATGCGCGACCTCGCCGACACCTCCGTCGAGCCGCTGACCCGGCTCAGGAAGCACTTCGAGTTCCTGCGCGACGACGTCGTCGGCTGGGGGTACAAGCGCGGCTGCATGTTCGGCAACTTCGGCACCGAGATCACCGACCACAGCGAGACCATCCGCGCGAGCGTCGGTGAGAGCCTGCGCGTGTGGACGGACCTGGTCGCGGGTGTCCTCGCCGAGGCCGCGCACGCCGGCGCGCTCCGCACCGGCCTGGACCCCGCGGCGACGGCCCGGCTCATCGTCAACGCCTGGGAAGGCACCCTCATCGACGCCCGCGCCACCCGCTCCCCCGACGCCTTCGCCTCGTTCTTCACCGTCGTCTTCGACACCCTGCTCACACCGCCCAACTAGTGCGCGCCGTGCGCGTACGTTCACCGGCCAGGCGCCATAGGGCGGCGCCGGCCTCGCCGTACCACGACCCGCCGACCCGGCGCCGGTCATCTCCACCACATATCGGGCGGAGGGGGGCGCGATCTGGTTCGCGTGGCCGAGGGGATGGCTCGGGAGGCTGGGGGTCAGGCGGTGCGGGGGGTTTGGGCGGTGGGGACGGCGGGGGTCGGGCCGGGGGGGAACAGGCGGTGGTCGCGGGCGCCCGACAGGAGCATCCAGAAGGCGTGCGCGGCCGACACCAGCGTCACGTGGTGGTGCCAGCCGCGGAACGACCTGCCCTCGAAGTCGCGCAGGCCGAGGCGGTGGGTCACCCCCGCCCGGTCCCAGGCCACCCGCTCGGCCGTCTCGGCCAGGCGCAGCAGCGTCGTGGGCGGCAGCGTGGTGATGTTGGACAGCCACACCGCGACCGAGCGCCGCTCGGGGCCGAGGCAGGCGCCGAGCAGGGTGAGGGCCGGCGGCTCGTCCTGGGCCGTCGCCGAGTGGAACGGGGTGTGCACCCGCGCGGCCACGACCACCGACTGCGGCGCCGGGGTGGCGCCCATGGACGGGGGCCTGCGGGACTCCACGATGCGGTTGACGTCGCGCAGCGCGTCGACCAGCCGGCCGGCCTCGATGCGGCGGCCCATGCCCATCGGGATGCGCGGGTCCGAGGGACTGACCGGCACCGAGTCGTTCACCCGCAGCACGAAGGGGACCTGCCGCGCGGACAGCTCGTAGATCAGCCGTCCGAGGTCGATCTCCCTGGCGTCCATCACGACCGGGCGCGGCTTGAGGCCCCACCCGTGGACGATGCTCGTGACCACCTCGGCGGCGCACTCCTCGACGGTGAGGCTGACCTCCTCGTCGGGGATGCCCGCCCGTCGCCGGCGGCCCGGGTCGTCGGTCCAGCTCTCGGGCAGGATGAGACGCCAGTCGATGGGGAAGGCCGCCTGGTCGGAGGCCAGCCACACCCCGACGACCTGCTGGCAGTTGGCCAGGCGGCCGAGCTTCTGGACGAACCGGCGCTCGACGCCGACCGAGTGGTCCCCCGACTTGGGGATCACCAGCGGCTCGGCGACCAGCGCGATCGGGCGGATGGCCTGTTCGAGGTAGCCGGCCAGGGCGCGCCGCACGGAGATCCAGCCCCACGGGGACTGGCTGATGAACTGCTGCAGGCTCTGCTCGACGGCGGGCTCGGCCTCCAGGGAGGCGATGCCGCGCATGGTCTTGCGTCCCTCGATGGACAGCAGCCCCCGGATGTACAGCCGTGCCCATCTGCGCTGGTCGCGACGCTTGAGGGAGGAGAACACGATGCCGCAGAACCGTGCGAAGAACTCCGACGCCGCGTTCTCCTGTTCAGAGGTGAAGGAACTGACGCTCACGGGCGACCCCCTATGTCCGCGGCCCGCGCCCACAGAGTTCAAAGGCGAACACCCGTAAGAGGTGCCGAAGAAAACAATACCGGCCGTGCGGTTTTTTTGCGCTAGGGGGCGCTGACTTTGTCAGAAACCGGACGAGGGTCCGGACGCAGCCACACGGTGGACAGCGGCGGGAGGACCATGGAGGCGCTCGCCTCGCAGCGGTGCCACGGGGAGGCCGTCGCCTCCACGGCCCCGAGGTTGCCCAGCCCGCTCCCCCCGTACGGCGCGGCGTCGGTGTTGATCACCTCGGCCCACCGGCCAGGAAACGGCAGCCCGACCCGGTATCCCTCGCGGGCGACCGCGGAGAAGTTGCACACGCACGCCAGCGGCATGCCGTCGTCGTCATAGCGCAGGAAGGCCAGCACGTTGTCGCTCGCCGCGTCCGGGACGATCCAGCCGAACCCGTCGGGAGAGGCGTCCAGCCGCCACAGCGCCGGCAGCCGGCGGTAGGCGGCGTTCAGGTCGCGCACCAGGGTGCGCACGCCCTCGTCGGCCTCCTCCCACCCCAGGCCGAGAGGCTGCTCCCACTCCCCCTCGTGCGCGAACTCCTGGCCCATGAACAGCAGCTTCTTGCCCGGATGGGCCCACATGAAGGCCAGGAAGCCCCGCAGGCCCGCCCGCCGCCGCCGCGCGTCGCCGGGCAGCGCGGACGACAGCGACCCGGCCGCGTGCGAGACCGGCAGGATGTGGCGCTCGGAGTAGGCGTACACCATGGGGAAGGTGATCTCCCCGTGGTGGTACCTGCGGTCACCGGGGTCCCTCGCCAGGTAGCCGAGGCAGTCCTGCGTCCAGCCGGTGTTCCACCGCAGGTCGAAGCCCGGCCCGGCGACCCCGGTGAGCGGCGCGGTCTCCTCGGCCGCGCCCGCCGCCTCGGCGACCGCCACCGTCCCCGGGCTCAGCCAGTGCAGCGTGGAGTTGACCTCGCGGAAGAACGGCGCGACGGCCTCGGGGTCGCGGTCGCCCGGGTACCCGGAGGTGCGCAGGCCGTCGATGTGGAACTGCGAGCACCAGTGCAGCGCGTTGGCCGTCAGGAAGTTGCGCACCCACGGGCTCCGGTGGTCGAAGGCGTGCGCGGCGGGAGCCTCGCGGGCGCCGCCGGGGACGCTCGGCCTGCCGTCGCCGGCGTCCACCGCCTCGTACAGGGGCGTGCCGTCGAAGCGGGCGAGCCCCTCCTCGTCGGCGGCGAGGCACAGCGGCGTCCAGTCGAGGATGACGCCGACGCCCGCCTGGTGGAGCCGGTCCACCAGGCGGCGGAAGTCGTCGGGGTCGCCGTATCTCGCGGTCGGCGCGTACAGGGCGGTGGGCAGCCGCTCGTCGGAGGTGTGCTCGGCCACCGGCATGAGCTCCACGTGCGTGAAGCCGAGCCCCGCGACGTACGGCGGCAGCGCCTCGGCCAGCTCGCGGTAGGTCAGGCCGGGCCGCCAGGAGCCGAGATGCAGCTCGTAGACGCTCATCGGCTCCTCCTGCGCCACCGCCCGCGCCCGGCGCTCCAGCCAGGCGGCGTCGCGCCAGCGGTGCCCGGAGGTGAACACGACCGACGCGGTGCCCGGAGGGCGGTCGGCGGCCGAGGCGAACGGGTCGGCCTTGCGCCGCCACTGCCCGTCGGCGCCCAGGACGTCGTACATGTACCGGTAGCCGTCGCCGACGCCGGGCAGGTAGAGCTCCCAGATGCCCGAGGAGCCGATCGGGAGCATGCGGTGCGAGGACCCGCCCTCCCTGCCGTCGAGGTCGCCGGCCACCCGGACCTCGCGGGCGCTCGGCGCCCACACAGAGAAGGTCGTGCCCGAACCGGTGGTGTGCGCGCCGAACACCTGCCAGAGGCGCTGGTGACGGCCCTGGCGGATGCGTCGCAGGTCGAACTCGCCCAGCAGCCGGGATGGAACGTGAATGCCGCCGAGCGGGGAACCGTCACGCCTGACAATGAAGCTCACGGTGTCGCCTCCCGCCTTCAGCCAAGGGAGCGATTGCGCGTTCACTGCACGTAACGGTACCCGCCGACGCCGAGAACCGACATGTATGCGCGGCTACTGTGTCAAGTCCGCTTGTCAAGCGAAGGCCGGGCACACCCCTGACCGGCCGCCCCTCGCACCGGCCGCGCCGCGCGAGGGGCGCCGTCGCGCCGTGCCCGTCAGGAGGGCAGCCGGCAGACGGTGTCGGACATCACCAAGGCGTTGATGTCGTGATATCCGGCGGCGGAGGCGTGCCCGGGGTCGGCGGTGACGAAGACGTGGGCGCCGTCCGGCCCGGCCATCGCGGGGACGTACGGCAGCACCGCGGCGACCGGCAGACCGTAGGCCTGCTCGACCCGCGGCACCAGGTCGCCGTCCTCGATCCCCTCGGGGACCATGTTGACCACGACGATGCGCTGCCGGCAGCCGAGCCGGTCGGCCAGGGCGACGCTCTCGGCCGCGCCCGCCAGGTCCAGCCGGTGGGCGCGGGTGACGATGACCATCGCGTCCGAGCCGGCCACGGCGGTGACGGTCTCGGTGTTGATGCCCGTGTGCGTGTCCATGATCAGCACGTCCAGCGCCAGCGAGGCGGTGAGCCGCAGGACGGCCTCGTTCAGCAGCCCGAGGTCGTAGCCGCTGGTCATGATCTCGTTGATGGCGGTGAGCCCGGCCCGGCTCGGGACCACGAACAGGTCCATGCCGTCCACGGGCCGGGCGGCGTCCTCGATCTCGCAGCGGCCGACCAGGTAGTCGGCGAAGGTGCACATCGAGGGGTCGGGTTCGAGGCCGAAGATGGCGTCCACGGCCGGGGACTGGATGTCGGTGTCCAGGACGCCCACCCGCAGGCCGCCCGCGGCGAACAGCAGCGCCATGTTGGCCGCCGTGCTCGACTTGCCGGTGCCTCCCCGGTAGGAGTGCATGGTGACGACGCGGGCCATCAGGCGCCGGTCCTGTGCAGGGCCAGCATGGTGATGTCGTCGGACTGCTCGGCCGTGCCGACGAACCCGGTGAGCGCGCCGTCGACGCGCCGCAGCAGGTCGTCGCCGGAGCCGGCGCCCTCGCGCAGCACGTCCAGCATCCTGTCCTCCCCGAAGAACGCCCGGTGGGGGTCGCGTGCCTCGGTCACCCCGTCGGTGTAGATGAACAGCAGGTCGCCGGGGTCCAGATGGGCGTGGCCGAGCGTGAAGGTCGAGTCGCGCAGCACGCCCACCGCCGGCCCGGTCGGGTCCAGCACGAGCGGGGCCCCGCCGTCGCCGCGGATCAGCACGGGCGGGTTGTGACCCCCGTTGATGTAGACCAGCCCTCCGGTGACCGGGTCGAGCACCGCGAAGAACATGGTCGCGAAGTAGCCCTGGTGGACGTGGTTGCGGGTGAGGTACTCGTTGGTCGCCTCGACGGCGTTGAGCAGGGTGGCGGCGCCGGCCACGGGCATGGAACGCGCGTCGCCCGGCAGGTCGACGCTCTTGAGGCCATGGACGCCGCCGTGCTCCGCGGTGTGGCGCAGCAGGCTGCGGATGAGCGCCATGAACAGCGCGGCCCCCACCCCCTTGTCGCACACGTCGGCGACGACCAGCCCGAGCCTGCGGCGGTTGACCAGCTCGAACACGTCGTAGAAGTCGCCGGCGACGGTCCTCGCCGGGCGGTAGCGCACGTCGATGTCCCACCCGGCGGGCGTGGGCAGCGAGTCGGGCAGGAAGCCGAGCTGGATCTCCCTGCCGATCTCCAGCTCGCGCTCGTACCGGTGCAGGTCGGCCTCGCCTCCCGCCAGCCGCAGCGCGCGGCTCAGCTCGGCCTGCTCGTGGCAGGTGCCGAGCCGCGCGCGGACGAGCGAGGTCAGGAACGGCGGCATCAGGTAGTCGGCCCCGCCGTGGACGTGCCCTTCCAGCGCGCCGAAGTCGTGCTCGGTGTAGGCGAGCAGCGTGGGCCGCCAACCCTCCTCGTCCATCCGCCGGGCGACGGCCCGCACGATGTTGGGCGGCACGGCGGCGGAGGCCAGCAAGACGTCCACCTCGGGCATCCGTTCGGCCGCGAGCACGTCGGCCGGTGAGTGCACCCGCACGCGGACCCCCGCCTCGGCGAGGGCCCGCCGCAGGCCGGGGGGCGGCGAATCGTCATCCAGCACGAGAACGCTGGTCATTTTGATGTGCTCCATCCCTGAGGATCCGCAGCGTGCTGATGTTGCGCCCCGCGACTCGCCGGTAGGTGAAACCGTCAACGGCGGTCAGGGCGAGGTACACCCCGAGACCGCCGATGCGGCGTTGTGCGAACGGCAGCCCGTAGTCCGGCCGCCGGTATCCGGACCTGGGGTCGAACGGCCGGGCGTCGTCCTCGAACCTGAGCCAGACCGACTCTCCGTCCATCCCGCCCTCGACGACGAACTCGCCTCCGGTCTCCCCGTAGCCGTGGACCACGATGTTGGTCGCCAGCTCGTCGGCCGCCAGGCGCAGCCGGTCGGAGAGGTCAGAGGGCAGGCCCGCGCGCTCGGCCAGGCCGAGCACGTAGTCCGCTACCTGGTCGAGGGACGACAGTGACGCCGGGATGCGCGGCACGACGGGCTCACGAGGCGGTGATGTCGAAGCCGTGGTCGAGCCCGGCCATCTTGATGACCTTCAGGACGGGCTCGGTGACGCCGACGAGGGAGATCGTGACGTCCTCGGCGACCTTCTGCCGGGCGAACACCAGGGCGCGCAGGCCGGCGCTGGCGATGTAGGTCAGCTCGGAGGCGTCGATCACCAGCCGGGCGGCCCCGGTGGCCACGGCGTCGTCGATGGCGTCGTGGAACTCCGGCGCGGTGGCGGCGTCGAGCTCGCCCGCCAGGCGGATGGTCGCGGTGCCCGAGCCGGTGCTGAGGGTTGCGATGAATGCCACGTCAGTTCTCCTAGTCGTCGGAGCGGGTCAGGATCACCACTGAGCGGGGTGCGACGTACACGCGCCCGGGGTAGGCGGTCGCCGGCTCGGCGCCGGGGTCGTGGACGTCGTGCGGCGCGGAGGCGCCGGTGTCGGCGAACAGGCGCCAGACGCCGCCCGCGGGGTCGGGGAGTTCGACGTCGTGGCCCTCCCAGTGGGAGTTCATCACCACGTAGAGCTGGTCCATCGCCCCGTCCGCGTCGCGCCCGGCGCGCATCACGGCCAGCAGCCTGCTGCCGGGCGACCAGTCGGGCCGCCAGGCGTCCACCCCGTGCCAGCTCACGTCCGGCAGGCCGACCCCGGTGGTGTCGACGCCGAGCGGGTGCCTGCCCTCGCGCAGGACGGGGTGGGCGTGCCGGAAGGCGATCATCCGCCGGGCGAACCTGAGCAGCTCGGCGTTGGCGTCGACCAGCGTCCAGTCGAACCACGAGAGCTCGTTGTCCTGGCAGTAGGTGTTGTTGTTGCCGAGCTGGGTGCGGCCCACCTCGTCGCCGGCCAGCAGCATGGGGATGCCCTGGCTGACCAGCAATATCGCCAGCGCGTTCTTCATCTGGCGGGTGCGCAGCGCGTTGATCCCCGGGTCCTCGGTCGGGCCCTCGGCGCCGTGGTTCCAGCTGTTGTTGTCGTTGGCGCCGTCGGCGTTGCCCTCGCCGTTGGCCTCGTTGTGCTTGTCGTTGTAGGAGACCAGGTCGTTGAGGGTGAAGCCGTCGTGCGCGGTGACGAAGTTGACCGAGGCGGCCGGTCCGCGCCCGCCGTACAGGTCGGGCGAGCCGGCGACGCGCGCCGCCAGCTCTCCGGTGGTGCCCTCGTCGCCCTTGAGGAACCTGCGCAGGACGTCGCGGTACTTGCCGTTCCACTCCGACCAGCGGCCGTAGTTGGGGAAGTGCCCGACCTGGTAGAGCCCTCCGGCGTCCCACGCCTCGGCGATGAGCTTGGTGTGGCGCAGGATCGGGTCGTAGGCGAGCTGCTCCAGCAGCGGCGGGTTGGGCAGCGGGGCGCCGTCCGGGCCGCGGTCCAGGATCGCGGCCAGGTCGAAGCGGAACCCGTCGACGTGGTACTCCGACACCCAGTGGCGAAGGCAGGTGAGCACGAAGTCGCGCACCACGGGGTGGTTGCAGTTGACGGTGTTCCCTGTGCCGCTGAAGTTGTAGTAGTACCCCTCGGGGGTGAGCATGTAGTAGGTGGCGTTGTCCAGGCCCTTGAACGAGATCGTCGGGCCCTGCTCGTTGCCCTCGGCGGTGTGGTTGAACACCACGTCGAGCATCACCTCGATGCCGGCCCTGTGCAGGTCCTTCACCAGCGCCTTGAACTCGTCGGCCTGCATGCCGAACGCGCCGGTCGCGGCGTACCCGGCCTTGGGGGCGAAGAAGCCGATGGTGTTGTAGCCCCAGTAGTTGTGCAGCCGCTCGCCGGTCGCGGGGTTGACGCGCCCGTTGTCGAACTCGTCGAACTCGAAGATCGGCATCAGCTCGACGCAGTTGACGCCGAGGTCGCGCAGATAGGGGATCTTCTCCCGCAGCCCGGCGTAGGTGCCCGGGGCCGCCACCCCCGAGGAGGGGTGGCGGGTGAAGCCGCGGACGTGGGTCTCGTAGATGACCAGGTCCTCGCTGGGCGTGCGCAGCGGCACGTCGTCCTCCCAGTCGAAGTCCTCCTGGGCGATCATGGACCGGTACTGGTAGGGCTTGCTCCAGTCGGGCGGGACGCCCCACACGTCCCGCCCGGACAGCAGCAGCGCGTGCGGGTCGGCCAGGATGGCGCCCGGGTCGAACCGGTCGCCGCGCGCCGGGTCGAACGGGCCCTCCGCGCGGTAGCCGTATTCGAGGCTCTCCAGGTCCAGGCCGAAGACGGTCATGGTGAAGACGCTCCCGATGCGGTACTCGGGCGGGAACGGCAGCTCCTCCAGCGGCTCGGCGTCGCCGCGCCGGTACAGCACCAGCGTCATCGCGGTGGCGCCGTCGGAGAAGACCGAGAAGTTCACCCCGCCCGGCACCAGGGTGGCGCCGTGCGGGAAGGGCCGGCCCTGCCGCACGCGGTACGCGCCGATCCGCCGGGTCGGGAAATCGTCGATCCGCGGGAGGTCGATGCGCTCGGCGGTCACGGTCCCACGCGTCCCATCTCGGCCGTGAGGCGGCCCATCTCGCCCTCGACGTCGTCGGCGACCTCGAAGAAGCCGAGGAACCCGGTGGCCGACATGACGAACCGCACCTCCGGCGACAGCCCGCCGATGACGACGCGCGCCTCGGCCTGCTGGGCCCGCCGGTACAGGATCAGCAGCATGCGCAGCCCGGCGCTGGAGACGTAGGTGACGCTGGAGAAGTCGACGAGCAGCGTGCTGGAGGGGGCGACCAGCGGCAGCAGGCGCTCCTGGACGGCCGGGGCCGTGGCGCTGGTGATCTCGCCCTCGACGCGGGCGACGGTGAGGCCGCCCGCAGTGCTGAGGGTGACGCCGGCCGTCATCGGACGGCCTCCACGGTGACCTTCACCTTGACGCGCCCGGTGGCCTCGGGGAGGTTCACGGTGAGCGCGCCGGCGTCGTAGTCGTCGTAGGGCTCGCCGTCGATCTCGACCGCGCCGATCCTGATGGAGCCGGGCGGCAGCAGGTCGGGCGAGACGCGCAGGACCCGGTCGTCGAAGCCGTCGGGGTCGGGCTTGAAGTACAGGTCCATCGGCTTGCCGCTGATGAGCAGGTTGTTGTAGACGGCGGCCAGGTAGCACAGCTCGGAGGAGTGGTACATGCTCATCGAGTGGCTGCCCTTGAGCCGCTCGGTGCCGAGCAGGTAGGGCAGGCCGCTGGCGAGCACGTTGAAGTAGACCGCGCCCTCGTCGTGGTCGAGGAAGAAGGCGTTGTAGAACGACTCGGCTCCGCGGGCCTCGTCGCGGAAGCGGTCCTGGCCGGTGACGCCGAACAGGATGAGGTAGGCCAGCACGGCCTGCTCCTGCTGCCACCACGCCTTGCGGTCGTGCCAGACGAACCGGAAGCGGTCCTCGCCCTCGCGGCGCAGGCGCTCCACGACGTCGTACCAGCCGCCGCGCTGCCGGTCGGCGCCGATGGGCGGCATGATGTCGCCGATGTGCGTGGCGAGCTCGGCGTACTCCGCCTTGGGCTTCAGCGAGTTCATCCGCATGAGGTTCCAGGCGATCTTCAGGTTGTGGCCGACGACGGCGCGGTTGAGCTGCCAGCCGTGCGCGGTGTCGTGCGACCAGTCGCGGTGGAAGCGCTCCTGGACGAACGGGCTGTTCTTGTCGTCGGGGAAGTGCTCGACGATGGTGTCGAAGGTGTACTCCAGGAACGCGGCGTACTTGGGGTCGCCGGTGGCCAGGTACAGGTTGATGAGGTAGGCGGGGGCGTGGTCGCCGACCGAGTTCCAGTTCTTCCTGGCGCGGTTCTCGCCGAGCGACTCGTGGTCGGGGCTCAGCAGGATGGGGTCGATGTGGGAGAAGTAGCCGCCCTTCTCCCGGTCCAGGTAGAACCGGTCGAACAGCCGCAGCGTCGCCTCGGCGTCGCTCTTGATGCGCGGGTCGCCGGTGATCCGGTAGGTCTGGACGGGGCCGGCGAGCGCGTAGATCTGCTCGTACATCGGGAGGGCGTCGTAGTCGTCGGAGAACTCCGAGGTGAACAGCTTGCGCTGCACGTCGCCCTCGATCTTCAGCCCGTGGTACCAGTAGACGATGTCCTCGTCGGCGTCGACGAAGCGCAGGTTGGCCCGCAGGTACTCGGTGCCGCGCTCGGCGACCTCCAGGTAGGCGTCGTCGCCGGTGAGCATGTAGGCCGAGGCCATGCCGTAGACCAGGCGCGAGATCGTGTCGGTCTCCTGCACGTGGCTGTCGGTCTTCTCGCCGCCGAGCCTGATCATCGTGCGGTAGTCGGAGAAGTCCACCGGCCCGTCGCCGAACTGCGCCTTGCGGTAGAAGGCGGCGATCTCCTGGATCTGGTGGACCCACCAGTTCTGCTCCTCGAAGCGGAACTCGCCGGGGCGGCGGCCGAGGAAGATGACGCGCTTGGCGTCGAAGATCTCACCCTCGGCGTGCGGGTAGAACACGCCGTAGGCGAACAGGTAGCGCCCGGGCACGAGCATCGCGTCGAGCTGGCCGGAGGCGTCGGTGTAGGGCTCGCCGAGGTTGTGCAGCAGCTCGGCGCTCGGGCCGCCGTCCATCGAGACCGCGAAGTCGCGGCCGTCGGCGGTGACCACCGTGGCGGTGCGGGAGGCAGCGTCGTAGGCGCTGACCTGGCCGGCGATCGTGTCGGAGAAGGTGAAGTTCATAGGATTTCGTCCTTCTGGGTGAGCAGGTCGACGAGGGTCCTCGCGAACAGGTGGCACTGCTGTCCCGAGCGTCCGGTGACGAGGTCGCCGTCGATCACCACGTCCTTGTCGACGTACTCCGCGCCCATGTTGCGCACGTCGCCGACCAGGTTGTTGTGGCAGACGATCTTGCGTCCGCGCACGACGTAGGGGATGGAGGCGGCCAGCCACATGCCGTGGCAGATGATCCCCTTGATGACGCGGGAGTCCTCGAAGGCGCGGCGCAGCAGCTCGGTGGCCGGCGCGAGCCGGTCCACGTCGTCGGTGTAGCGCAGCCGGTCGGACACCATGCCCGAGGGCACGACCAGCGCCGCGTAGTCCGAGGGGTCGACCTCCTCCAGGCTCTTGGAGACCGTGAAGGGCGCGCGGTACTCGTGACCGGTGAAGGTCATCGACTCCTGGCCCCACAGGCGGGTGATGAAGTCGACCGGGATGCCCTCCTCGGCGAACCTGCGCTGGTAGTAGAAGATCTCGGGTTCGTAGTAGTCGCTTTCCATCAGGACGGCGACGCGGGTGTCGGCCACGGTCACTCCGTGATGAGGTCGATGAGGAACGGCCGGTCGTCGAGCAGCATCCGCTCGACGGCCTCCTCCACCTGGGACCGCTTCTCCACCCGCATCGCCTCCACGCCCAGGCCGCGGGCGATGTCGGTGAAGCCGAGCTCGGGGTGGGCCAGGTCGAAGGAGCGCGGGAAGGCGTGCGCGGCGATGTCCCGCTCACGCCAGTACTGCTCGATGTTGAGGTCGAGCAGCCGGTACCCGCGGTTGTTGCAGACGACGAACTTGGCGCCGGCGCCCTCGCGGACCGCGGTGGCCAGCGCCTGGATGGTGTACATGCTCCCGCCGTCGCCGGTGAAGCCGACGACGGTCTTGCCGGGGTTGGCGATCTTCATCCCGATCGCGCCGGGGATGCCCACGCCGAGCGAGCCGCCGCGGGTCTGGAACCAGTGGCCCGGCAGCCGCGGCGGCAGGTGGGCGCCGAGCACGCCGGAGGCGGTCAGGGCCTCGTCGAAGACCATGAGGTCCTCGGGCGCGCGCTCGGCCAGCCGGCGGGCGAAGGCGCCGAGCAGCGAGTCCTCGTCGGCCTGGGCCGCGGGCCGCTCGGCGGCGCGGCCCAGCCGCCCGGCGGCGGCCTCGCGGGCGGCCGGCGACATCGACGACGAAAGCTCCGCGGCGAGCGCGGCCAGGGTGGCCCTGGGGTCGGCGACCAGGCCGAGCGTCACCGGGTGGTTCTTGGCGATCTCGTAGGAGTTCAGGTCGACGTGCACGATGCGCGCGTCCGGCCGGAACGGCGAGGCCAGGTCGGGGAAGACCTCGGGGAACAGGTAGGTGCCCACGACGAGCACGGCGTCGGCGCCGGCGACGACGGCCCGGCTGACCTCGCCGAACATGTGCCCGGTCTGGCCGCGGTACAGCGGGTGGCGGCCGTCGATGGAGACCTCCGACATCTCCACCCCCCACGCGTCCGCGCCGAGCAGCTCGGCCACGCGGGTCAGCTCCGCCTGGGCGCCGGAGGCGGCCACGCCGTCGCCGAACAGCACCAGCGGCGCCGTGGCGTCCGCCAGCAGCGCCGCCGCCCTGCGGATCGTCGCGGCGTCGGGGGCCGTCGCGGTGTAGGGGACCACCGAGGGCACGACCGGCTCGTCGTTGGGCCGGTCGAGCACGTCCAGGGGCAGCGAGACGAACACCGGGCCCCGCGGCGGGGTCATGGCGATCTTGACGGCGCGCCGGAGCGTCCGCAGCACCGAGGAGGAGTCGGTCACCCGGGTCGCGTACTTGGTGACGGGCCTGGCCATGGCGACCAGGTCGGCGGCCATCTGCGCGTCCATCGCCTCGTACTCGACGCCGGACTCGCCGGCGACCACGACGAGCGGGGTGTGGCCGCGCTTGGCCTGGTACATCATGCCGATGCCGTTGCCGAGGCCGACGCCGCTGTGCAGCTGCACCAGGGCGGGGCCGCCGGTGGCGCGGGCGTAGCCGTCGGCGATGCCCACCGCCACGGTCTCCTGCAGCGTCAGGACGTAGTGGAAGTCGTCGTACTTCTCCAGCGCGTCGAGGAAGCCCTGCTCGACCGTGCCGGGGTTGCCGAACATGTACCGCATGCCGTCGGCGAGGAACTGCTCGATGATCGCCTCGTTGCCGGTCCTGGCGTCCGTGGGGCTCATGGGGCTCACCAGCCGAACCGGCGCAGACCGTCTTCCAGCGTTTCGACGATCTTCTGCCCGGTGAGGAAGGAGTCGGGCGTCGAGCGGCCGGTGATGAACGGGTAGTCGACGATGACCGAGGTCTCCTTGCCGAAGTTGCCGTGGTAGCGGCCCTCGGGGCCGGTGGCGTCGCGCAGGATGTACTCCAGCGGGTACGGCGGCGGCCCCATGTTGAAGTCGGTGCCGAGGAAGCCGGTGCCGTCCTTGTAGTCGTACTCCTTGCAGTGGCCGGTGACGTGCTTGCCCCAGATGATGCTCTTGCGGTCCTCCCAGTCGCGGGCGAAGGCCAGGCAGGCGACGCCGTAGCACTCGGCGGCCACCGGCTTGCCGGCCTTGAGGAAGCCGAGGATCAGCGCGTGGACGCGGCCGTTGTTGGCCAGGTCGACGATGGGGCCGCTGCCGCCGACGATCAGCATGGTGTCGAACCCGTCGATGTGCTCCGCCAGCCTGTCCAGCGTCCTGTTGTAGGCCTCCAGGGCGTGCAGGTAGTCGTCGTCGGCGACGTAGGGGCGGTCGGGCACCACGGCGGAGATGTCGAGGGGGTGGTCCAGCCGGTCGGAGTCGTCCAGCTCGCGCACCAGCTTGGCGACCTCGGGCGTGGTGACCGAGCGGCCGAGCGGCGGGTCGACGTAGTCGGGGTCCATGCTGGGCGGCAGCGCGTGCGGGCGGCCACCGGTGGGCGTGGCGAAGACGACCTCGTATCCGCGCTGGTCGAAGTGGGTGAGCGGGCCGAGCAGCTCCTCACCCCAGTAGCCGTGCTCGGACAGGAGCACCAGGACCTTCCTGCTCATCGCTCCTCCTGCGGGCCGATGATCCAGTTCTCCCGGGTGGTGAGGGAGAACACGTGCGCGGGGTCGGCGACGGCGTCGAGCGCCGGGGCGACCTTCTCGGTGAAGTACGGGGAGGCCAGCGCGGCCTCGGCCGCCGCGACGTCGTCGAACCAGATCTGCTCGACGCTGTCGAAGGACGCCTCTCCGAAGGTGTAGAAGCCGTCCCTGGTGTGGGCGTGCAGGTGGCGGCGCACCCCGGGCAGCCCGCTGACGACCGGGGCGTACTCCGAGAGCGTCCGCTCGCGGTGGTCGGCGAGGTCCTGGCCGGGCCTGCGCTTGATCAGCGTGGTGACCTTGACCCAGGACGGGGCGGCCTCGGTGAGCGGCGGGCCGGGGACGATCTCGTGGGCGTCGGTGTCCAGCACGATGGTGAGCCAGAACGCCGCCCAGTTCGGCTCGTCGAGCCGCGCCCCGTGCAGGAACTCCTCGGTCTGCAGCGAGGCGAGCTGCTCCTGCTCGTTGGCCAGCCAGATCTCCGCCATGCCCTGGTGGGGCAGCGCCGGCCGTCCGCGGTCCGCCGTGGACGGGACGCGCGAGTCGATCAGGTAGCGCCGGATCTGCGGGATCTTGGCGGCGAACTTCACCGCGTGGACGTTGACCCAGTAGTCCTGGAACTCCTGTGCGGTCATGCCTGGCTTCGGGGCGGCCAGGATGAACTGGTGGATCATGCGATCTCCTTTTCGCCAGGGATCTTCACTGGGACGATCGCAGCGCCGTTCGGCCACCGTCAAAGCAGAAACCATTACTTCTCGACATAGCGCATTGAATCCGCCGTTAAAGTCAAGTCACCTGGCAATCGGGAAATATCGGCTTATCCTCGGTCGGTCTTCGCCGCAGGACGGCCAACTGACAAAGTGCCCGGCGAAAGCGCGGCGATTATGGCCACCGCGGGCGGCCGGGCCTACTGTCCAGCTCAACGGATGCCTTACCGAAAGGTGGCACATGAAAGGCGAGCTGACCGCGGCGGTGCGCCGCGGCGCCGTCGGAGAGATCCGCGACCTGCTGAGCGCCGGCGCCGATCCCGACGAGCGCGACACCGACACCGGGCTCAACGTGCTCATGATCGCTTCCGGCCGCGCGGACGCCCCCGCCGTGCGGGCGCTGCTCGACGCGGGGGCCGACGTCTTCACCACAGACGCCAAGGCCGGGGCGACCGCCCTGCACAAGGCCTGCCAGGGCGGCAGCGCGCAGGTCGTGCGCGACCTGCTCGGCGCCGGCGCCTTCGTCGACGCCGTCGCCGCGACCACCGGCCACACCCCCCTCATGGACGCCCTGTGGTTCAAGTGGCCGGGCATCGTCGAGGTGCTCCTGGACCACGGCGCCGGGCTCAACCTGTCCACCCACTACGGCTTCTCGATGAAGGAGCACTTCGCGTACGAGCTGAACGTCAACACCTTCGGCAAGGAACGCCTCATCGAGTCCGACAAGCTGCTGCGCGCCCGGCAGGAGTCCGACGACGCGGCGGCGGCCGGGCACGCCCTGATGAACGCCGTCACCGGCGGTGACCTGGCCAAGGTCCGCGAACTGCTCGCCGAGGGGTTCCCCGTCGACACCCGCTGGCCGATGGTCAACGGCTTCAACGACGACCACACCGCGCTGCTGGTGGCCTGCCGCGACGGGCACACCGAGATCGTCGCCGAGCTGCTGGCCGCCGGGGCCGACGTCAACGCCGTCGAGCCGACGTTCGGCGCCGTCCCGCTGCACAAGGCCGTCTACAACGGGCACGCCGACATCACCGGCCTGCTGGTCGCCCACCCGGAAGTCGACCTGGCCTTCCAGGGCGCGACCAACGGCTACAGCCCCCTGCACGACGCGCTCTGGCACGGCTACGCCGACTGCGCCCGCATCCTGGTCCAGGCCGGCGCGCCGCTCGGCCTGACCGGCCACGACGGCAAGACCCCGCTCGACCTCGCGCGCGAGGTCCTCGGGGACGATCACGAGGTCACCGTTCTCATAGCGGGAGGCGGCAATGCGCGACACTGAGGCCCTGGTCGTCGGCAGCGGGTTCGGCGGCGCCATCGCCGCGCTGCGCCTGGCGGAGGCGGGCGTCCAGACGCTCGTGCTCGAACGCGGGCGCCGCTGGCCCATCACCGACGCGCACGACACCTTCGCCACCTACGACAGCCCCGACGGCCGGGCCGCCTGGCTCAGCCCGGTGACCGTCGCCCCGGCCCAGGAGGGCCTGCCCATCGACGTCTACACCGGCGTGCTCGAACGGGTCAGGGGCGAGGGCATCGACGTCCTGGTGGGCGCGGGCGTCGGCGGCGGCTCGCTGGTCTACAACACCGTCCTCTACCAGCCCCGGCGCGACCTGTTCGGCCGGGTGATGCCCTCGTGGCTGAGCTACGACGAGATGGACGAGGTGTGGTACCCCAAGGTCCGCGAGGCCGTCGGGGTGTCCACCATGCCCGCCGACGTGCTCGCCCACGAGCGCTACCGCGGCCAGCGGGTGCTGCTGGAGGAGGCCGCCGCCGCAGGGATGACCGCGCGCCTGTTCGAGCTGGGCCTCGACTGGGACGTCATCCGCGCCGAGCTGGCCGGCGCCATTCCCCCTTCGCAGATCGCCGGCCAGGTCTGGTACGGCGCCAACAGCGGCGCCAAGCGCAGCCTGGACCGCACCCACCTGCCCAGGGCCGAGGCCACCGGCAAGGTCGAGGTGCTGCCGTTGCACCAGGTCACCGACGTGCGCGAGAACGGCTCCGGTTACCTGGTCACGGTGGACGAGCTCGACGACAACGGCCGCGTCGTCGCCCGCAGGGACATCCACACCAAGCACCTGTTCCTGGCCGCCGGGTCGGTCGCGACGACCAAGCTGCTCGTCCGCGCCCGCGACACCGGCGCGCTGCCCAAGCTGGCCGACTCCGTCGGGACGCGCTGGGGCGCCAACGGCGACCTGGTCATCATCAGGAGCGGCCTGCCGCCCACCGGGCCGAGCGAGGGCGGCCCGGCGGGCGCGGTGCTCGAAGACCTGGACAACCCGGTCGCGCCCATCGCCATGGCGGCCATGCCCATCCCCCAGGCCAAGATGCCCGAGGGCTTCATGGGCCTCATCGGCATGGGCCTCGGCCCGGCGAAGGGCACCTTCTCCTACGACGGGCGCACCGACACCGTCGGCCTGACCTGGCCCAAGGACGACCCCGAGGCGACCGTCATCGCCGACGGCGCGCGCGCGGCGTTCGAGCGGCTCGGCACCGGCAAGATCGAGGCCATCGACGCCGGCCTCACCGGCCACCCCTGCGGCGGGGTCCCCCTGGGCCTGGCCACCGACGAGTACGGCCGGGTGAACGGCTACCCGGGCCTGTACGTCGTGGACGGGGCGCTCCTGCCGGGCGGCAGCGCCGCGTGCACCAACCCCGCCCTGACCATCGGAGCGCTCGCCGAACGGGCGCTCGCCGCCATCATCCCCGACATCGTGGAGGAATAGACACCGATGAGCAGCCCCAAGCACGCGGCGCTGGTGACCGGCGGTTCGAGCGGCATCGGCCTGGCCGTGGCCGGCGCGCTGGTCGCCCGCGGGCACGCGGTGACCATTCTCGGCAGGGACGAGGGCAGGCTGCGCCACGCCGCCGACCGGCTCGGCGCCGAGGCCGGCCTCGGGGACGGGGCCGTGCACACCGTGGTCGCCGACGTCGCCCAGCCGGCCGCCGCGCACGCCGCGGTCGCCGCGCACATCGGGCGCTGGGGGCGGCTCGACGTGCTGGTGAACAGCGCGGGCCTGCTCGCCGCCGGGCCCTTCGAGTCCTACAGCACGACCACCATCACCGAGGTGCTGGAGGTGGACCTGCGGGCCACCATCCTGTTCTGCCAGGCGGCGCTGCCCTACCTGCGCAAGGTCGCGCGCGAGGGGCGCCCGCTCATCGTGAACATCGCCTCCATCTCCGGCAAGCGCGCCGACCCCGGCTTCTCGCTGTACTGCGCGGCCAAGTTCGGCGTGGTCGGCTTCACCGCCGCCCTGCACCAGGAGCTCGCCGGCGAGGGCGTCGGCGCGTGCGCGATCTGCCCGGGGCTGGTCGACACGCCGATGGCCGACTGGGCGCGCTCGTGGGCGTCGCGTGCGTCGATGCTCCGTCCCGAGGACATCGCCGGCGCCGTCATCCGCCTGCTCGACATCCCCGCCGGCCAGGTCCCCGCCGAGCTCGTCCTGTCCTGAGCTCCCTGTCCCCCTTTCCGCCCCCTCCCCGAGCACGGCACCCGGTCGTCCCCGCCGGGTGCCGTGCTCGCCCCGTCTGGCGTGGTGCCGGGTCCGGGCGGGAGGACCGTCGTAGGCTCGTGGCGCCCCGCCCGGCGGCGCTCCACCGAGGAGGTTCGTGAGCACCGGACGCTCTCCCACGTTGCGCTATCTGGCCGGCTCCACCGAGGCGACGCACGCCTCGTGGCTGGAGCTGTTCTTCGACCTGGTCTTCGTGGCCGCCGTGTCCGAGCTGGCACGCCTGCTGCACGGCGACCTGACCTTCCATGGGCTCCTGGTGTTCTGCGCGCTGTTCGTCCCGGTGTGGTGGGTGTGGATGAGCTTCGCCTACTACGCCGACCTGTTCGAGACGGACGCGACGCACTTCCGCATCGCCCTGCTCGCGGGGATGTTCGGCTCGCTGGTGCTGGCCAGCACGATCGGCGTCGCCATCTCCCCCGACGGCCGCACGCTGGACGGGGCGCACGGGTTCGCGCTGGCCAACGCCGCCCTCCAGGCCATCCTCGTGGGCCTGTACGGGTACGCGCGCCGCGCCGCCCGCGCGCCGGGGACCGCCCCGGACGCGCCCGGGGCCCCGCGCCCCGGCGCCGGCCGGGACGCCCCGCAGAGCCCCCCGCAGAACGCCGCGCTGCGCCAGCTGTGCGGCATCTACGTCGCGGGGTTCGGCTGCGGCGGCGCCCTGTGGCTGGCCTCGGTGGCCGTGTCGGCGCCCTGGCACCTGGCGCTGTGGGCGCTCGCGCTGCTGGTGGAGATCGCCACGCCGTTCGTGGCGTACCTGACGGTGGCCTCGCCGCCGGCGCACGCCTCCCACCTGCCCGAGCGGCTCGGCCTGTTCACGCTGATCGTGCTCGGCGAGTCGGTGCTCGCCGTGGCCTGGGGCGCCCGGGGCGCCCCCTCGACGCCGAGCGCGCTGCCCGTCGCGTTCTTCACGTTCGTGATCGCCGCGTGCCTGTGGTGGGTGTACTTCGAACACGTCGACCACCGCGTCATCATCAACGCGCTGACCAGCGGGCGCTCCTCGCTGGTGCGCGGGTTCGCCTACGGGTACGGCCACCTGCTGATCTTCGCCGGGCTGGCGGCCACGGCCGTCGGGTCGGAGGCCCTCATCGAGCACGCCGCCGAGGCGCACATGCCGGCCGGCGCCGGCCTCGCGCTCACCGGCGGCGCCGCGGCGTTCCTGCTGGCCACGACCGCGGCGCACCTGGTGATCCGCCGGCCGCTGGCCCGCAGGCTGGTCGCCGTCCGCGTCGCCGCCGCGCTCGGCGCCCTGCTGCTGGGCCTCTCGTCCACCGCGTTCTCACCACTGGCCGAGACGGCGGCGCTGGCCGGCCTGCTGGTGCTGCTCACCTGGGCCGAGGTCAGGCATCGGCGGGAAGCGCCCGGCACGACGTAGGCGCCGCGCCGTCCTCCTCCGCCGCCGCTGCCGCCCCTGGGGAGGCCGGCGGCCCGGGCAGCCGCACCTGGAACCGCGTGTCGCCGGGGCGCGAGCGCACGGTGATGGACCCCCGGTGCCGCTTGGTGACGATGCGGTGCGACAGGTGCAGGCCGAGCCCGGTGCCCGCGCCGATGTCCTTGGTGGTGAAGAACGGCTCGAAGACGCGCGGCAGCACGGCGGCGTCGATGCCGGGGCCGGTGTCGGCCACCTCGACCAGGATGCACCCGCCCTCTCCGCGCACGCTGACGCGCAGTTCGCCCCGCCCTCCCATCGCGCCCGCCGCGTTGTCCACCAGGTTCGTCCACACCTGGTTCAGCTCGGTCGGGTAGCCGGGGACGCGGGGCAGCGGGGGGGCGTAGTCGCGCACGACCGTGATGCCCGCGAGCTTCGGGCGCAGCATCGCCAGCGTGGACTCAAGGCCCTCGCGCACGTCCACGTCGGACTCCGGCGCGCGGTCCAGGTTGGTGTACTCCTTGGTGTTCCTGACGATCGCCGAGACCCGCGTGCCGGCGTCGCGCACGTCCATGACGCACGAGCGGATGCGCAGGCTCTCCGACAGGTAGCGCAGCGCGGCGGGGAGACGGGCGTCGAACACCCGCGCCCCGAGGTCGTCGAGCCAGCCGGTGTCCAGGCCGCGCTCGGCCAGCAGGGGCGCGAGGGAGGACCCGTCGCCGAGCCCGTGGTCCTCCAGCCAGTCCTGCAGCTCCTCCTCCAGCAGGCTCACGCCGAGCGCGTCGCCGGGACCGCTGCCGCGCGGGCGGGCGAGCCAGTCGCGCCGCGCGTCCGCGAGGGCCGCGCGTTCCGCCTGCTCCGCCGTCTGGCCCCAGGTCTCCGCCGCCGCCTCCAGCTCCTCCACGGCGTCGTCCAGCTCGCCGATCGCGCGGATCACGGCGGAGGCCGGGTTGTTCAGCTCGTGGGCGATGCCCGCGGCCAGGGTGCCGAGCGAGGCGAGCGTCGAGCGCCGGCCACCGCTCACGATCATGTCCTGCGCGCGCAGCGCCAGGACGGGCACCACCATCTCCGACACGCGCGGCGCGCGCACCAGCATCTGCAGGAAGGTGTCGCGGTCGTAGAGGGCGACGCGGCTGTGGCCGACCGAGGTGGCGGTGGCCAGGTAGGCGTCGCCGGCCAGGACGCACAGCTCGCCGGTGAAGGTGTGGGCGAGCATGGCCCGCTCCTCCGCGCCGTCCCGGGTGGAGTGGCGGGCGAGCACCTCGTCCCGGTCGTCGACCACCTTGGAGATGAGCAGCTCGCCGTCGAGCAGGACCACGAAGAAGCGCGCGGGGGCGCCCTCGGCGAACAACACCTCGCCGTCGCCGAGCTCGTGTGAGCGGCCGCTGTCGGCCAGCCATCGGTACTGCTCCCCGTTCAGCCCGTCGAACAGGGGATGCGCGCGGAGTTCGTCCGGAAGGAGATCTGCTGCGCCCATGGGCGGGCTCCTCTCGGGGCAGGTGCGGCCCTTCGCCCTACGGCTCCCAGGCCAGGTGTGTCGGAGCCTCGCACCGGCGTCGGCGGGCGGTCAAAGGATCCGGGCGCACTTTGTCGGGTACGCGCGCCCGCGCGAGGCGGCGGGGACCCGATTCGCGGGACTAAATCAGGTCCGCGATGGCCCGCCCGGGGGGCGTACCTACGCTGAAGGTCTCGATTGGAGCACGTCCCGATTCTGGAGGCCGCCATGGCCTGGTGTTCCCCCGTGGACGAGGAGGACGGACAGACGTGAGCGACGAGACGGGCAAGCCGGTCATCCTGGCCGTGGACGACGATCCGCAGGTGCTCAGGGCCGTACGGCGGGACCTGCGCGCCACCTATTCCGGCAGCTACCGCATCCTCGGCGCCGCCTCCGGCAAGGAGGGCCTCGGCATCCTCGACGCGCTGGACGAGCGCGGCGACGATCCGGCGCTGTTCCTGGTGGACCAGCGGATGCCCGAGATGGCCGGGGTGGAGTTCCTGCTGGAGGCGGGGGCGCGCTACCCCGAGGCGCGGCGGGTGCTGCTCACCGCCTACGCCGACACCGACGCGGCCATCACCGCGATCAACCGGGTCCGGCTGCACCACTACCTGATGAAACCGTGGGACCCGCCGCAGGAGCGGCTGTTCCCCGTGCTGGACGACCTGCTGTCGGACTGGCTGGCCGCGCACCGGCCCGCCTACCGGGGCATCAAGGTGGTCGGCATCCCGGTCTCGCCGGCGACCCACGCCGTGCGGGACTTCCTGACGCGCAACGAGCAGCCGTTCCGCTTCCTGGACGTCGACGCCGACCCCGAGGCGCGGCTGCTGGCGGAGGGCCGGCGGGAGGCGCTGCCGCTGGTCTTCTTCGCCGAGGGCGACCATCTGGCCGCGCCGAGCGCCGCCCGGCTCGCCGAGCGGCTGGGGCTGCCCACGGCGGCGGCGCGCCCGCACTACGAGACGGTCATCATCGGGGCCGGCCCCGCCGGGCTGGCGGCCGGGGTGTACGCGGCCTCGGAGGGGCTGTCGACGCTCATGGTGGACTCCGACGTGCCGGGCGGGCAGGCGGGCACCTCCAGCCTGATCGAGAACTACCTGGGCTTCCCCACCGGGCTGGCCGGCAGCGACCTGGCCCGCAGGGCGGTCTCGCAGGCGCGCAGGTTCGGCGCCGAGCTGCTGTACCCGGTGGAGGTGACGGCGCTGCGCCGCGCCGACCCGGCGCGGGTGATCACGCTGGCCGACGGCACCGAGATCAGCGCCGAGACCGTGCTGCTAGCCATGGGCGTGTCCTACAACCGGCTGGACATCCCCGGCGCCGACCGCTTCGCCGGGGCGGGCCTGTACTACGGCGCGGCCACCACCGAGAGCCAGTCGTGCACGTCGGAGCACGTCCACGTCATCGGGGGCGCCAACTCGGCGGGGCAGGCGGCGCTGCACTTCGCGAAGTACGCGCGCCAGGTCACCATGCTGATCCGGGCCGCCTCCCTGGAAGCGGGCATGTCGCAATATTTGGTGGACGAGATCCGCAGGACGCCCGCGATCGAGGTCCGGCTGGGCACACGGGTGGTGGAACTAGGCGGTGAGGAGCACCTGGAGCGCATCACGCTGGCCGACGTCGCCACCGGCGAGACGACCGAGCAGGAGGCGCGCTTCGTCTTCACCTTCATCGGCGCCCGGCCGCGCACCGGGTGGCTCGACGGCGTGGTGGAGCGCGACGACCACGGCTTCCTGCCGACCGGCTCGGAGATGCCCGCGGGCGCGTGGAGCCTGGAACGCGAGCCGTACCCGCTGGAGACCAGCGTGCCGGGCGTCTTCGCGGCCGGCGACGTGCGCGCCCGTTCGGTCAAGCGGGTCGCCTCGGGCGTCGGCGAGGGTGCGATGGCGGTCGCCCTGATGCACCGCTATCGCTCCGGCACCTGATTCCCCAAAAGCCATATCACAATCAGCCGGTCGATCTTTAGAATTCACATACTTTAAACGCGGAACATATTGTCAGCCGACAGAGATCACAGCGACAATGTGTACATGTCGGATATTTTATCGGGCAAGGTGGCTCTGATAACCGGGGCCAGCAGTGGAATCGGCGCGGCGGCCGCGCGGGTATTCACCCGCGAAGGCGCCGCCGTCGTTCTCGTCGCACGGCGAGAACGCGAATTGGGCGACCTGGTGGACGAATTACGGGGAAAGGGTTTCGAGGCCGTCTACGCGGTGGCCGACGTGACCCGCCCCGAGGACGTCGACCGGGCCGTCTCCACGGCCGTCCGCGAGTACGGACGGCTCGACATCGGCTTCAACAACGCGGGGCTCGGTGTGGAGCGTTCCCCGATGCACCTGCTCGACGACGCGGTGTTCGACGCCGTCATCGACGTCAACCTCCGCGGGGTCTGGCACTGCATGCGCCGGCAGATCAGCCAGATGCTGGTCAACGGCGGCGGCTCCATCGTCAACACCAGCAGCGTCGGAGGCCTGGTCGCCACGCCGGTGGGGGCGCCGTACGTCACCGCCAAGCACGCGGTCATCGGGCTCACCAAGGCCGCCGCCGCGGAGTACGCGGGGCAGCGCATCAGGGTCAACGCGATCGCGCCGGGGACGACCAGGTCGGAGATGATCGACGCCTGGTTCGCCCTGCGGCCGGAGATGGAGGAGCTGCTGCGGGCGGCGACCCCGCAGGGCAGGACCGCCGAACCCGAGGAGGTGGCCGAGGCGGCCGCCTGGCTCGCCAGCGACCGCGCGTCCTTCGTGACGGGCGCGACGCTGCCGGTGGACGGCGGTTACACCCTGGTGTAGTCCGGCACGGGGCCGGTGGAGGCGGCCCCTGCGGGATCGAACCGGGAGAGCCGGTCGGGCGGCACGATGCCCGGCAGCATCAGGCGCCAGAAGTCGGTGAGCCGCTCGTGCAGGTCGCGGCGGCGCGTCACGGCCTGCGAGACGATCTGGGCGCCGGTGAAGGCGGCGACCACGGTGGCGGCGGCGGCGTCCACGTCGACCTCCGGCCGCAGGTCGCCCTCTTCACGGGCCTTCAGCAGCAGGTCGCGCGCGCCGTCCTGCCACATCACGTGGGTGGTGAAGTCGCCTCCGGAGAACGTGCCGTGCTCGATGGCCAGGCGCACGCTCGCCCGTGAGATGACGTTGTCCAGCAGGTCGCGGGCGAAGCCGTGACAGGCGTCGATGAGCACCTGCAGGGCCGCCGACTCGCCGGACACCAGCATGGAAAGGAGGGTCTCGTCGGCGGCCAGGATCGCCCTGGCCAGTTCCTCCTTGGAGGCGAAATGGAAGTAGAGCGCGCCTTTGGTGACTCCGCAGCGCTGGAGGATCTCGGCCATCGTCGTCGCCGCGTAGCCGCACTCCTCGAACACCTCGGCCGCGCCTTCGAGGATGCGCTGTCTGGTGGCCCGCGCACGTGCCTGTTTCGCCATCGCGGAAGTGCTTCCTCCTAAAAAAAACCGGTCGGTCGGTATTCTACGCCCTCGACCCCCTCGAGGGCAGCAGCTCTAGAGAGGTGGTACCCCATGGCTACACCCGATGTGCTGGATTTATCCGCCGATCCAGCACTTTTTGAGCAGACCGTCCCTCGGCAGTTGGTCCATCGGAGCGCGGTGTCCGAGGTGATGATCACCGGGTGGCGGGCCCTCGACGAGAAGACCTCCGTGGTCGCGGCCCAGTGGCCCCGGGCCCACGGCTTCTACGGACCGGCCGGGGGATGCCACGACCCGCTGCTGGCCGCCGAGACCATCCGCCAGGCGGGGCTCGTGGTGAGCCACGCGCAACTGGACTGCCCGCTCGACCGCCGCTTCCTCATGTGGGACCTGTCCTACGAGGTGAACCTCGCCGGCCTGGCCGTCGGCACCGGCCCCACCGACCTGACGCTCCGCTTCACCCGCAGCCAGGTGCGCCACCGGGGAAGCACCCTCGCCGGGCTGCGCGGGCACGTCGACTTCTACCGGGACGGGCGGCTGGTCGGCATGGGCGAGGGCAGCTTCGACTGCGTGTCCCGGGCGGCCCACGACCGGCTCCGCGCGCCGAGCCTGGCCGGGCGGCCCGCGCGCGACCGGCCGCTCGCCGACCCGGTCGACCCGCGCCTGGTCGGCCGGGACCGGCCCTTCGACGTCGTCCTCGGCGTGCCCCTCGACCGCACGCCCGAGGAGGGAGCCTGGCCGCTGCGGGTGGACCCCGCGCATCCGGTGCTGTTCGACCACAGCCTCGACCACATCCCCGGCATGGCCCTCATGGAGGCCATGCGGCAGGCGACGCTCGCCCTCACCCACCCGCTGCCGCTCGCCCCCGTCAAGATGTACGCCACCTTCACCCGGTACGTGGAACTGTGGGGCGCCGCCGTCGTCCGCGCCCGCGTGGAGGGGGAGGCGAGCGGCGGCGAGGTGCCCGTCCGGGTCTCCGTCGAGCAGGACGGCGAGGTCGCCGCCGCCGGCCTGGTCTACGCCGGCCCGATCCCCTCCGGTGCCGTGACCGCCTAGGCCCGCCGGGTCGGCCGGGCGGCTCGATGCCCGGCACGCCGGGCGGCGACGTACCTCAAGGTGCTCCCTCCGGAACCGCCCGCCGGTAGCGGCCGGCCAGCGCGCGGATCTCCGCGACGAGTTCGGGCGGCCCGGTGACCTCGAAGTCGGCGCCGAGCATGCCGAGATAGCAGGCCAGCATCCGCGGCGTGTCCGAGCCGACCTCGGCCACGCAGGCGTCATCGCCCAGGGGTTCCACCCGGACGCCGGACGGCAGCCGGTGGCGGGCGGGCGGCGGACCAGAAGGCGTGTCGCCCGCCCGTCGCGGGACGGACAGGTCAGGCGGTGCGCGACAATCTTCGTATGGCGGAAACGCTCTCCGGTGCGATCGAGTTGCCCGACGGCGTCTGGGTCCGCGGTCGCGGCCTGCGGCGGCCCCTGCCCGGCGGGCCGGTGCCCGGCTACGGGCTCTACCTGGGCTCGGCGCGTCTCCAGCGCCGCCACCAGGACGCCCTGGCCTGGCCGCACGAATGGATCCGCTGGCCCGACTTCCTGCTGCCGGTGGACCGGCACGCCGCCGCGCGTGCTGTCATCCGCCTGCACGCCCACGCCCGTTCGGGCTCGCCGGTGGAGGTCGCCTGCGGCGGAGGCGTCGGCCGCACCGGCACGGTCATCGCCTGCCTGGCCACGCTCGCGGGGCTCGGGCCCGACGAGGCGGTCGCGTGGGTCCGCGAGCACCACCACCCGAGGGCGGTCGAGACGCCCTGGCAGCGGCGCTGGGTCGCCTGGTTCGCCGGCGAGCCTCCGGCCGATCCGCAGGACGGCCCGCCCGCCGGTGATGGTTGACCCGGCGGCCGGGGGCGGGGCATCGTAGGGCGGATGACCAGCGATGAGACGCGGGACGGGGTGCCGCTGACCAATCTCGGCGGGCCGCTGTTCGACGGGGCGAACGCGACCAAGCGCGATCTGGTCGACTATCTCGACGCGGTCCGCGACCGCATCCTGCCCGTGCTGCGCGACCGCCCGCTGTCGGTGCTCCGCGTGCGGCCGGGGCAGGCGCCGTTCATGCAGAAGAACGTCCCGAAGTACACCCCGTCCTGGGTGCGCACGGTGTCGGTGTGGGCGGAGACCTCCCACCGGCAGGTGTCCTACGCGCTGTGCGACGACCGGCGGACGCTGCTGTGGTTCGCCAACCAGCGGGCGGTGGAGTACCACCCGGCGCTGGTGCGCGGCGACCACGCCACCCACCTGGTGCTCGACCTGGACCCTCCGGAGGACAACGCCTTCCCGCTCGCCGTTCAGGCCGCCCGGCTCGTCCGGCAGGCGCTGGACGAGGCCGGGCTGGCGGGCGCGGTCAAGACCAGCGGGGCCAAGGGGCTGCACATCTTCGTCCCGGTGGCCGAGGGCGTCGCGATGGAGGACCTCGCCGCCGCGACCCGGGCGCTGGCCGCGCGGGCCGAGCGCGTCGACCCCGCGCTCGCCACGACGGCGTTCATCCGCGAGGACCGCGAGGGCAAGGTGTTCCTCGACTCCACGCGGGCCGGCGGGGCGACGGTGGTGGCCGCCTACAGCCCGCGGGTGCGGCCGGGCGCGCCGGTCTCCTTCCCCGTGGCGTGGGAGGACCTGCCCCGGGTGTCGCCGGCCGACTTCACCGTCCACACCGCGGCGCGGCTGCTCGGCGACGGCGACCCCTGGGCCGAGCTGATGCCCCCGCCCCAGCGGCTGCCGGACGACCTGGTCGAGCAGGGGCACACCATCCCGGTGGCCCGGGTCCAGGCCATGCACGAGGGCAAGCGCCGCGCCCGCGCCCGCCGCGGCGAGTGACGCGCGGCGTCCGCTCGCCCCCGCCGGATCCCTCGTGTCGCGCAGTATCCTCGCGATCCTCGCGATCCACGCGCTCCGGCACAGAAAGGGACAAGGCGCCAATGACCACCGAACGGATCCCCCCGCCCGTGATCGGGGACGAGCGCGCGATGTTGCGCGGCTTCCTCGACTACCAGCGCGCGACGCTCGCCATGAAGTGCGACGGCCTGTCCGACGAGGAGCTGCGCCGTCGCTCCATGCCGCCGTCCACGCTGTCGCTGCTCGGGCTGGTGCGGCACATGGCCGAGGTCGAGCGCGCGTGGTTCCGCCGGGTGATGGGCGGCGAGGACGTCCCGCTGGTCTGGTCCGACGAGGGCGACTACCAGGTCGCCTACGACGCGAGCGGGGCCACCCGGTCGCAGGCGTTCGCGGCCTGGCAGGCGGAGGTCGAGCACGCGCGCCGCATCGAGCTGCGGACTCCGTCCCTGGAGGTCACCGCCCACGCCGCCCGGTGGGAGCAGGACGTGTCGCTGCGCCTGGTCATGCTCCACGTGCTGCTGGAGTACGCCCGGCACAACGGGCACGCCGACCTCATCCGCGAGGGCGTCGACGGCACCGTCGGCGCCTGACCCCGCCCGCGGGGGCGGGCCGTCGGCCGGCTTCACAGGGGGGCTTTCCGGCGTGGCCACCAGCGGGTTGAGCACGCTGGAAGAAGACGGCGGGGCCCGGGATCGTGAAAGCTTCATCCGGCGCCGCGCGGCCACGGACACCGAGACGTGGGCCGCCATACGCTGATCGATGATCCGACCGCCGCGACCGTACCGCCTTCTCGGGCTCTGGAACGGTCCGCGGCTCCCCGATAGAAGGGCAACACATGTCGTCGCAGGAGAACACCACGCATACGCCGGCACGGCGCCGGGGCCGCGGAAGGTTACGGGCGGGCGCGGTCGGCGCGCTCCTCGTCCTGGTCATGGGGCTGTTCACCACGGCCGCCGGCGCCGACCGCGCCGCGACCGAGCCGACCGAGGGGCCGGCCCGCTTCGCCCCCGGCTTCGTCCACGGCCGGGTGGCCGTCGACGGAGGCTTCGTCCACTACGTGCGGGGCGGGTCCGGCCCGGCCCTGGTGTTCATCCACGGCTGGCCGGAGACCTGGTGGATGTGGCGCAAGGTCATGCCCGAGCTCGCGCGCGACCACACGGTGATCGCCATCGACCTGCCGGGCCTCGGGGCCTCCTCCATCCCCACCGGCGGCTTCGACAAGGCCGCCGCCGCGCGGCGGGTGCGGCAGGCCGTCAACCGGCTCGGCTTCACCCAGGTGCAGCTCGTCGGGCACGACTTCGGCGCGCTGATCGCCTACCCGTACGCCCGCGACTTCCCCGGCGAGGTGACCCGCCTGGCCGTGCTGGAGACGCCCCTGGCGGGCTTCGGCCTGGAGGACCTCTACGGGATCAGCTGGCACTTCCGCTTCAACATGTCGCCGAAGCCCATCCCCGAGACGATCATGGACAACGACGACGTCCCGACCTACCTCGGCATGATGTTCCAGTTCAGCAAGCACCCTGAGCTGATCGACCGCGAGACCTACTACGCCGCCTACGCCGACCCGGCGCGGCGCAGCGCGGGGTACGAGTACTACCGGGCGTTCCCGGCGGACGCCGAGAACAACAAGGCGAACGCGAGCACGCGGCTGCCCATGCCGGTGCTGGCGATGGGCGGGGAGTTCTCCTTCGGCCCCGGCGTCGGCGCCTCCTTCTCCCAGGTCGCCGACGACGTGCGGCCGGTGGTGGTCCCCGATGCCGGGCACTACATCCCCGAGGAGAACGCGCCCTTCCTGACCGACTGCGCCAAGCTGTTCTTCGGCGCCACCGCCACCACGCCGGACCGGGCGGAACTGGCCGGCTGCGTCCGCTGATCCCCTGGATGTGCCCGGCCCCTTACGGCGCCGGGCACATCGCCGTTTTACATAAGGCCATATTCCGATGGTTTTGGTAGGGTATGCGGGTGGATTTCGACTTCACCATGGCGATCGGCTCGTTCCTCGTCGCCATCGTCGTCGGCCTGACCGGCATGGGCGGCGGCGCACTCATGACACCCATGCTCGTCACCTTCTTCGGCGTCCCCCCGCTGGCCGCCGTCTCCAGCGACCTGGTCGCCGCGGCGGTCATGAAGCCCGTCGGCAGCCTGGTCCACCTCCGCAGGGGCACCGTCCATCTCAGGATGGTGGGCTGGCTGTGCGCGGGCTCGGTCCCGGCCGCGTTCTGCGGCGTGCTGATCGCCCGGGCGCTCGGCGACGGCGAGGACGTGCAGAAGGTGATCCAGAAGGCGCTGGGCGTCGCGCTGCTGATCGCCGCCACCGGCCTGGCCGTGCGGGGCTACCTGGCCATGCGCGACAACGCCGAGCGCAGGACCGCGGCCACCGGACGGCGCACCGCCGAGCCGGGCGAGCCGGCCGCCACCGCCCCGCCCGCCGCCGTCCCGGTGCGTCCCCTGCCGACCGTCGTGATCGGCGTCATCGGCGGGCTCGTGGTCGGCATGACCTCGGTCGGCTCCGGCTCGCTGATCATCGTGGCACTGCTCGCCGTCTACCCGGCGCTCAAGGCCAACCAGCTCGTCGGCACCGACCTGGTGCAGGCCGTCCCCCTGGTCATGTCGGCGGCGATCGGGCACCTGATCTTCGGCGACTTCCAGCTCTCGGTCACCGTCGCGCTGCTGGCCGGCTCGATCCCGGGCGTGTACATCGGCTCGCGCATCTCCTCGCGTGCGCCGGGCGGGCTGATCCGCCGCGCGCTGGCGTTCGTGCTGCTCGCCTCGGCGCTGAAGATGTTCGACGTCTCGACCACGGCGACCGTCTGGGTGCTCGTCGGCGTGCTGGTCGCCGCGCCGGTGTTCTGGATGTTCCTGCGCACCCGGCACGGGCTGCCCGCGCTGCCCTGGGCGCGTGGCGCCGCCACGCCGGCCGAGACCGGCCGGCCGCCGGCCGACCTGTAACGGGCCTCGCGGGCGGTCGTAACGGGCCTCGCGGGCGGTCCTGTGGCCGTGCGACCAGGCCCGGCGAAATCACCGGAAAAAAGTGCCGCGCCCGGGGAACCTCGGCAACTCATGCTCGTTGTACACGGTGCACAGCGTTTCGACGTCCCCCCTTGGAGTAGCATTCATGCGCAAACTTCTCCTGCCCGTCGCGTTCGCCGCCGGTGTATTCCTGCTGGCGCCGCAAAGCGCCCAGGCCGCCACCAGCGCCACCTCCGCGTCGTCGGCCACGGAGACGGTCTCGCAGCTCAGGTCCCGGGTCACCGTCTCCTACCCCAAGGCGATACGGCGGGGCTGGCCCGCTCGCTATACCTTCAAAGTCACCAATCCGAACCAAATAAACAACGACGCGCTCGTCCTGCGCACCGACCTGCCGCACGGCGTCGTGTCAAAGGTGCGTTTTGTGACAAAACCGGGCGGCGCCTCCTGCGGAACCCGCAAACGGAATTCGGCCGGGAACTACGAGATCTACTGTCTGGTGCGCTCGCTCAACCACAGCAGGATCACCATGTCGTTCAACGTCTGGATCTCCACCAGGTACGGCGGCAAGTTCAGGGCCAACCACTACTGGGCCCCGGTGAGCCTCGGCGGCGGCAGCGTCCGCGACCACGTCGAAGAGCTGACCAGAGACGACCTCATCGGCCGCAGCTGGACGAAGATCGTCTGACCGCCCCGGCCCCCACGCCGAGCCCCCGTCGCGCGACGCGGCGGGGGCTTCGGCTGCCCGGGTGGACCCGTACGGCGGTACGGCATCGGATGAGTCACCGGCGGATGAGGCTAGGCGGATGACGCTAGGCGGCGAGAGTGTCCAGGACGCCTTGGCCGTATTTGGCGAGTTTGTTCTCGCCGACGCCGCTCACCTTGCCCAGCTCGTCCAGCGAGGTGGGCATCATGGTGGCGATCTCGCGCAGGGTGGCGTCGTGGAAGATGACGTAGGCGGGCACGCCCTGCTCCTTGGCGGTGGCCGCGCGCCAGGCGCGCAGCCGCTCGAAGACCGGCACGGCCTCCTCGGGGAGGTCGGCGGGGGCGCCCTTTGCGGTCTTGGCGGCCTTCGCCGCGGCGCGCGCGGGGCGCTCGGGGTCACGGCGCATCGGCACCTCGCGACGGCGGCCCAGCACCTCGCCGCTCGCCTCGGTCAGCACCAGGGTGCCGTAGTCGCCCTCGACCGCGAGGAGCCCCTGGGCCAGCAGCTGACGCACCACGGCCCGCCATTCGGACTCCCCGAGCTCGGTGCCGACCCCGAACACGCTCAGCGAATCGTGCCCGTGCTGGACGACCTTGGGGGTCGTCCGCCCGAGGAGGATGTCGATGATCTGGCCGGCGCCGAACTTCTGCCGCCGCTCGCGCGCCAGGCGCACGACGGTGGACAGGAGCTTCTGGGCGGCGATGGTGCCGTCCCAGGACTGCGGCGGGGTCAGGCAGGTGTCGCAGTTGCCGCAGGGGACGCCCTTCTGGCCGAAGTACTCGAGCAGGCGGGCGCGGCGGCACTCGACCGTCTCGCACAGGGCCAGCATGGCGTCGAGGTGGGCGGCGAGGCGGCGGCGGTGGGCGTCGTCCCCCTCTGAGGTGTCGATCATCTTGCGCTGCTGGACGACGTCCTGGAGCCCGTAGGCGAGCCAGGCGGTGGAGGGCAGGCCGTCGCGCCCGGCGCGGCCGGTCTCCTGGTAGTAGCCCTCGACGGACTTGGGCAGGTCGAGGTGGGCGACGAAGCGGACGTCCGGCTTGTCGATGCCCATGCCGAAGGCGATGGTGGCGACCATGACCAGGCCGTCCTCGCGCAGGAACCGCGACTGGTTGGCGGCGCGGGTGCGCGCGTCGAGGCCCGCGTGGTAGGGCAGGGCGGCGATGCCGTTGGCGACCAGGAACTCGGCGGTCTTGTCGACCGAGGCCCGCGACAGGCAGTAGACGATGCCGGCGTCGCCGGCGTGCTCGGTGCGCAGGAACGCGAGGAGCTGCCGCTTGGGGTCGCTCTTGGGGACGATGCGGTACTGGATGTTCGGCCGGTCGAAGCTCGCGACGAAGTGGCGGGCGTCGCGCAGGTTGAGCCGCGTCGCGATCTCGGCGTGGGTGGCCGGGGTGGCGGTCGCGGTGAGGGCGATGCGCGGCACGTCGGGCCAGCGTTCGTGCAGCATGGACAGCGCGAGGTAGTCGGGCCGGAAGTCGTGCCCCCACTGGGCGACGCAGTGGGCCTCGTCGATGGCGAACAGCGAGATCGCGCCGCGGTCGAGCAGCCGCAGCGTGGCGTCCACCCGCAGCCGCTCGGGCGCGAGGTAGAGCAGGTCGAGCTCGCCGGCGAGGAAGGCGGTCTCGACCTGGCGGCGCTCGTCGATGTCCTGCGTGGAGTTGAGGAAGCCCGCCCGCACGCCGAGCGCCGTCAGGGCGTGGACCTGATCTTGCATGAGGGCGATCAGCGGCGAGACGACGATGCCCGTGCCCTCGCGCACCAGCGCGGGGATCTGGTAGCACAGCGACTTGCCGCCGCCGGTGGGCATGAGCACCAGCGCGTCATGACCGGCGACGACGTGGTCGATGATCTCTTGCTGACCCTCACGGAACGACGCGTAGCCGAACACGCGGCCGAGCACCCGCAAGGCGTCCGACGCCTGGAGGCCATCGTCGAGGGAGGTCATCGCGTCATTCTATGAGCCGCCCGCACCCCCCGAAGGCGAACGGCCCTCCCTGTGGACGACCGTCCAGGACCATGCTCTGCCTGTGGACAACCCCTCGCGCTCGAACTCCTTGGGCGACCGCCGAGTTCGCCGTGCGTGGACGCCCCGACCCCGGCCTGTTCCTTCGGAGGAGCGCCCGGCCGGTGGGGGCCGGTTTCCCTATAACGGCCGTTGATCCAGACATAGGACGGTATTTACATCTTTTGTCAGCTGAGATAACAGTGATCTGCGCATGATCGGCGCGCATCCCCCCCGGAGGTACACCTTGCGGCGATCGTCCAGATTGCTCGGCGCCATCGGCATCTCCCTGGCGCTGACCGCCACGACCGGCGGCGTCGCCGCCGCCCACGCCGTGCCGCGCATCAGCGTCATCGACGGCCGCACCCAGCCCGTCTTCTCCTACGCCGGCGCCGTCCGCGAGCACATCAGGGTGGAGACCCCGGTCGACAGCGACGGGGACGGCAGGAACGACCTGGCCGCCGTGGACCTCGTCCGGCCCAGGGAGACCGAGCAGGGCCTGAAGGTCCCGGTCATCATGGACGAGAGCCCGTACTACGACACCGTGGGACGCGGCAACGAGGCCGAGCACAAGGGGTACGACGCCTCCGGGCTGCCGGTCAAGTTCCCGCTGTTCTACGACAACTACTTCGTGCCGCGCGGGTACGCCGTCCTGCTGGTGGACATGCTCGGCACCACCAGGTCCGACGGCTGCCCGGACGTGGGCGCCGCCGCCGACATCGCGGCGGGCAAGGCCGTCATCGACTGGCTGAACGGCCGGGCCAAGGGCTACAACCCCGACGGCAGCCCGGCCACGGCGAGCTGGGCCACCGGCAAGGTGGGCATGGTCGGCAAGTCCTACGACGGGACGCTGCCCATCGCGGTGGCGGGCACCGGCGTCCAGGGGCTCGCGACCATCGTCCCCATCTCGGCGATCAGCAGCTGGTACCGCTACACCCGCATGAACGGGGTGCTCTACACCGAGGACTACATGCCGTGGCTCGCGGAGACCATCGACTCCGACCCACCGGCCAAGTGCGCCGCCATGCGGCAACGCCTGCACGAGGGCCAGGAGGACGCGACGGGGAACTACAACGCCTTCTGGGCCGAGCGCGACTACCTCAAGGGCGGCCTGGCCGACGTGAGCAAGGTGCGGGCCAGCGTGTTCGCCGTGCACGGGCTCGGCGACACCAACGTCAAGACCGACAACTTCAGCACCTACTGGGAGGCCCTCGCCCGGCGCGGCGTGCCGCGCAAGCTGTGGCTGTCGCAGTACGGGCATGTCGACCCGTTCGACTACCGGCGCGAAGAATGGGTCGACACGCTGCACGCCTGGTTCGACCAGTGGCTCCACGGCATCGACACCGGCGTCCTGCGACAGCCCAGGGCGGACGTGCAGGTGGCGCCCGCGCAGTGGGTGAGGCAGGCCGACTGGCCGGCCCGCTCGCTGGACCTGCCGCTGTGGCTGCGCCCCGGCCAGGACGCGCAGGGAAGCCTCGGACCGCTGCCCCCGCGCGGGGGCACGACCGCGAGCTTCACCGACGACCCGTGGCAGACCGAGGACCAGATGGTCTCCGACCCGACGGCCGCCTCGCCGAACCGGCTGGTGTTCCTCACCCCGCCGCTGAAGCGGGCCGTACGGATCTCCGGCACCCCGCAGATGGACATCCGCGCCAAGGTGGACCGCCCGGGGGTGAACCTGACCGCCCTGGTGGTCGACTACGGCGAGGACGAGCGGCTGGACTTCTACAACTCCGGCGGCGGCATAAGGACGCTGGCCGACGAGAGCTGTCACGGCGAGAGCACGGCCGACGACGACGCCTGCTACCGGCGGACCGAGACCGTCACCACGCGCCTGCCGCTGGAGATCGTGGCCCGCGGCTGGCTCGACGCCCGCAACCGCCGCTCCCTCACGACCTCGCAGGATCTGACGCCCGGCAAGGAGTACCGGCTGACCTGGGACACGCTGCCGGCCGACTCCGTCGTCAAGGCGGGCCACCGCCTCGCGGTCGTCCTGGCCGCGAGCGACGCGAGCGAGACCATGACCGACCCGGCGGACCCGGCCCCGGCGACGGTCACCGTCGACCTGTCCGGCAGCCGGATCCGGCTGCCGCTGGCCGCGCCCCCGGCGGGCCAGGACTCCGCCCCGGCGACGACCATGGACTTCGCCCCGGCTCCTGCCGAGGGACAGTGGCGCGGGCCCAAGGACGTCGTGCTGCCGCGGCCCTCGCGCGACCTGTTCTGATCTCCACCCCGGCAAGGGCTCCCGCCCTCGCCGGGGGCTCCGCTCCCGCGCCCGGCGGCGCGGGAGCGGGGTCAGAAGGTCCTGCCGGTGATGTAGTCGGTCAAGGCGAGCGCGGCGCCGGCGACGTCGCGGACGGGGTGGCGCTTCTCGGCCGACTGCCAGGAGTAGTACGCGCCCCCGTACCCGACGAAGACCCACAGGGGCAGCCCCACGTCGGGGCGGTGGACCAGCAGCGCGGGCATCTGCTCGCGCAGTTCGGCGTCCACGCCGAGGGCGGTCAGTGACTCGTGCAACCGCAGCAGCTTGGCCCGCTCGTCGCGGACCTCGGAGGTCGTGCCGCCGGTCGCCTCCCGAATGGTGATCGCGTCCATGTACGTCCTTCCACACACCCCGCAGTGCCGGGACGGCCGGTGGGCGTCGGCTCCGTACTGCGCTGGAAGGCCTTCGCCCCACCGAAATGCCTTATTTAAGACAAACACCGCCCCCCGCGCCCGGAGACCCCACCGGCGCCCCACACTGTCGCCGCCGCGTCCCCCTACGGCCGGGACCCGCCGCGATAGCACCATGGCCGGCCGCGATATAAGTCCAGGTGGCGCCTATCGGCCGCGGGTCCGCCCGTCACCCCTGAGCACCATGGTGTTGAATTGGCGGGTGACGACGATCGCGCCCACCGGAGAGCAGCACACCATCGAGGCCGGCGGCCTGCGCGCCGTCGTCACCGAGGTCGGAGCGGGCCTGCGCTCCCTCACGCACGACGGCCGGCCGCTCGTCATGGGCTACTCCGAGCACCGGACCCCGCCCGGGTCGGCGGGGGTGCCCCTGCTCCCCTGGCCGAACCGCGTCCAGGACGGGCGCTACACCTTCGACGGCCAGGAGCGGCAGCTCGCGTTGACCGAGCCCAAGTTCGGCAACGCGGCGCACGGCTTCACCCGCACGCTGCCCTGGCGGGTGCTCATGCGCGACGAGGCGTCCATCACGCTGGGCCTGCGGCTGTTCCCGCAGACCGGCTACCCGCACATCCTCGACCTTTCGGTCGCCTACACCCTGGACGGCTCGGGCCTTGCGGTCGAGATCGGGGTGGTCAACCTTGGGGACACCCCCGCGCCGTACGGCTTCGGCGCCCACCCCTACCTGACGGTCGGCGAGCCGCTCGACGAGGCCGTGCTCACGCTCCCCGCCGCCGAGTGGGTCGCCGTGGACGAACGCAAGATCCCGGTCGGCAGGCGCCCGGTGGAGGGCACCCCGTACGACTTCCGCGCCGGCCGCCCGATCGGCGAGCTGTCCCTGGATACCCCGTTCACCGGCCTGACCCGCGACGCCGGCGGGCGCGTCCGGGCGCGGCTCGCCACCGCCGACGGCACGCGCGGCGTGGAGCTGTGGGGCGGCGAGGGGGTCGAATGGCTCCAGCTCTTCACCGGCGACTCCCTGTCCGGGGAGCACCGGCGCGGCGGCCTGGCCGTGGAGCCGATGAGCTGCCCGCCCAACGCCTTCCGCACCGGCGAGGACCTCATCCGCCTCGCCCCCGGCGAGAGCGTCGCCCACCACTGGGGCATCACCCCGTTCCAGCGCTGAGGCCGCCTCCGGCCCGGCCGGACACCCCGGGCCCCTCGCCGGCCTCGCCGGACACCCCGAGCACCTCGCCGGCCCCGCCGGGCGCCGGGCTCCACGGCCCGGCCCCGGCGGCCGGCGATCCGCCTACTTGCGGGCGCTGATCAGCGCGAGGGGGTTGTCCGGGGCGTCGGCCTTGGCCTTCTCCATCCGCTCGCCGAGCTCCTGGAGCTTGTTGCGGCCCATGGCCTCCCGCACCTGCGGGAACCACTCCTGCTCCTCTTCCTCCACGTGGTGGCGGACGTTCTCCATCAGGACCGTCATCTTGGCGTCGTACCGCTCGTCCTGCGGGTCGAGGTCGCGCAGCTCCGACAGCATCCAGACCACGACGTGGTGCTCCTCGACGCTCTCCAGCACGTGCTCGGCGGTGTCGGGGACGTCCTGACGGGCCGTCGGGTAGAAGATCTCCTCCTCGATGTAGGCGTGCGTCGTGAGCTCGCGGATGACCTGCTCGACGATCCGCTGCTTCTCCTTGTAGGCCTTCTCGCCCGCCTTCTCGAACTCCTTGAACAGCTTCTCGACGGTCTTGTGGTCGTCCTTCAACAGCACGATGGCGTCCATCGACGGTCTTCCCCTCTGACTCGTGTGGTCCTGGTTACCTCGCTTCCTCCTGGGAGAGATTTAAACCCGCAGGCAGGAGATCGCACCGACACCAAGCGTCATCGTGCCTTCACCAACCGTGGCGATCCTTCCCGCCTCCGGCGTGTGACCATGGAGGCATGGCCGAGACGATGACCGCCTGGGTGGTACGCCGACCCGGGCCCATGTCCAGCGGGCCGCTGGAGCGCGTGCGGCTGCCCATCCCCGCCCCGGCCCCGGGCGAGGTGCTGGTGGAGGTCGAGGTCTGCGCCGTCTGCCGTACCGACCTGCACCTCGCCGAGGGCGACCTGCCGCCCAGACGGCCGGACACCGTGCCCGGGCACGAGGTCGTGGGCCGGGTCGTCGCCCAGGGCGCCGGCGTGCGGCGGCCGGCGACCGGCACCCGGGTCGGAGTCGCCTGGCTGCACTCCACCTGCGGCGAGTGCCGCTACTGCCTGCGCGGCTCGGAGAACCTGTGCCCGAACGCGAGCCACACCGGCTGGGACGTCAACGGCGGGTACGCCCAGTACGTCACCGCGCTGGAGGACTACGTCTACGAGCTGCCCGAGGACCTGCCCGCCGAGCGGCTCGCCCCACTGCTCTGCGCCGGCATCATCGGCTACCGCGCCCTGGCCCGCGCCGATCTCCCGCCGGGCGGGCGTCTCGGCGTCTACGGCTTCGGCGCCTCGGCGCACCTGGTCGCGCAGGTGGCGATCGCGCAGGGCGCGGCGGTGCACGTGCTGACCCGCTCGCGGCGCGCCCAGGATCTCGCGCTGGAGCTCGGAGCGGCCTCCGCGGGCGGGGCGTACGACGCCCCGCCCGAGCCGCTGGACGCCGCGATCCTGTTCGCGCCGGTCGGAGACCTGGTCCCGGTGGCCCTGAAGGCGCTCGACATGGGCGGCACGCTCGCCGTGGCGGGGATCCACCTCACCGACATCCCCTCGCTGACCTACGAGGAGGACCTGTTCTACGAGCGCACGCTCCGCAGCGTCACCGCCAACACCCGCGAGGACGGCCACGCGTTCCTCAAGCTGGCCACCCGCCATCCGCTGCGCGTCACCACGGTCCCCTACGACTTCGACCGCGCCGACCAGGCTCTCGCCGACCTCGCTGCCGACCGCGTCACCGGCGCCGCCGTCCTGCGCCTGCCCGGCTGAGGCCCACGCCGCCGCCGGCCGGCCCCGTGGTCCTCTGGGCGGTCGTTCCCGGGCGTCAGCGCCGGAGATGCGGCGGGCGGACGTCCCTGGCGGAGTGAGCGGCGGCGGGCGGACGTCCCTGGCGTCAGGGGGGTGAGGGGCGGCGGCGGAGCAGTTCGACGACGGCGGTGATGTCGGCGTCCCGCCACCCCTCGGACACCGCCTCCTCGTACCGCCGTTGCACCAGCCGGGCGATCGGCGGCGAGACGCCGTTGGACTCGGCGACCTCGGTGAGCAGCCGCACGTCCTTGGCGCCGAGGGCGGTGGCGAACCATCCCTCGTGGCGCCCGGCGATGAGATCGTCGAGCCGGTTGTGCAGCCCCGGCGCCACGGTGGGCCAGCTGCGCAGGACCTCGCGCAGCAGCGTCCTGTCCAGGCCGGCGGCCTCGGCCGTCGCGACCACCTCGCCGAGCACCGCGATCCCGGCCATCAGCAGGTAGTTGTTGAGCAGCTTGAACGCCGAGGCCTCCCCGGGGTCGGCGCCGCAGTACCAATGCGCGGAGAACAGCCGTGACCAGATGGGCTCCAGGCGCTCGGCGAGCGCGCGGTCGCCGCCGACCAGCCCGGCGGCCGACCCGCTCAGCACCGCCTGCGGCGCCCCGAGGATCGGCGCGGCGAGGAAACGCCGCCCAGGTGCCAGCTCACGCAGGCGGCGCGAGGCCTCCGGCGAGACGGTGCTCATGTCGACCACGACCCTGGAACCGTCCGAGCCGTAAGAGCCGCTTGCACCTTCGGAGTGACCCGAACCCTCAGAACCGCTGAAACCGCCGGGACCGCCTGAGCGGCCGGTGTCGTCGGGGTCGCGGGTGTCCTGCGCCGGGGGCCCGTCGCCGGGGCCGGTCAGGGCGGACATCACCTCCAGGGCGGCCCGCTCGTCGGTGAGCGACATCAGCACGGCCTCGGCGTCCCTCGCGGCCTGCCGAGGCGAGGACGCCTCGACCGCTCCGGACTCGACCACCTCGGCCGCGCGCCCCGGCGTCCGGTTCCAGACGGTGACGTGGTAGCCCTGGGCCAGCAGCCTCGCGGCCACGGCCCTGCCCATGTTGCCCATCCCCAGCACGGCCACGCGCATGCGCGATCCCCCCTCGCCTCCATTGTCGCGGGCGCCTCCCGGCGGGCCCGGCGGGAGGGGGTGGCTCACGGCTCGCGGGCGTGGGTCATGGCACCGGTGTGTATGCGGAATCCCTCATGAGTTCCACGGTCATCGGCCCAGTGGGAAGATCCACCGTCGAACGATCCGAGGTTCCGCCGTCTCACAGCGTCGGCGCGTGGTGCGGGAACATCTCCGCCGAAGGCGCCGCGACGAGGGGCTTCATCGCCTCCTGGAGCGCCCAGGCCTCCTTGAGCAGCAGCCGGCGGTCTCGCGGCTCGCAGTCGGCGTCCACCACGACGTTGTCGCCCTCGAAGCGCGGGAACACGTGGATGTGGGTGTGGAACACATCTTGCAGCGCGACCTCGCCGTCGGCCACGAAGATGTTGACGCCCTCGCATCGCAGCCCGGAGCGGCGCAGACCCCGCGCCACCCGCTGAGCCAGGCGCCACATGTGCGCGCCGATCTCCTCGTCGAGGTCCTCCAGCCCGCCGGCGTGGACGCGCGACACCACCAGGGCATGTCCCGGGTTCACCGGGTTGCCGTCCATGACGACGATCGCGGTCTCGTCCTGGAAGACCAGGCTCGCCTCGGCCCGTCCCGCGAGAATGTCGCAGTAAGCGCACGGATCGAGTGATACGTCCATATCTGTATGTTCCTCCGCGCCCGAACGAGCCCTCCACCGGGGTGCCATGAGCATCCGAACTCCCCCGGCCCGGCCCGCGGGCGCCCCCGATGATCTCCGTCAGTGGACGCGGCGTCGGGCGCCCTGATGATCTCCGTCAGTCGACGTAGCGGCGGGCGACCGAGGTGCGCTGCGGCTCCTCCAGCAGGCGCAGCCCCCGCTCCACGTCCATCGGCACGACCCGTCGTTCCCGCAGCACCCACGGCAGCCCGGCCAGCGCCGCGCCCACGGCCGAGACGCTCGCCCGGTCCTTGGGGATCGACCGCAGGACGGCCACCGTGCGGCGCAGCGCGTCGAACGCGGGACGCCGCAGCCAGGCGGTCCACAGGGTGTTGCGGATGCCGAGCCTGCGCCGCTGCCTGCGGTCGCGGACGGTGGAGGCGGCGTGGTGCACGACGACGTCCTCCGCCCAGCACAGCCACCACCCGCGGGCCGCCAGGTCGAGGCTGAGCAGTTCCTCCTCCCCGCCCAGCCACAGCCTCGGCGAGAACCCCCCGGCCTCGCGGAACGCGGTCACCCGCAGCATGGACGCGCCGGCGAGGATGCTCAACAGCGCCGGGCCGGGCAGCCACGGCGGACCGGGGACCGGCGAGTAGCGCAGTTCAGGCGTGATCGGGTCTTCCCGCAGCGACGGCTCCACCAGGATGCGGCCGGTGACCGACGCGAGCCGAGGATGGGCGTCCAGCAGGTCGGCGGCCCTGGACAGTGCGCCCGGCTCCCACCAGGTGTCGTCGTCGCAGAAGGCCACGTATGGCGTCATGACCTCCTGGACCGCCGCGTTACGGGCGACGGCCCCGAGGTTGTGCGGGCTGCGGATCAGCCGCACCCCCGGGAAGTCCCGCGCGACCGCGTCCGCGCTCCCGTCACGCGAGCCGTTGTCCACGACGATCACGCCAGGACGCTCGGGCAGCGCCGTCATGTGCCCCAGCGTGCGCACCAACTCCTCCCGCCGGTCCATGGTGATCACCACGACCGTGACCCGCCCGTCCCCGGGGGTCATGAAGGGACCCCGACGCCCGGGACGTCCCTCCCTCCGGGCGCGGCGGTGTGCCCGGCCTCCCGCTCGGCGGGGCGGGCGCCGGACTCCAGCAGCCGTGCGGCGGCCTCGACGTGGGCGGGCAGGCGCCGCCGCCCGGCGATCACGAGGGGCAACCGGAGCAGGGCGGACAGCAGGGCCTGTCCGCAGGCCGGGTCGCGCGGCGCACGGGCGGCCAGGCGCGCGGTCTCCCGCAGCACGACTCCCGCCGGACGGCGCAGCCACACGGTCAGCAGGGCGTTGCGCGCCTGCACCCGGCGCCGGCCCGCCGCCGGCTCGCGCAGAGGCGACGGCTCGTGGACGGCGACGACGTCCGGCACGTGGCACCGGTCCCAGCCGAGCGCCGCCAGGTCGTAGGCGAGCAGTTGCTCCTCACCGGGGAAGAACAGCACGGGGCTGAACCCCCCGGCCTGCAGGAACGCCTGGCGGCGCACGACCGACCCGCAGGCGAGGAAGCCCAGCGCCGGCGGCCCCGGCTGGTCAGGGCCGCCGCGTAACGGCGTGGCCGCCAGCATGGCGTTGATCGGGTCGGGCGCGCGTTCCGGACCCACCAGCATGCTCGCCGCGATCAGGCCGAGGCGGGGGTGGGCGTCGAAGGTCTCGGCGGCCAGCCGGAGCGCGCCGGGCTCCCACCAGGAGTCGTCGTCGCTGAAGGCGACGTAGGGCGTGCGGGCGGCCAGCACGCCGATGTTCCTGGCGGGCGCGCCGAGGTTGTGGTGCAGCCCGATCACCTCGGCCTCGGGGAAGGCCGCGCGGACCCGCTCGGCGGCGCCGTCGGAGGAGCCGTTGTCCACCACGATCACCGGGGGACGTTCCGGCAGGGCGCGCAGGCGCTCCAGCGTGCGCAGGAGCTCCTCCCGGCGGTTCCTGGTGGCGATCACCACGGTCACCGGCACAGAGCCGGCGCCGAGGTCCTCCTCGGACGTCGTCGTCACGGCCCTCACCCCCTGATGCGTGGAAACCTCTCGTCGCGACCCATAACCGGCCGCAAGGCCCACAAACCCCACAGCCTCTCCACGACCACGCCATCCCCCGCCACCACCGGCCTGGGCGCTTGGGACGTCAGCGGCGGCAGCGGCCGGGGGTCAGGCGCGAGACCTCCCATCCCGCGCCGTCGAAGGGGGACATGAACTGCGACAGCAGGTCAAGGACGTACCCCTGCGCCTGGCCGCCCGCGTCGAGCAGGCTGACCACCTGCGGCCCGTCCGCGCCGCGCAGCGTGATCGCGTTCGCCCGGCGGGCGGCGGCCAGGCCGGGCCTGGTGCCGATCGACAGGCAGGCGATCGGCGTCGACCCCACCTTGAGCGCCTGTTCGGCGCTGATCGGCCGGGTCCGCTGGTCGTAGCGGCGGAACGAGAGCGAGGTCGCCCGGCCCAGCCTCACGGTGTCGGAGAAGGCGTCCCTGCCGATCCCGCGGGCGACGCGGACCTTCAGCCGCACGTCGGGACGCAGGTCCACCCCGTCCGCCCGCAGGTCCAGGTGGTCATAGTTCCCCTCGAAGCCGGGCGACACGTACCCCAGCTCGGCGGGCGCGTCGATCCCGAAGGGGACCCTGCCGGGCCGGATCCTCAGCCATGACACGCCGTGGACGCCCAGCGAGACGTCGCGGATCACGCTGCGGCCCAGCCCGAACCCGCCCCGCATCTGGAAGGCGAGGAAGCCGCTGGTGTAGGGGATGTCCTTGCGCACGCTGATCCGCTGCCGCGCGACCGGGCTCACCGACAGGCCCGCGTGGACCTCCAGCAGCCGGGTCGGCACCGGCTTGGACGTCAGCTCGACCGACAGATCATGATTTATTCGGATAGTCGCCTCGGAGGCCAGATCGCGCACCGCGAACGAGGCGCCCAGCACCTCCCCCTGCGCCGGCCGGTACACCCTCCCTACCAGCCCGCCTTCGACGGCGAACAGCCCGTCCAGCGTGTTGGCCCCGCCGTCCGCCCGGTAGGACAAGCCCGGCACGCGCAGCCCGCCGTCCCCCGCATCCCCGCCGTCCACGGTGAACGCGGCCGGCACATCCGTGAACCGCACCACCCCCGACACCGGCCGCCCCCCCACCCCTGCCGGGACGACCGCACCTCCGGCCTGCGACCCGGGCGGGACGACGGTGACCTTGGCCTCCAGTCGCTTCACGGGGGCGGAGTTCTGCACCCGGAGATGGGTCTTCCGCCCGTACGCGCCGTCGATCGCGACCGCCGCCGGGACCGGATCGACCACGGCCAGCGCCCGCACGACGCCGTACGAGGTTCCGGTATCGGCCTCCACCGCCGCGCGCAACGAGGTGAGCGTCGCGGCCGGTTCCACCCGGTAGTTCACCCTGATCACGTTCGCGTTCCGGCCGTCCGCGTCCTTGCCGAGCCCGGTCTCGAACGGGCCGACCGACATGCCGGTGACCTCCCGCGGCAGCCCGTCCAGCGTCGCGTACGCCCTGATCGGCACCGGGGCGACCACCTTGCTCGCCAGGTAGACCGCGAGCCGCCGGTCCGAAGGGCGGTACCCGGAGAAGGAGAAGGTCTTCCGGGCCAGGTCCACGGTCGCCTTCGCGGGCAGGCCCCTCAGCCGCACGAACCCGCGGACGCCGAAACAGCGCCTGCCCGTGGACCCCGCCGCCGGGCTCTGGACGGTGCCACCGGCGGCCGGCGGTCCGCCCAGGCAGAAGGCGCCCTGGTCGGCGGCGCAGCCCGCGGCGCCGGGAACGCAGCCGCCGTCGACCATGGACAGGCCGCTCGCCACCTCCGGCACCCCGGGGATCGCGCCGATCGCCGCCGCCTTGCCCAGCCACACCTGCGCTTTCAGGTCCATCCGGCGCCCGGCGGCGCTGTAGGTGACCGGCCCGCCCGGGACGGCCGAGACCTCGACGTCACCCGGGACCGGCCCCAGCGTCCCGAGCACCCCGAAGCGCAGATCACCTTCCAACCGCACGTCCGCATCCAACGCCACCCCCCGCCCCGCGCCCCCACCCGCCGCCGGGGAACTCGAAGTCGCCGGAGAACCGTTCCGGACCGCCGGAGAACCACTCCGAGGCACCGGGGAAGCGTTTCGAACCGCCGGGGAACCGCTCTGGAAGGACGCCTTGAAGCCGCCACCGCCACCGCCGAACCGGGCGCCGGTCAGACCGTCCACGCGGACGCTGCCGTCCAGGTCACCGGTGGAGTGGTCGTAGTGCACGGCCAGATGCGGCCCCCGGGGCGCCCGCGCGCCGTCGTGGTCGGCCACCGCGACCGTCGCCGATCCGACCGGCCCGGACAGGCCCTGGAAGTAGTAGGTTCCGCCGCCCCAGCCGGCTTCGAAGCGGGCAGGAACGTCCCGCGCTTCGGCCGCGACGCGGAAGTCGCGTCCCTGGAACCGGGTGCGAGCGAAGGCCGACACGGAGGCGGTGGGACGGTCGGCCGTCCAGCTCAGGCGTCCGCCGGCCAGATCGGCCAGCATGGCGACCCGCCGGTGCACCCCGGCCACGGTGACCCAGACGTCATCCCCGCCGTCCCCGCCGCCCCGTCCGGCGCCCACGCTCGGGGCCGTACCGGTCCTCCCGGCGCCCTCGCCTTGACCATGGTCGGCCCGCCCGGCGCCCGCGGGGCCGCCGGAGGCCTGGGCCGGGCCGCCGGCCTGGGTGACGTAGGCGCGGTTGTAATAGAGCTCGGCCTTCTTCAGGCCCGAGGTCGTCGTGACCTCCACGGTGGGCCGCTCGCCGAGCCGCCACGAGCCCTCGACGGTGGACCGCAGGCCGTACAGGCTGCTGTCGATGGTGGGCCCCTGTCGCGGGCCCGCGTACGCAGCGCGCAGCCTGCCGATCGCGCCGCTCGCCTGGTACCGCGCCTTCCTGGCGGCCGGGTCCAGGTCCACCTCGACCCGGCGCGGGGTGGTGGACATCTCCATCCGCAGCAGATGCGCGCCGTCGATGCTCGCCGCGGCGAGGAACGGCCGTCCGGCGGAGGCGAGTTCCAGCATGGCGTGCGGCCGGTCGCCGTAGGTCAGCTCGAACCCGGCCAGGGCCGTGAGCCTGGCCGAGACGCCGAGCCGCCCGCCGTCCTTGATGACCGTGACGTGGCCGCCCGCGGGGGCCGAGACGGCGCCTCCGTCGCGTTGCAGGAGGACCTCGACGCCACCGATCGGCGAGCTGGAGGTGTGCGTTATGCGGTTTCCCGCTATGTCGTAAAAAATCCGCATCACGGCGGGGAGGCCGGTCAGCGACGCCCGGAAGACCGTTCCGGCCGCCTTCCGGTCGTACACCACCACCTCCGCAGCCCGAGCCCCCGCAGCCGGCCCGACCACAGGCTTCCGCGCCTGTGCGTCCACCCCGGACGCGGCCCGGGTCGGGGACGGCGTCCGTCCCGCCGGGCTTGCCGGCGCCGTCCCGGGTCGGGGCGTTCCGATGGTCAGCGCCTGGGATCTGCCGTCCACGGCCTCATAGCGGGCGCGGAAGTCGGCCGGCACACCGGTCATCGTCCCCGAGATCACCCTGTCCAGCCGGCCGTCCCGGTAGGTGTAGTCGCGCAGTTCCGCCCTGTTCATCGGCGAGGGCCCGGAGAAGCGGATCTCGGTGGCGCCGCCCGCCGCCCTATGGGTCAGATCGGCGGTGACCTGCGACGCGACCTTGTCCAGCACCACCTGCGTGCACCGGCCGCCCGTCCGTCCCGCGTCTCTGGCGTCCAGCACCAGCGCGTCCAGCGTGGAGGGCCGGGACACGGCCGCTTTCAGCGTGCCCTCGCCCTCGCCGGCGTCGAACCGCGCGCTGATGGTCAGTTTCTCGGGGACCGGCGACTGCTTGAGGCTCACCAGCACGGGCTCGGACGGCCGTCCGCCCTGGGAGAGGGCCGCGACGCCGGCCACGGTCGCGATCGAGGCGCCAGGCCTGGACCTCCGCACGTCCACCTGGACCTCGGCCACGCCCTGGCCGCCCCGGTTTCCCCGACCGCCCTGACCGCCCCCGCCGCCCTGACCGCCCCGGCTGCTCTGACCACCCTCGCCGCCCTGGCCGCCCGTCCTGAACCGGTAGACCGCCCAGTCGAGGGCGGACAGCGACGTGCCGCGCCGGTATCCGTCGAAGCCGATCGATAGCCTCGTGGCACCGGCCCCCGACGCCGCCGCGGGGATGTCGAACCGCGCCCACACCTGGGCCTTCAACGCCTTGTCACGATCCGCACCGGTGCCCAGTCGCGCCGTCGCCAGGCCCAGCCCGTCGGCCACGCGCACCGCCAGGTCGTCCCGCCGCCGATCGCGCTCGGCCTCGTCACCCGGCGAACCGCTTTTGCCTGAGCCGCTCTTGCTCGGGCCGCTCTTGCCCGTGCCGCCGAGGAGGGAGCCGGCCGTGCCGCCGACCGGCTCCCTCAGCCTGCGCTGAGCGCTCGCCAGCGCGTTCGCCCTGCCGACCAGGTCCGCGCGGTCGAGCGTGGGGACCAGGCTCGCGACGATGTCCGGGGCGCCGTCGCCGGTCACGTCCGCCGCGACCGGCTTGGCCAGCGGCTGGGGCGCCGAGCAGGAAGCCGCCAGGGACGCGGTCTGCGCGCACAGCCGGTAGGTCACGAGCGGGACGCCCTCCGGAAGCGCCCGGTGGAGCCCTGGCAGGTCGAAGCCCGACAGCCGCTGGACCTTGGCCGCCATGGCCTTGACGGCGCCGGCCGGGGCCTTGGACACGCTCAGCGGTTCGGCGTCGCCGGCCGTGGGAAGCAACCGGTCCGGATCGGGGGACGGGCCGCCGTCGCCGCCCAACACGCCCTCGGCGCGCAGGTGGGAAGCCGCGTCGTCGGCCAGCCTGCCGGCCAGCGCCGGGCCGGCGGGGATGGTGACCTCCGGCGCGGCCGGGCCGACCGCCCGGACCGGCACGGGACGGTCCGCCAGCGACGGCCCCATAGGGACCTCGGCCTTCGCGGCCGGAGGAACGGCGATCGGCGGCACCGGAACGATCTTGCGCATGCCGGCCCCGCCGCCCGTCCCCCTGGGGCGCGTCGTGGCGGCGGACGCCGAGATCCTGGCGGACGCGGAATGCCTGGCGGACGTGGAGAACGTGGGGGACGCCGAGGAGCTTGGAGACGCCGAGGACGTCGAGTGGGCGGCGTGCGCGGCCGGAACGGTGGTGATCACCAGGGATCCGGCGACGGACGCGGACAGCACGATCCGCGCGAGCGCGTGCCGTTGGAGACGCGGCATGGATGGCTCCCGTTGTCCGGACACCGGCCAGCAAGAAAGACGGAAGGCAAGAGCCGATCACAAGGTGACATCAGTCGTCAAATTTCTCAATATCCCCAGAAAGGTGGCACGTTCCCACCCGTCCCCTATGTCAGATCCACTGCTTTCTCGAATCCCCCGGAGGTGGCACGCCCCCACTGCAGCCCTTACGCCAGACCCGCTGTGCCCTTAGATCTCCCCGTAGGCGACACGAAGGTGGCACCGCCCCATCGCCTCCCCTTGCCTGATGTGCGGCTCTGAGCTTCATCGGCGTGCCGGTCCGAACCAGGTGGTCAGGGCGGCACGCGCGCCGTCGAGGTCAGGTCGCGCGCCCGTCGCCCAGGCGATGTGACCGTCCGGCCGGACGAGAAGGGCCACGGGAGGCCGCACGGCGCCCACCACCGGCGCCTGCCACACATCGGCCGAGGGACGTGCCCGTACGAGGTCGACCCGGCCGGCCCACTCCGAGGCGATCCCCGCCAGGTGCGCCGCCGGCCCTTCCTGCGCGCCGCCGTCCAGGCACAGCAGGACGCCACGGGCCTGGTGCAGTAGCTCGAAAACGCGAACCTCGCCGGTGCCGATCGCGAGCTCGACGTCCGGAACCCGATATCCGACGAGCGGATGCCCGCCGTCCACCGAGCGCCCGCCGTCCATCGGGTAGTGCACGTCCAGCGCCGTGATCATGCTGGACAGGCGGGCGTTGACGTCGTCCAGGGAGAGCAGATCCGCGAGCGTCGCGCGCAGCGCGGTCGTGTGCCCGTCGACGCGCGACAGGGCGGTCTGCGCACGCGTGTTCTCGAGCACCCGCGCCCCGACCGGGTGCCGCTCGGCGTGGTAGCTGTCCAGCAGCGAATCGGGAGCGTGCCCGTGCACCACCAAGGCGAGCTTCCAGCCCAGGTTGACCGCGTCCTGCACGCCGAGGTTGAGCCCCTGTCCGCCCGCCGGGAAGTGAACGTGGGCGGCGTCCCCGGCCAGCAGCACCCGGCCCGACCTGTATTCGACGGCCTGCCGGGCCGCGTCGCCGAACCGGGAGAGCCAGCGAGGGCTCCGCATGCCGTAGTCGGTGCCCGCGATCTTGAGGCACGCCCGGCGCAGCCCCTCGAGGGTGACCGGCTCGTCCCTGCCCGCCACCTGGTCGAACTCGGTGGTCATGACCCGGTGCCAGCCGGGCTCGAAGCTGAGCACGCTGATCGTCCCGTGTTCGCGCCGCTCCTGGAACAGCGGGTGCTCCGGCGGGGCGTCCAGCTCGACGTCGCCGAGCATGGCGGTGAGCGTCGCGGAGGTGCCGGCGAAGCCGATGCCCGCGAGCCGCCGTACGGCGCCGCGTCCGCCGTCGCATCCCACCAGGTACTCGGCGCCGATCCACCGCCGCCCGGCATCGCCGTGACGCCGGTCCCCCTGCGGACCACCGCCCAGCACCTCGACCTCGACCTCGACACCGGACCCGCTCTGGCGCAGGCCCGTCACCTCCGCCCCGCGCCACAGCCGGACGCCGAGCCGCGTCGCGTGCTCTTCGAGGAGCCGCTCGATGCGGCGCTGCAACAGCACGAGCAGGTGCGGGTGGCGGGTGGGCAGGTTCCGGAAGTCCAGCGGCAGCGCCGAGAAGTGCCCGCCGGGCAGCGGGCGGCCGGCCCTCAGGAAGGGCTCCACCATGCCTCGCTGGTCGAGCACTTCCAAGGTGCGGGCGTGCATCCCTCCGGCTCTGGACTCGGCGTCCGCGCGTTCGGCGTCCCGCTCGAGGACCAGCACGTCCACGCCCGCGAGCCTCAGCTCGCAGGCCAGCATCAGGCCGGTCGGACCGGCTCCCGCGATGACCACCTGCGCCGTCATGCCACCCATCGGGGTCTCCCTTCGTCCCTTAACGCCGTTAAGGATTCCTCGAACGCTGTTAAGCTGTCAAGCGCGTGCCCGACCGGGAGGACCGATGAAGATAACCGCCGAGCTCATCGCGCGGACCGCTCTGCGCCTGCTCGACGAGGTGGGCCTGGACGGGCTCACCATGCGCTTGGTCGCCAAAGAGCTGGACGTCAAAGCCCCCGCCCTCTACTGGCACGTCAAGAGCAAACAGGAACTGCTCGACGCCATGGCCACCCTGGTGATGGTCGAGGCGGACGAGGGCCTGGAGTCACCTCGCCGCGGCGTCACCTGGGATCAGTGGCTGGGCGAGCGGGCCATGCGGCTGCGTCGCACGATGCTGCGGCACCGGGACGGGGCGCGGGTCGTCGCCGGCACCCACGTCGGCCATCCGGTGGTCATCAGGACGATCGAGTTGGTTCTGCGCACGCTGCAGGACGCCGGGTTCACCCTGGAGGAGGCCGCGCGCGCCGTGCCCACGATCTTCCATTACACGATCGGGTTCACCATCGAAGAGCAGGCCAGGCTCGGCGAGGCGTACGGCGAGGGAGGCAATCCCTACCAGGCCGAGACGATCGCCCGGCTCGCGGACACCGAGCGGTACCCGCTGGCCGCCAAGATGCTCGGCGGCCTCCTCGCGCCCGACACCGACGCCCAGTTCGAGCACGGCATCGCCACCATCCTGGCCGGCATCCGCACCCAGCACTCCAACAGCCGATCCTGACCGCCCGGCACTCGACCGGGGATGTTCAGGCGAGGCGGGCGGGGAAGCCTCCGGTGGCCACCGGGCCCCACTTGGAGGGGGTGATGCGCAGCAGCGACTTGCCCTGGCGCTCCATCGCGGCGCGGTAGTCGTCCCAGTCGGGGTGCTCGCCGGCGATGGACCGGTAGTACTCGACCAGCGGCTCCAGCGCGTCCGGCATGTCCAGCACCTCGCAGGCCCCGTCGATCTGCACCCACGGCCCGTCGAAGTCGTCGGAAAGGATCACGATGCTGACCCGGGGGTCGCGCCGGGCGTTCTTGGTCTTGGCGCGCTCGGGGTAGGTGGAGACCACGATGCGGCCCAGCTCGTCCACGCCACAGCTGACCGGGGACGCCTGAGGACCGCCGTCGCGCCGCGTCGTGATGATCAGCCCGCGGTGGCGGTCGCGGACGAAGTCGAGGAGCTGTTCACGGGTGACGGTGTCCGCGGTCGCGATCTTCGGGCTCATGGGCTCACTCTACGACCATCATCGCGAGAGTCCAGGCTCCCACCACTGTGACCACCCCGACCGGCCGCCCGAAATGCGGTGGGGGAATGTCGGTGGGAGGTGACATGCTGGTCACGTGGTTGAGACGGAGGGGGTGACCGGTCGCGATGGTGCCGTCGCGTCCGCCCGTGATCGCGGGGCGACCCTGGTACGGAGCCGGGATCGCCGGGCCGCTCGGGTGCTGAGCCGGGGCGTACGGGTGCCTGGCCGGGGTGCGTGGGCCGGTGCGCGGCTTCGGGGTGCGGCCGTCGCGGGGGCGGGGGTGGCGGCGTGAGCGGGCATTCGGTGAGTCCGCTGTTCGTGGGGCGCGGGGCCGAGCTGACCTTCCTGCGCGACGCCCTGGCCCGGGTGCGCGCCCGTTCGGCGACGACCGTCTTCATCGGCGGCGAGGCCGGGGTCGGCAAGAGCCGGCTCATCCGCGAGTTCGCCGGCCGCGCCGGCGACGCCCGTGTGCTCGTCGGCGGCTGTCTCGAGCTCGGCACCGACGGCCTGCCGTTCGCCCCGTTCACCGCGGTCCTGCGGCGGCTCGCCCACGATCTCGGCCATGACGGCGTCGCCGCGCTGCTGCCGGGCGGCCGCACGCGTGGCCTGGCCCGGTTGCTGCCCGAGTTCGGCGAGCCGGACGACGACGGCCCCGAGGCGCGCGCCCGCATGTTCGAGCACGTCCTCGGCCTGATGGAGCGGCTCGCCGAGCAGGGCCCCACCGTCCTTGTGATCGAGGACGCCCACTGGGCCGACCGCTCCACCCGCGACCTGCTGTCGTTCCTCACCCGCTACCAGAGGCCCGACACCCGCATCCTCACCCTGGTCACCTACCGCTCCGACGAGCTGCACCGCACCCACCCGTTGCGCCCCCTGCTCGCCGAGCTCACCCGCATCGACTGGGTCACCCGGCTGGAGCTGCGCAGGCTCACCCGCCGCGAGGTGGTCCGGCAGGCCGCGAGCATCCTGTCCCACGAGCCCACCGCCCTCGACGTGGACGTGATCTACGCGCGCAGCGAGGGCAACCCGCTGTTCGTCGAGGCGCTGCTCAGCGGCGGCGAGGACGGGCCGATGCCCGAGTCGCTGCGCGATCTCCTCCTGGCCGGCGTCGAGCGCCTTCCCGAGGAGACCCAGGAGGTCCTGCGGACGGCCAGCGCGGGCGGCGCCCGCATCGAGCACCGTCTGCTGGCCGCGGCCACCGGCCTGGACGACGGCGCCCTGTCCGGGGCGCTGCGCCCCGCCGTCGCGGGCAACGTGCTGCAGGTCGACGGCGAGGGGTACGCCTTCCGGCACGCGCTGATCCGCGAGGCCGTCCACGACGAGCTGCTGCCGGGCGAGCGCGCCCGCCTGCACACCCGCTTCGCCAAGGCGCTCGAGCACGATCCCGCCCTGCTGCCCGGCACGCGCGGCGCCATCGAGCTGGCCTACCACTGGTACTCCGCGCACGACGCCCCCTGCGCGCTGAACGCCGCGTGGCGCGCCGCCGCCGCGGCCCGCAAGTCGGCGGCCTTCGACGAGCAGCTGCGCATGCTCACCCGGGTGATCGAACTGTGGGACTCGGTGCCAGACGCGGCCGAGCGCGTGGGCCGCGACTTCATCGACGTGCTGCGGCAGACCACCACGGTGGCGCACCTGGCCGGCGAGTTCGAGCGCAGCATCTCCCTGGCCAAGGCGGCGCTGCGCGAGATCGACCCCGCCGCCGATCCCCTCCGGGCGGCCAAGTTGCTGCGGCAGCGCGGCCTCACCCGCTACGACCTCGGCCGCGCCGGGCACATCGAAGACCTGAGGGCGGCGGCCGAGCTGGTTCCCGCCGAGCCTCCCTCGTCGCTGCGCGCGCAGGTTCTCGAGAGCCTGTCGCGCATGCTTCACGACCCGCGCGCCTGGGCCGACAAGGAAAGCCTGGCCGAGGAGGCCATCCGCGTCGCCCGGCAGGTGGGCGACGCCCGCACCGAGGCCAACGCCCTGGTCACCCTCATCTGGACGCGCTGCCAGTACTCCTCCCCGCTGGACCCGCAGGTGGCGGCGTTCGCCCGGGCCCGGGAGATCGCCGAGCGCGCGGGCACCTACAATGCGCTCATGCGGGCGGCGATCTCCGAGTCCGACGCGCTGGAGGGGGCGGGCCGGCACGAGCAGGCTGCCGAGGTCGCCCGCAGGGGCATCGCCGACGCCGAGGCGTACGGGCTGGCCCGCACCTCCGGGGCGTTTCTGGCGATCAACCTGGCCGAGCCGCTGCTCTCGCTCGGACGGTGGGACGAGGCGCTGGAGGTCATCGAGCGCGCGGTCGAGGTCGGGCCGCCGGCGCCCTACCGCGCGAGCCTGCAGGGCTTCGCGGCCGACATCATGATGGCCCGCGGCGACGTCGACCGGGCCGAGGCGCTGTTCCTCTCCACGGCGAAGGTCATCGCCTCGGGCACCTACCGCGACCAGTCCCTACTGCCGCACCTGCGCCGGGAGGTCGAGCTGCTGCTCGCGCGCGGCCGTGACGCCGAGGCGGCGCGCCTGGTCGAACACGCCCTGCGCGACCAAGATCTGACGGCCAGCCCCCGGTACGCCTGGCCCGTGCTCACCACGTGCCTGCGCGCGGCGGGCCCGCTGCTGGAGGAGGTGCGGGCGGTGGCCGGGCGGCTGGAGGTCCAGGGGGCTCTGCAGGAGGCGCACAGCCTGACCTTCGCCGCCGAGGCGGCCCGCCTGTCCGGGCACGCCGATCGGCCGATGTGGGACAAGGCCGTGGGCGCGTGGGCCGCGCTGTGCCACCCGTACGCGGAGGCGCTCTGCCTGTTCGGCGCCGCGCGGGCGGCCCTCGCCGCCGGTGAGCGCGAGGAGGCGGGCGAGCGGCTGGTCCGGTCGGCTCGCCTCGCCGCCCGGTTGCGCGCCACGCCGCTCAGCGCCGAGATCGACTCCTTCGCCCGGCGTGCCCGGCTCTCCCTCACCGCCTCGGACGGCTCCTCCGCGTCCCCGCCCGCCTCCGGAGAGGCCGGGCTGGGGCTCACCGCCCGCGAGCACGAGGTGCTCCGCCTGGTCGCCGCGGGTCGCAGCAACCGCGAGATCGCCGCCGAGCTGTTCATCTCCTCCAAGACGGTGAGCGTGCACGTCTCCAACATCCTGGCCAAGCTCGGCGTGTCCTCCCGGGGCGAGGCCGCCGCCACCGCCCACCGCCTCCACCTGTTCACCGCCCCCTGAACCGCCGGACCGATCCCTCTCCCGAGCCGTTCCCTGGGTCGCCGGGGGCGGCCGGCCGGGCCTCCCCCTCCGGAGGCCCGGCCGGCCGGGGTCAGGTGGTGGCCGTGGGGTCGGCGACGTGGCCGATGAACAGGGGCGCCGAGGTCGGGCGGTGGACGATCGCGAAGGCGAACGGGTGGTCGGCGCGCACCTCGATCGGCTGTTCGGCGAGGCCCGCGGTGGGGAAGGCCAGCCCGGTCACGGCGGCCGCCTCGGTGCCCCACTTGTCCACGCTGATGTCGGCCCGGTGGATCGCCTGGCCGAGGAAGGCCCCCTCGGCGATGCCGGAGAAGTCGCCGCCGTCGAAGACCGCGCCCAGCCCGACGCGGCGCAGCGGCGCCTCCAGGTCGAGGCCGGTGCCGAAGTCCCACTCCGGCAGGGCGAGGTCCACGGCCCGGGGCCGCAGCCCCGTCGCGACCTGGCCGAGCGTCCCGGGGGCGAGGAGATCGGCCGGCGACCCGCCGCGCCGCGGGACCAGCACCCACATGGCCAGCTCGCTCTTCACGTACGGCAGCTCGACGGCCTGCCACCCCGTCCCCTCCGCGTACCTCAGGGAGGTGCGCAGCCGCATGAGGTCGGCGCGAACGGTGGAGCCGTCCGCCCGGGTGAAGGCGGCGCCCTGTTCGGGAGGGCTTTCGGCGAACGGGTGCTCCCAGTCGGCCTTGAGGTACACGGCGTTGGCGATGACCACCCGGGTCGCCGGGTCCAGCCGGTCGAACAGCTTGGTGATCCTCCCGGCCGTCTGCTCGTCCACCCACGCGTTGATGGCGCCGGCGGCGTCCCCGCCGAAGTCCACGGTGCGCACCCCGGCGCCGTACTGCGCGGCGAGGACGCGCAGGAACTCCTGCCGCACCGGCAGGCCCTCCTGGGCGAACAGCCCGTTGGCGATGCCGGCGACCGGGCCGGCGCTCTGCTCGCGGGCGTCGCGCTCGGCCCGCCGGTCGGGCGGGGGCGGCGGGCCTTGGACGGTCACGATGCGCCGGGTGAGCGCGTTGAACGCCGTGTGCGGCCCGGCGGCGGGGAAGCCGAACACGCGGTCCAGAGCGGTCGCGGCCGGGCCGGCGGCGCCCGCCCTGGCCATGGCGAAGGCGCAGGCGATGCTCAGCGGCGAGAGCACCGTGTTGCGCGCCGCGTCGGCGGCGGCCGCGTGCAGGGCGTGCCCGAAGGCGGTGACGCCGCGGACGACCTCGGCGACCGGGGCGTCGTCCGCAGGGGTCTCGCGCCCGACTCCTGACGCCGTGAGCACGCGCGTGTCGCCTCCCCCGCAGCCCGCGGCGGCGAGGGCGGCGAGCGCCGCCAGCAGGAACCCGCGCCTCGGCAACCGCCCTGACATGTCGTTGGACATACCCCTTCGACGTACCGGCGCGGCCCGAGGTTCAGCGGGGCCCCGACCGACCGCCCCACCGGCGCCGTTCCCGTACGCACCATTGGAAACCGGCTGTGCCGCCGGCGCACGTGACCCGGGGCACCCTGGGCGGGGCCGTCCCCGGCCGTGGGCCGGGGGCGGTCCGTCGTGTGGCGCCCGGGGCTCAGGCGTTCTTGAGGCCGCGGTAGCGGCGGATCAGGGTGTTGGTGGAGGAGTCGTGGGCGAGGTCGGGCTCGCCGTCGCTCTGCAGCTCGGGGGCGATCTGCCCGGCGAGGACCTTGCCCAGCTCGACGCCCCACTGGTCGAAGGAGTCGATGCCCCAGACGGTGCCCTGGGTGAAGACGCTGTGCTCGTAGAGCGCGACCAGGACGCCGAGCAGGCGCGGGGTGAGCGTCTCGGCGAGGAGCACGTTGGTGGGGCGGTTGCCGGGCATGACGCGGTGCGGGGCCACCTCGGGGGAGGTGCCGTCGGCGAGCACCTCCTGCTCGGTCTTGCCGAAGGCCAGGGCCTGCGCCTGGGCGAAGACGTTGGCCATCAGCAGGTCGTGGTGGTCGCGCAGCGGGTTGAGGCTCTTGCCGAACCCGATGAGGTCCACCGGGATCAGGTGGGTGCCCTGGTGGATGAGCTGGTAGAAGCTGTGCTGGCCGTTGGTGCCGGGCTCGCCCCAGTAGACCGGGCCGGTGTCGTAGTCGACGACCTGCCCGTCGCGGGTCACGCGCTTGCCGTTGGACTCCATGGTGAGCTGCTGCAGGTAGGCGGGGAACCGCTTGAGGTACTGCTCGTAGGGCATGACGCCGATGCTCTGCGTACCGAAGAAGTCGACGTACCAGACGGCGAGCATGCCCATGAGCACCGGCAGGTTCCGCTCCAGCGGCGCGGTGCGGAAGTGCTCGTCCATCTCGTGGAAGCCGGCGAGCATCTCGTGGAAGTTCTCCGGCCCGATGGCGACCATCGTGGACAGCCCGATGGCGGAGTCCATGGAGTACCGGCCGCCGACCCAGTCCCAGAAGCCGAACATGTTGGCGGTGTCGATGCCGAAGGAGGCGACGCGCTCGGCGTTGGTGGACACCGCGACGAAGTGCCGGGCGATGGCCTCCTCGTCGCCGAGCCGGGCGATCAGCCATTCGCGGGCCGAGTGGGCGTTGGCCAGGGTCTCGGAGGTGCCGAAGGTCTTGGAGGAGACGATGAACAGCGTCTCCTCGGCCGACAGGTCGCGGGTGGCCTCGACGATGTCGGTGGAGTCGACGTTCGAGACGTACCGGAAGGTCAGGTCGCGGCGGCTGTAGTGGCGCAGCGCCTCGTAGGCCATCACCGGGCCGAGGTCGGAGCCGCCGATGCCGATGTTGACGATGTTCTTGATCGGCTTGCCGGTGTGCCCGGTCCACTCTCCCGAGCGGACCCGCCGGGCGAAGTCGGCCATGCGGTCGAGGACCTCGTGGACCTCCGCGACGACGTCCACCCCCTCGACGACCAGCGTGGAACCCTTGGGCATGCGCAGCGCGACGTGCAGCACCGAGCGTCCCTCGGAGGTGTTGACGCGCTCGCCGCGGAACATCAGGTCGCGGCGCTCCTCCACCCCGCTCTCGCGCGCGAGGTCGGCGAGCAGGCCCAGCGTCTCGCCGGTGACGCGGTTCTTGGAGTAGTCCAGGTACAGCCCGGCCGCCTCGGCGTTCATGCGCTCCCCACGCCCCGGGTCCTCGGCGAACAGCTCTCGCAGGTGGCGGCCGCCGATCTCGGCGTGATGCTCCTTGAGCGCCTTCCAGGAGGCGCGTTCGCGGAGCGGGGTGGTGGTCATCGGTGGTTCCTCCGGTGGATGGGCGGGCGGCCGCGGGACGGCCGTTCGATGTCAGGGGATCTGGCGCGGGGCGGGCTCGCGGCCGGGCGGCTGGCGGATGCTCACCTCCGGCGGGGACACCTTCACCGTGGGGTGGGTGACGGGCCTGCCGTCGATGGAGAACCGGTGCCCGTGGTGGGTGAGCGTCATCGGCGGGCCGGACAGCAGCCGGTAGGTCGTCGAGGCGGGGGTGACGCCGACCCGCAGCAGCCGTCCGCGGTACCGCAGCCGGAAGGCCAGCCGGGTGATGCCCGGCGGCAGTTTCGGGGCGAAGCAGATGTGGCCCCCGCCGGCGCGCATGCCCCCGAACCCGCAGACCAGGGCGATCCACGCCCCGGCGAGGGAGGCCATGTGGACCCCGTCCATGGTGTTGTGCTCCAGGTCCGCCAGGTCCATCAGGGCGGCCTCGCCCAGGTAGGCGTGGGCGAGGTCGAGAGCGCCGACCTCGGCGGCCATCACCGCCTGGGTGCAGGCGGACAGGGAGGAGTCGCGGACGGTGATCGCCTCGTAGTAGGCGAAGTCGCGGAGCTTCTCCTCGGGGGTGAACGCCCCGCCGCGCAGGTGCAGCGCGAGCACCAGGTCGGCCTGCTTGACCACCTGCTTGCGGTAGAGGTCGAAGTAGGGGAAGTGCAGCAGCAGCGGGTACTGCTCGGGGCGGGTGCCCTCGAAGTCCCAGGTGGCGTGGCGGGTGAACCCCTCGCTCTGGCAGTGCACGCCGAGCCGCTCGTCGTAGGGGACGTACATGGAGGCGGCCGCGTCGCGCCAGGTGGCGATCTCGTCGAGGGTGATGCCGAGCCGCTGCGCCAGCTCGAAGTGGCGGCTCGCGGCCTCGGCCGCCTCGCGCAGGTTCTGCTCGGCCATCAGGTTGGTGTAGACGTTGTCGTCGGCGACGGCGCTGTACTCGTCCGGGCCTGTGACGCCGTCGATGCGGTAGCGTCCCTGCGCGTCGTGGTGGCCGAGCGCGCACCACAGCCGGGCGGTGGCGGCCAGCAGGGGCAGGCCGGTCGAGCGCTCGAAGCTCGTGTCCTTGGTGGCGTCGACATAGCGGACGACCGCGTCGGCGATGTCGGCGTTGATGTGGAAGGCCGCGGTGCCGGCCGGCCAGTAGCCGGAGCACTCCTCGCCGTTGATCGTCCGCCAGGGGAAGGCGGCTCCGGAGAAGCCGAGCTGGGTGGCGCGCTTCTGCGCCTTCGGCAGGATGGACTGCCGCCACGCGAGCGCGTCCGCGGCGGCGCGGGGGTAGGTGTAGGTGAGCACCGGCAGCACGAACATCTCGGTGTCCCAGAAGGCGTGGCCGTCGTACCCCGACCCGGTGAGCCCCTTGCCGGGGATGGGCCGGTTCTCCAGGCGGGCGGAAGCCTGCACCAGGTGGAACAGCCCGAAGCGGACGGCCTGCTGCACCTCGGGGTCGCCGTCCAGCTCCACGTCGGCGCCGGCCCAGAACTCCTCCAGGAACCGCCGCTGCTCGGCCAGCAGGCCCTCCCAGCCGGCCAGCCGTGCGGCGGCGAGCGCGGCGACGACCTGGTCGTGCATGGCGGGACGGGACCGCTTGGCCGACCAGCCGTAGGAGAAGAACTTCACCAGCCGCAGCTTCTGGCCGGGCTTGAGGCGTGTCGCGATGGTCACCCGGCTGACGTCGTGGGCGCCGTCGGCGTCGACGCGCGTCCCCTCGGGGCCGTCGATGTCGTGGCACATGGCGGCGGCGACCCGCAGCCGGCTGACCCGCGTGGAGTGGACCATGATGGCCACTCCTTCCTTCGCGGGCGTGTTCTCCTCCAGCACGAGCGGCGACTCCAGCACGGCCGCCGCGCGCGGGTCGCCGGTCTCGTACGCCACGGTCTCGTTCGCCACCAGCTCGGACTGGACGACCACGCCGCACGGCCGGCCGACCGGCTCGACCTCGTAGTGGATCGCGGCGACCGCGCGGTGGGTGAAGGACACCAGGCGTGTGGAGGTGACCCGCACCTCGGTTCCCGTCGGGGAGCTCCAGTGGGCGCGGCGGGTCAGCGTCCCGGCGCGCAGGTCCAGGACGCGTTCGTGCTCGTGCAGGGTGCCGTACCGCACGTCGAACGGCTCGTCGTCCACCATGAGCCGGATCAGCTTGCCGTTGGTGACGTTGACCACGGTCTGCCCGGACTCGGGGTACCCGTAGCCGGCCTCCGCGTACGGCAGAGGGCGCAGCTCGTAGACCGAGTTGAGGTAGGTGCCCGGCTGGCCGTGCGGCTCGCCCTCGTCGAGGTTGCCGCGCAGGCCGATGTGCCCGTTGGACAGGGCGAACACCGACTCGGTCTGCGCCAGGACGTCCAGGTGGAGGGTATGCTCGCGCACCGCCCAGGGCTCGACCGCGAACGCGGGGTGCTGGATCATCATCGCTCCAGCAGCTCGGCGAGGTCGGTGACGACGATGTCGGCGCCGTGCTCGCGCAGGGCGTCCGCCTGGCCGGCCCTGTCGACGCCGACCACGACGGCGAACCTCCCCGCGCGGCCGGCCGCCACCCCGGCGAGCGCGTCCTCGAACACCGCCGCCCGCGAGGGCGGCAGGCCGAGCGCCTCGGCGGCGGCCAGGAACATGTCCGGGGCCGGCTTGCCGGCCAGGTCGCGCCGCTGGGCGACCTCGCCGTCGACCCGGGCCTGGAACAGCCCGGCGATGCCCGCCGCGTCCAGCACGCGCGCGGTGTTGGCGCTGGAGGACACCACGGCCGTGGCGAGCCCGGCCCGCAGCACGGCCTGGACGTAGCGGAGCGAGCCCGGGAACACCTCCACGCCGTCCCTGTCCATGATCTTCTGCACGAGGGCGTTCTTGCGGTTGCTCAGCCCGTGCACGGTCGGCGCGTCGGGCGGGTCGTCCGGCGTGCCCTCGGGCAGGGTGATGCCCCGTGAGGCGAGGAAGGCGCGGGTGCCGTCCAGCCGCTTCTTGCCATCGACATACCTGTCGTAGTCGGACACCTTGTCGAACGGGACGAACGCCTCGCCCGTCCGGTCGGCCCGCTGGCGCAGGAACGCGTCGAAGGTCTCCTTCCACGCGGCGGCGTGCACCGTCGCCGTGCGGGTGAGCACGCCGTCCATGTCGAACAGGCATCCACCGACCCCGTCGGGCAACCCGAGCATCCGGCCTCCCCCGATCACGTCCGCGACGGATCTCGGGCGCGTTCGGCGCGCAGGAGATCTCTCCTCCCAACGTACCCCTGACGGCTCGGCCGCCTCACCGGGCATCGCCGTCGATGGCCGGACGTCCTCTGGCGCCGTCCGCCCCGGCGGCCGCCGACTGAACGGACGGTTCCCGGGTAGGCTCCGGGCGGCGTTGACGGGGGAAAGGGGCAGGTCGTGCGAGGTAGTGACCGCTGGGTGCTGGTGGACGGCGCGTGGTCGGCGAGCGCGGCCACGCGATGGCGGACGATCGCCGACCCAGCGACGGGCGAGCCGGTCGGCGAGGCCCCCACCGGGTGCGCGCAGGACGCCGAGCGGGCCGTCTCCTCGGCGCGCCGCGCCCTGGCGGGCTGGGCCCGCACGACCCCCGCCGAGCGCGCCGCCCGGCTGCACGCCGCCGCGGACGCGGTCGCGGCCCGGGCCGGCGAGCTGGCCGAGCTGGTGACCCGCGAGATGGGCAAGCCGATCGGCGACGCGCGCGGCGGCGTGGCGGCCGGCGTCGGGACGCTCCGGCAGTACGCCGAGCTCGGGCCGCTGCACCGGGGCCACAGCCTCCAGGGCGGCTGGGACGCCACCGACCTCATGGTGTACGAGCCGCGCGGCGTCGTCGCGGTGATCACGCCGTGGAACGACCCGGTCGCCATCGCCTGCGGGCTGGTCGGCGCGGCCGTCGTGACCGGCAACACCGTCGTGCACAAACCCTCCGAGCGCACCCCGCACACCGGGGCGATGCTCGCCGAGCTGATCGCCGCCGAGCTGCCGCCAGGCGTGCTGACCATGGTGCCGGGCGACGGCCGGGCGGGCGAGCCGCTGGCCGCGCATCGCGGCGTCGACCTGGTCGCCCATGTCGGCTCCACGGCGGCCGGGCGGGCGATCGCCGCGGCGGCGGCCGGCACCGGGGCGGCGACGCTCCTGGAGAACGGCGGCAAGGACCCGTTGATCGTGGACGCGGGCGTGGACGTCAAGTGGGCCGCCGCGCAGGCGGCGACCGGTTGCTTCGCCAACGCCGGGCAGATCTGCACCTCCGTCGAACGGGTCTACGTGCACCGGGACGTGGCCGACTCCTTCCTCGGCGCGCTCATCCAGCGCGCCGAGGAACTGCGCATGGGCTCCGGCATGGACGAGGAGACCACCCTCGGCCCGCTCGTCGACCTCGCGCAGCGCGAGGTCGTCCACCGGCACGTCCGGTCCGCGGTCGAGGCGGGCGCCCGGGTGCTGACCGGCGGCGGGGTCACCGACGGCCCCGGCGCGTTCTACCCGGCCACCGTCCTGACCGGCTGCACCGACGACATGGAGATCATGCGCGAGGAGACCTTCGGCCCGGTCGCGCCCGTGCGGGTCGTCGACTCCTTCGAGGCGGCGCTGGAACTGGCGGCGGGCGGCGCGTACGGACTGGCCGCCACCGTCCTCACCCCGTCCATGGCCAACGCCCAGCGGGCCTGGCGCGAGCTGCCCGTGGGCACCGTCAAGGTCAACGCCGTGTTCGGCGGCGCCCCGGGCGGCGCCGCCCAGCCCCTGCGCGGCAGCGGCCACGGCTTCGGCTACGGCCCCGAACTGCTGGACGAGATGACCCACACCAAGGTCGTCCACCTCGCCCCACACCCCTGAGCCCGCCCCTCGGCCGCCACCGGACGGCGGGCCCGGTTCTCTTCAGAGTTTGCGCTTCTTCGGGGGCTGGACGACCTCCTCCCCGCCGGAGGACTCCTCCCGCTGCTCGTCCGCCGGCGCCACCGGCTGGTCCTGCGCGGTCTCGGTCGGCTCCTCGGACTCGTCGTCGGCCGGAGGCTCGAATGGCTGGTCGTACAGGGTGAGCTCCAGCCCGCTCTCGTCTTCGCTGGAGATATAGCCGTTGGGGGTCAGGTAGCCGTCCACGACGTAGGTGTTGATCGCCTTGACGATCACGGCCCTCTTGGCGGGGTCCTTGAGCGCGGCGTCGAGTTCCTTGTCACCGGCCTTCGTTAGCTTGGCCGGCAGCTTGAGGTAGGCCCGGAGCAGGGGTTCGGAGGAGGCCAGCGACGGGGGCATGGGCCAGTCGTAGGTGCGGTAGTGGGTGCCGGAGATGGTGATGGGGAGCTTCTCGACCGAGATCACCGCCTTGATGGCCAGATAGCACTTCAGGCAGCACAGTTTGGAGATGCCGACCGCGACACGAACCTGGTCGATCAGGCGCAACCGCTCCTGGTAGGCCGCCCGCTGGTCCTCCGGGAGGGTCTCCATCTTCGCCTGAAGTTCGGCTCGCAGCCTCAGCAGGTCGTCGGCGAACTGGACCTCGGCGTGCACCTTCCCGTCCAGGAACTGGAGGGTCTGCGCGCTTGTCTGGATCTTTCCCCAGGTCGCCTCGAGTTCGGCGAGGAAGGTGATGGTCTTGCGCAGGCGCCGCTCGGCCGCCTTCCACTGCTGAAGGGTGGGCTCGCCGTCCCGCACGTCCAGGCCGGACTGGCGCAGCAGGTTCCACATGCCCTGGAGCTGGTCGTTCAGATCCTCCTCGGCGCCGGCGGTCTGCGCGCGCGCCACCTCGAGGAGATCGTTCAGGTCGCGGGCCATCTGGTCGTCAGGGGTGTTGGCCCACACCCGCAGCTCGTTTCCGGCGCTGGCCACGGCGACGCACTCCCTGCTGTCCTGCAGGTGCTGCAGGACCCAGGCGAGCCGGTCCAGCGACCGTTGCTCGGAGGTCGATTTCTCCCTCTTATTCTTCTTCCCCTTGAGCAGCTCGGCACGGTACTCCCTGCCGCCGCCGGCCGCCGCGGCCTTCTGCGCCTGAGCCGCGTGCCTGAGCCGCAACCGCTCGTGCACCGCCGCCCTGAGCCTGCGCTCCTCGGGGCCGGGGACCCTTCCCGTCTCCGCCGTGCCCGGGTCGGTGCCGGCTCCTTTGAGCAGGGTCAGAGGGTTCGCCGACACGACGATGTTCTCGTAGCGCGCACGCACCTCATCGGCGTCGATACCGGTGTCCTCGGCGAGCTTGTCGAGCTCCGCGAGGATGGCCTCGTCGTCGGCCTCGCCGCGCTGCCAGGCCAGCTCCGCGATGATCTCCGGCATATCGGTGTAGGGCACCCGGAGGAACTCGCCGATGTCGCGCCACAACTTCGGGTCGGCCGGGGCGGGCATCTCGCGGGCCACCGATATCACGTACAGCGGCGAGGTTCCGGGCACGACCCTGCGGACAAGGCGGATCCAGAACTGCCGCAGGTCCAAGGGCCCCAGCACCTTGGGCGTCAGCCCGGGCGACAGGCCGTCCACGAGCTTCTTCGCCTGCTGGTTCAGCGCGCGCACGTTCAGCAGGTCCGTGAAGTTCACGAACGAGAGGAGGTGGGCGGCCAGGTCGCGCGGGAGGCTCGTCAGGTAGGCGACCAGGTCCGGCACGCGGGAGGCGGGCAGCGCCGGGGCGGGCGCGGGCGCGCGCACCACCTGTTGCTGCTTGGTCCGCACCAGCGTGCCGCCGGTCTGGGCGACCGGCCGGTCGTCGTCGTCGCTGCTGGAGCGGCGCGTGGACGGCGAAGCGGGCCGGGGGGAGCGCCGGACGAAGTCATCGTAGTCCGAGCCGATCTCGTAGTTGTCGTCGTCGCTGCCGCCTTCCTCGGCTTGCGACTCCTCCATGGCGGAACCGGTCTCCCGGGCCTCGTCGTCCGACGGGTCCTTGCGCGGCGGCGCCTTCTCCTTAGCGGAGTCGGAGCCGGAGTCGGTGCTCCTGCCGCCCTTGCGGGCCTTTTTCCGCGACTTGTCCTTCTTCTTGCCCATCGCCCGATCTCCTGTCCGCCGGGACGGCTAGTGCGTTCCGGCCTTGTAGGTGAGCACCAGTCCGATGTTCCGTAGCGCCGCCTTGTCGCCTTCCAGGGTGAGCGTCCAGCCGGGGCCGCCGGCGGCGGCGACCCGCAGGCCGGGCGTCGGCACGTACGCGCCGCCGGGCAGCGGGAACGCGCGGCCGGCGCCGAGCGTCAGGCGCACGGGCGCGTCGCCGGCCGCGCCGGTCATGTCCAGCACGGCCTGCACGCCGGTGACGCGCGGGTCGGCCAGCCCCGGGAGCAGGTCGGTGGTGACCGGCAGCACCAGCGACGGGGCGTCGCCGGCGGTGAACTCCTGCCACTGGTCGGGGAAGTCCCGGGCGAGGTCGAGGAACCGCGCGGCCGGGTAGGGCCGCAGCATGCCCTTGACCGCGTTGGCGAAGACCTCGCCGCCGTTCCTGGCGGTGTACCGGACGGTGATCACCACGTCCCGCAGCGCGGCCGGGCGGGCGCCCGACAGCGCGAGGCGCCAGGTGGACACCGCGCCGGTGCCCTCGAACGGCAGGTAGCGGTCGTCGTCGTAGCGCAGCTCGAAGAGCCCGTCGCCGTCGGCGCCGTCCTCGACGTGGGAGACGGCGATCTGCCGGCCGGCCCGCCAGTCGGCGCGCACCGTGGCCGGGGGCGCGCCCTTGGGGTCGAGCAGGTGCTTGACGGCCTTGGCGTCGGCGTCCAGCACGGTCTTGTGGCCGAGCTGGGTCAGCGTCGCATTCAGGTCGGGACGGCCGCCGCCCTCGTCCTCGAACGACAGCCCGACCGTCCTGATCTGGCGGCGGTAGTGCCCGGGGAAGTCGCGGTCGAACAGCGCCTCGGTGAACGCGAACTCGCAACGGCCGGTGCTCGCCAGGCGCAGCATGGCCGGCGGGTCCAGGGCCAGCAGCGACACCCGCTTGACGATCTCCAGGTCGCGGGTGTCGGCCGCGAGGTAGGCGTTGGCGAGCACGTCGAGGTCCATGCCGAGGCTCTCGCCGGACGTCAGCCCGGCGCGGCGGCTGTCCCAGTACAGCGGCTTGATGTAAGCGGGCCCGTCGGGGACGCCCCGCTCGAACCGGTAGGCCCGTTCGGCGGCGCGCGCCATCTCGTAGGCCATCCCGTAGGCCTGGAAGTACAGGCCCGACAGGCGACCGGCCATCCACTGGTAGAGGTCGGCGCCGGAGAACTTGTCCTTGAGGAACGCGGTGACCGCCTGCTGGTTGGCGATCTCCTGCGTCTGGACGTCCAGGTCGCGCTGCGCGGCGGTCAGCGCGTGCTCCGCGCTCGCCACCTGGTGCTCCGCCTGCGCCAGGTCGTTGCGGGCCAGGTCGATCTGGAAACGCCAGTCCTGCTCGGAGCGCTGGTACTCCGAGACCACGCCGAGCAGCTCGCCCAGGAGGCTGAACGACTCGCCGAACTGCTCAGGGACCTCCGCGGCCTTGTCCAGCGCCTTGCCGATCTGCTTGCCGCCGTACTCGGTGCCGAAGATGAACGGGCCGAACAGAACCTGCGGGACGCCGTGCGCGATGGAGGATCCGAGCTTGAGCCCGCCGGCGGCCAGGTGGGTCGCGGCGGCCAGCGTCATGAGACCGATCTGCGCCCGCTGGACCTGCGACATGCCGTCGTCCACGAGCTGCTGGTAGTGCGACAGCCGCGTGTTGACGGCGGTCCGCCCGGCCTCCGCCTCGCGCTTGCTCTCCTCGGCGGCCTCCATCTGCGCCTCCTTGACGGCGCGGGCCAGGCCGAGGATCACGGTCTCCTGCCGGGCCTGCAGCAGGGTGAGCTCCTCGGAGTCGCGCCGCTCCAGCACGCCGAGCAGGGCGTCGCCGAAGGAGCGCAGCTTGTCCACCAGCTCCTGGGCCCTGCGCAGCAGTACCGCGAACCGGTGCTCGGGCACCGGGACGGGCGGCGCGGCGGCGGCCGCGTCCGGCGCGGCGCCGCCGGCGACGGCGCTCACCAGGGCGGCCGGGTCGATCGGCGGGTCGAACAGCGGCACGGGACGGCTGACGCCCATGATGTCCAGCGACTGCCTGATCTTCAGCAGCCGGTCCTCGACCCGCGTCCAGTACTCGCCGAACACGGCGTTGCCGGGGATGGTGAAGTACGGGTCGGCCACTCCGGCGTGCACCGCTCCGGGCCCGGTGAGCATCTCGCCGCCTCCGGTCAGCTCCGGGAGGCGCTCCTCCCGCTCCAGGTCGGCGTAGCTGCGCGCCGTCCCGGTGCCGATGGCCGGGCGCAGCCGGCCGGGACGATCCCCCAGCAGGTCGTGGGCGAGGATGTAGAGCATCCGCGCCTCGTCCACGCTCTCGGCGGTGTACTGGCGGAACAGCATGTCCCCCCAGTCGAGCAGGTTGTCGACGTAGGCCATGACGACCGCGCGGCGGTAGGCCACCGGGCGCAGCGCGGCGATGGCGTGCGGGTCGAACGGGTCCTCCCGGTAGGCCGCGAGCAGCCGCCCGTTGTCGCCCACCAGGTCGTACTGCCGCCGCAAGCCCCCGACCAGCGCGACGCGCTCGCGCAGCTCGGCCAGCACCGCCCGCGCCCGGGGCGTCTCGGCGCCGGTGACCTCGTCCAGCGCGTCGTCGAAGTCGCGGGTGGCCAGGTCCCTGAGGTGGTCGACGTCGTCGTCCTCCAGCGCCCGCTCCTGGAACGCCGCCGCCAGCGACCTCAGCCGGTCCAGTTCCGGGCCGAGCTCCGCCTCCGTCCGGGACACCTCGGCGCCGAGCCGCCGCAGCTCGGCCAGGTCGCCCGCGCAGCCGTCCGCGAGCGCCCGCGGGTCGATCGCGAGGAACGGCAGGAACCGCCAGTAGGCGGAGGGGTCGGTCGGGTCGAAGATGTACTCGTACCAGCGGCGCGCGTCCTCGAACCGCTGGGCGCCGTTGAGCGCCTGCGCGATGAGCAGCGGCGCGTGGAAGAAGATCTCCCAGTAGTAGACGCTGTTGCTGCTCTGGAAGTCCAGGTAGGAGCTGGTGGGCAGTCGTTCGGGGGTGACCTTGTCCGCGCGCACCCGCACGGTCGTGGGCCCGGTCGCGCCGGTCCCGAAGGCGGGCAGCTCGTCGGTCTCCTGGGTCTCGGGGGCGAGCAGCGCCGCCACCCCGCCGGCCAGCAGCCGCCGGTTCAGCACGAACGCGGTGCTGGTGGTCAGGCGCACGATCTCCTGCGGCAGCGTGGCGTACTCGTAGGGGACGGCCACCTCGGCGTCCTTGGCGTAGCGCACGTACCGGTCGCCCATGAACAGGAACAGCTCCGCCGTGGTGTCCAGCGCCCCGGTCAGGCCGGTCTCCACGCCGTCGGGCAGCTCGCCCCAGTTTCCGGCGATCGGCGTGTACGCGGTGACCGCGTCGAGGTCCCGCCCGGGTTCCCAGACGGCGTAGGAGTCGCCGCTGAAGACGTACCGGTGGCCGGACTGGCGGAACACCGCGTTCACCGGCCGCGCCATCGAACGCGGATAGCCCTGGTCGGTGACGCCCGAGGGGGCGCCGTCCGGGCCGAGGGTGTAGCGGGCGTACTCCGTGCCGCTGGTCACGTACAGCGCGCCGTCCTCGACGTAGGCGGCGTCGACGGTGCGCCAGCGGCTGCCGAGGTCGCGGGTCTCGTACGTGCCCGGCTCGCCGTTCCCCACGCGCAGCTCGTAGGTCTGCGCGGTGTTGTCGAAGAAGCAGGAGAAGCCGGGGGTGACCAGGGCCGCGCCGACGGGGCTCCAGGTGGGCAGGCCGTCGGGATTGCCGGCGAGCGTCTTGGGGTAGCCCTCGTCGAGCCGCTGCCGGCCGTCGTCCCCGGCGAGCGTGTACCGCAGGTAGCGGTCACCGAAGATCATGTAGGTGCGGCCGTCGCGGACGAAGGCGGCGTCCAGGTGGTCGACGATGAAGGCCATGTCGTCGCCGCCGTCGGCGAGGTCGCGGGGCGGGGTCCAGCGTTCCCACATCGGCCGGACGGTCTCCAGCGAGCCGGACATGGCGTACCCGCCGCGCTCCTTGGAGAAGAAGTACTCGGTGCCGTCCGGCGCGGTGAACGCGGCGTCCACCGCGGACCATTTGGGCAGGTTGTCGCTGTTGTCGCGCATGTGCTGAGGGAAGCCCGGGTCGGGCGGCCCGATGGGAGCATCCCCCGTACAGCGGACGTACTCATCGCCGGAGAACAGGTAGACGTGCCGGGCGCGCACCAGCACGGCGTCCACGACGCCGGTCGTGGTGAGGTTCTCCGGCGGCCTGCCCCAGTCGCCGGCGATGGGTAGATCCGATCTGGCCCGCGTACGGCCACGGGCGATCTTGACGTAGCGGCCGCTCTTGTTGCCGAAGAAGTATCGGGTGCCGTCGGCCAGCTCGAACGCGGCGTCGACGCGGTCCCACGCGGGCAGCTTGTCCTTGTTGCCGCGCAGCATGGTCAGGCGCGTCTCTTCGGCCGGGGCCGGGATGATCGGCCTGATGAGGAAGCTGCCGCCCTTGTGGTCGACGCTCAGCCAGTGCCGGTCGGGCGAGGAGGCCGGCCGGTTGAACCGCACGATCGCCCCCGCCCCGACGGCCTCGGCCTCCTCGGGCGCCAGGATGTCGGCGACCTCGCCCGGCCTGCCCGTCTGCGCCGTCAGCCCGATGACCGGGACGGCGTACAGCTCGGGGGTGAGCGCGAAGGACACCGCGCCGGGCGCGGCGGGCAGGGCGCACGAGACGAGGATGGCGTCGTGCTCGTCACCGGGATCCTGACCGGGCAGCGGCGCCGACCACACCGACAGCGGGATGTCGGGGAACGCGCCGCTCCACAGGATGTCCGCCGACCCGACGACCTGCGGAGGGACCCACTCCTGGTTCAGGTTGCAGAAGGAGTAGAAGATCTTCACGCGCTGCGGCGCGGGCGGCGCGGTGACCGTCTGCTTGTCGCCCGTCCGCGTGGCCGTAAGCGCAGTGTTGGAGGTGTCGCGCGGGACGACCGCCTCCACGCCCACCCAGAAGACGAACACCCGGTCGAAGGCGTGGATCGGATAGACCTTCTCGGCGTCGATGCGCAGGTCGATCTTCAGCCACGGCCCCCAGGTCGTGGACAGCCGGACGCCCTCGCGGAACTCGGCGCGCCGGTAGTAGAACCGCAACGGGGCGGTCCTGGTACGGCCGAACAGCACCAGGCCGCGCGTGCCCCGTCCGGCGCCATCGGGCACGTAGACGTAGCCGCCCGCGATCGCCAGCCGCGACACCTCGGTGTACTCGTCCAGGTAGCGCTTGTAGGCGCGCTGCACCCCGTCGGCGGTGATCTCCCCTTGGAGCAGGTCCTTCTCCAGCTCCTGGAAGGCCGGGGTCTTGGTGTCGCGCAGCTCCGGCCGCAGGTAGTTCTCCGGGTACAGGAAGACCTCGCGGTTGGCCTCCCACGTGCGGTAGTTGCGCATCCAGCCCCACAGGGCCTTGACCCGCGCGCGGACCTGCTCGGCGGCCAGGCCCGAGTACACCGTGACCGGCTCCAGGTCCAGCAGGTAGCGGTGCAGGTAGAGCTGGACGGCCGCGATGGCCTCCTTGACCCGCGAAGTCGTGCCGCGCGCGCCCATGTCCACGTCGATCAGCAGGTGCTCGAACAGCTCGCGCGAGGTCCGCCCCCCGGAACCGGCGGCGAGCACGGCCGAGACCAGGGCGTCCCGCTTGAGCAGGTTCAGCTCGTCGTGAACCTGCCGCGACAGCTCGGCCCACTCCTGCGGCCCGTGCGCCCGCGCGAGCAGCCCGTACAGGGCGGACGCGGCGCGCTCCAGCTCCGCCGCGCGCCTGGCCGCCGACTCCCGCTCCGTCGCCGGCTCGTGCCCGGCCGCCGACTCGCGCTCGGCGGCCGACTCGCGCTCGGCGGCCGACTCGTGCTCGCCGTGGACCCGCGACCAGACGTCGGCGTACACCGCGGACGGGCCGAGGCCCAGCCGCCCGGCCAGCGGGAACAGCTCGGCGAGCTGGAGGACGAACTCGATCTCCAGCCGGTCGCCCGGACGCGGCGCGCCCGGCAGCAGGTCGCGGTGCCGCTTGACCCACCTCAGCTCCTCGGCGTCCCAGCCGAACAGCGCGGCCAGCCCCCGGTAGGGGTCCTGGACGGGGACGGGCCCCGCGCCGAGCTGGGCGGCCAGCCCGCCGTCGCCGCCCGGGTGCTCGCGAGCCAGGGCGGCGAAGCGGGCGATCGTGGCGACGTCGTCCAGCCGGTAGTCCGCCGCGGCGGACCAGCGTCGCGCGAACGCCTGTGGATAGGTGCGGTCCACGACGCCGTACCGTCCGGCCCCGCCCGGGCTCCCCGGACCGGCGCCGCTCGTCGTCGCCCGGCCGGCTCCGCCCGCGCCGCTCGTCGTCGCCTGGCCGGCTCCGCCGGCGCCGTGCCGGCTCGCCTCGGCGGCCGTACCGGAGTAGCGCACGTACTGGTCGCCCTTGGCGAGATAGGTGCGGCCCTCGAAGACGAACGCCCCGTCGATGCCCGCCTCGAAGGACGCCGGCAGGTCGCCCCAGGCGTTGCGGATGGCGCGGGGGTGTCCCTGCTCGACCCGCTCCAGGTCACCGGGGGCATAGCGGGCGTACTGGTCGCCGCGGAAGGCGTACAGCTCGCCGTCCGGGGTGGTGAACGCGGCGTCCACCCCGGGCGGCCCGTCGGCGAACGCGTTGCGCACCCGGCCCCACGTCCCGGCGACCGGCCGCGCGACCGGCTCGGCGGTGGCCGGGTCGTCGGCGCGCAGGTACTTCTTGCCCTTGAACAGGTAGAGGTGCCCGTCGGCGCCGGTGAACGCCGCGTCGATGCCGTCGTGGAACTCCTCGGGCAGCGCCGCGACCCCCAGCTCGGCCGGCAGCGCGGCGGCGATCGTCCGCGGGTACCCCTCGTCGGCGAAGGCCAGGTCGGTGCCGGAGTAGCGCACGTACTGGTCGTCGGAGAACAGGAAGGCCCGCCCGCCGGCGACCAGCGCCGCGTCCACCCGGCCGCGCTCGGCCAGCGCGTTGCGCACCCGGCCGGCGAACCCCAGGTCGTAGGTGACGGCGGCGGCGTCCGACACCGCGTGGCACTCGCCGCCGACGAACAGGTAAACGGTGCGCCGGTTCGCGACCACCGCCTCCACCAGCCGGTCGTGGCCCGCGGCGAGGCGGTCGATCAGCACATCGTCGAACGACTCGGGCAGGTTGGCGAACGCCTCCTCCTTGCGCAGCTCGCCGATGATCGGCTTGGGGTAGCCGGGGTCGGCGTAGCGGTACTCGGCGCCGGTGTAGCGCACGTACCGGTCGCCGGAGAACAGGAACGTCGCCGAGCCCCGGTACACGAACGCGGCGTCCACCCGTGCCACGTCCTCCGCCTGGCCGGCGCCGTCCCCGTCCGGCGAGCCGGAGACCGGCCCGCCCGAGGGGCCGGAGGCCGACCCGGCAGGGGCATCGGAGACCGGCGACCCGGCCGGGGAACCGTGCGCGCCGGCGGCGCCGAACAGGCCGCGGGAGCCGCTCCACCGCTCCCTGGTCGACTCCATGGGTGAGAAGGCGCCGTCGCGGTAGGCGGTGAAGCGGCCGGTGAAGAAGAAGTACGTGGCGCCGTCGCCGGCGGTGAAGGCCGTCCGCAGCGCCTCGCCCGGCCGAAGGTCCCGGCCGTAGCCCCGCCAGACGCGCTCGATCGGACGGGGGTAGGACCACACGCCCGCCACCTGGTCGTACTGCAGGCACTCGTCGCCGCGCAGCAGGAGCATGGTGCTCCCCTCGAACAGCACGGCGTCGGGGAAGGTGAACCCCTCGGCGCGGTAGGCCTGCGGGATGTCCCAGAAGCCGGCGTCGGCGGGGCGCGGGTACCCGGGGTCGGGGCTCCGGTAGTCCGCGCCGGAGTAGACGACATAGCGCGTCCGCCCGTCGGGGCCGGGCCGCTCGAACAGGTAGGTCCTGCCGTCGCGCACGTAGGCCAGCGCCACGTTCGACAGCCCCGCCCAGTGCTCGGCCACCGGACGCGGCCGGCCCGCCTCCGAGGCGTCCGAGGTACGAGAGGTGCCGGACGTGCCCGGGGCGGCGGGGTAGGTGACGAACTGGTCGCCGCTGAACAGGTAGGTGTTCCCGTCCCGGCCGACGAACGCGGCGTCCACGATGCCGCGCTGGTGGATGTTGTCGCGCGGCCACCCCCACTCCTCGGCGAGGGGGTAGTCGCGTCCCAGCCGGACGTTGTAGCAGGACGATCCCTTGAACAGGTAGGTGGTGCCGTCGGCGCCCCGCAGCACGGCGGAAAGGCCCGTGCGGTACTCGGGCGGGACGGCGCGCAGCGTCCTCGGCCGCGTGGGCGCCGACGTGGCCACGGTCCCCTCCAGCGCGCCCAGGTGGCGCCAGCCGTCCGGTCCCTGCGCGACCACCCGGCCGTCCTCGATGAAGGCGCAGGTGACCCCGGCCAGGTCGAGGTGGGTGTGGCGCCGGTAGAGGCCGTCGGAGACGACGTGGCACCTGCCGTCCTTGAACAGGTACACGTTGCGCCGGTCGGCGAACGCGGCGTCGATGCCTCCCGCCAGCGGCACGTGCAGGTTCCGCAGCCGGGGCTCCTGCGCGAGGGCGGCGATCGGGCGCGGGTAGCCGTCCTGCACCGCCGAGTAGTCCTCGCCCTCGTAGCGGACGTACTGGTCGCCGGAGAACAGGTAGGTGTGGGTGCGCACGACCTCCACGCCGTCCACGACCTCGGTCGAGTCCGCCACCAGCGTCGCGTCGACCCGGCCCGTGCGCGCGAGGGCGTTGACGACGTTGCCCCAGAACGGCGTGACCGACGCCGGGTAGCGGTCGTCGACCCGGGTGTAGTCCGCGGTCGAGTACCTGACGTACCGGCGGCCGGAGAACAGGTAGGTCTTGCCGTCCTTGCCGACGAACGCGGCGTCCACCCGCTCGAACGGGACGCTGTCCCAGTCCTCGCGCAGCGTGCGCACCTCCGACCACCAGCGGCGCCTGCTGTCGAACACCACGAACCGGTCGCCGGAGAACAGGTAGGTCAGCTCATCCCGCCCGGTGAACACGGCGTCGACCCTGGCGAACCTCGGGTCGCCGGACAGGCTCGACGGCAGGTTCCACCAGTCGTCGGTCAGCGGACGGGGGTGGCCGGGGTCGGGCGTCGAATAGTCGCGGGTGGAGTAGCGGACGTAGAACGAGGTCTCGTCGCCGGGGCCGCCGTGCACGGCCAGCCGGTCGCCCTCACGGCGGACCTCCACCTCGATGCCCTGCTCGGTGGTCACCCTCCAGGCACCGCCTCCGCCCTCAGGGACCGGCCGGGCGTCGTCCGCGAGAGGGAGAGCGTGCTCGGCGAGGCGGCGGCGCAGCGCCCGCGGGACGCGGCCGGCGGCCAGTTCGGCCTCGGCGGCCGAGGCGTCCTCAGGGTCGAGCGGGAGGTCGAACAGCCGCCCGGGCAGGCCGAACAGGTAGGTCTTGCGGTCCAGGACGAACGAGGCGTCCACCCTGCGCAGCCCGCCCCAGTCGGGCTCGATGCCGCGCGGGTATCCCTGGTCGACGACCGAGTAGTCGGAGGTCGAGTACCGCAGGTACCGCTCGCCGCTGAACAGGTAGGTCCGGCCGTCCATCCCGACGAATGCCGACTCCACGGCGCCGCTGGGCAGCACGTCGGACAGCACGCCCCAGCGCCCGGCCACCGGCACCACCTGGTCGGCGGCCCCCCAGCGGTCCTGCTCCCCACCGGCGCCGCCCCCTGCTCCAGGGGCGGGCGGGAGGGCGATGGTCCTGCCGTCCTTGAACAGGTGGACGGCGCCGTCCCCGGTCGCGAAGGCGGCCTCCAGCCCGCCCTCGAACGCGACCGGCGCGCCGGGGAAACGTGTCTCGATGCGCAGCGGGTACCCCTCGACGGCTAGGACGCCGTCGTTCTCGATGCTGTCGGCGTACTCCAACACCTGGTCGCCGGCGAACAGGTACACCGCGCCCGAGGCGTCCGCGTACGCCGCGTCCACCCGCTCGGCGCCCGCGAGCGTGTTGCGCACCCTGCCCCAGGTGCCGGCGATGGGACGGTCGGCCGCGTCGCCGACGGTGACGAAACGGTCGCCACTGAACAGGTGGACCGCGCCGTCCCGGTGCCGGAACCCGGCGTCGATCGACCGGCGGAACGGCGCGGGCAGCGGGGTCCGCCGGTCCTCGCCCTCCCACCACTCGCCGATGCTCCGCGGGTACCCCTCGTCCACGACGGTGTAGTCGGCGCCGGAGTAGCGCACGTACTGGTCGCCGCGGAACAGGTAGGCCCTGCCCTCGTCGTCCACGAACGCCGCGTCCACGCGCTCGGGGTCGTCGAAGGCGTTCTCGACCTTCCCCCACACCCGGTCGCGCTCCACCCAGCGGGCGCTGCCGTGCTCCCTGACGAACGTCCGCGAAGCGCCGTCGCTCCGCCGACCGACGATCCACTCGGCGCCGGCGACGGTGAAGGCGGCGTCCACGCTCCGCAGGCCGGCGAACCGGTCCGACAGCTCGGTGAGCGGCCGCGGCCGGGGGTCGGCCAGGGTGTAGGTCCCCGGCGAGTAGGCCCAGTAGGCGTCGCCCAGGAACAGCAGGACGCCGCCGTCGGCGGTCTCCAGCAGGGCGTCGAAGCGGCCGGCGCCGGGCGGCAGCGCCAGCGGCTCGGGGTACCCGCCCACCAGGTCCTGGTCGCGGAAGGCCACCAGCACCTCCGCCGCGTCCAGCCCGAGCTTGGCCGCGAGCACGGCGAACCCGCGGATCCGCCGGTAGGCGCGCCGGAAGCGCGGGCCCACCGCGCCGGCCGGCTCCGCCGCGCCCGGGAGGCCGTCGTCCGCGGCGGCGTCCGCCGCGGCGAGCGCGGGCACCACCAGCATCTCCATGGTCTGCGCCGCGCCGCCGGTGACGCCCGCGCAGATGGCGGCGACGGTGTCCGCGGGCACGCCGAGGGCGTCCTGCAGCAGCGAGGACACCAGCGTCCGCTGCCGGTCGGCGAGCGCGCCGAGGGTCGCGACGATCTCGGCCATCCCGGCCGACACCTCGATCGCCACCGCGTGCAGCAGGTAGAACAGGTCCTTGGCGTAGTCCTCCAGGCCCGCGACCGTGTAGTGCAGCACGTTGCCCGCGTCGCCGAAGTACCCGAGCCGTTCGAGGGGGACGGCCAGCGCCCGGTTCAGGTCCCCCGCCCCGACGAGCATGTCCACCAGCCGGGCGCGCTCGCGCTCGTCGAAGTCCAGCGCCGCGAGCGCCACCAGGTCGAGCCGGTACGGCCGCTGCTCGGCGAGGATCGCGGAGACGCGGCCGGCCACCATGGCCGTCTCCGCGTCGGTGAACCACGCTCCCAGTAAGGCCGAGCCCGACGAGTCCGCCACCGCCCTCATCGTCGCGTCCACCCGCATGAGGCCGTCGTCGGTGAAGGCGCCGTCGAGGTCGGCCAGGACCCGCCCGGCGACCGCCTCGTCGGCGATGTCCTTAAAGTCCTCGGCGACGAACGTGCACAGCTCCGCCCTGAAGTCCTCGACCTGGCCGCGCATCGCCGACAGCACGGCCCCGCGGTGCGGGTGGAACTCGGGCGGCAGCGCCAGGTCGTCGGGGCCGGCGGCGAGCAGGGCCGCCTTGTCGCGGTACGCGCCGTCCCGGTCGAGGTACTCGTTGAAGCGCAGCGCCTCCACCAGCGCGCCGACCTGGATCTCGGTCAGCGGGAGCGCCGCGAAGACGGCGGGGTCCAGGACGAGCCGTCCGCCGTGGAACCGCTCGACCCGCTCGCGGAGCCGTCCGAGCACGGCGGGGGCGACGTCTCCGAGGTCGGCGTTGACGACGAGCAGCTCGACGTCGGAGTCCTGCGGGTCCTCCTTCGTGAAGGGCGCGGGCCAGAGGATCTCGCCTTCGGCGTCGAGGTAACCGTTGAAGACGAGGTTGTCGTACAGCTCGGCCTGCTCGTCGGGCCCCAGGCCCAGCGAGACCAGATCGGACGGGTACAGCGCCGCCGTGCCCGCCGCTTCGTCGTCATCCGGCCAGGCATCCGCGGCGTCCGCGCCCTCGACCCCGGAATCACCGGCCACCAGGTCACCCGCGTCCGCACCCGCACCCGTGTCCGCACCGGCGTCCTCGGCGTCCTCGGCGTCCTCGGCGTCCTCTCTATCCGTCGCGTCTTTCGCGTCCGGGTTCGTTGCCGTGCCCGTTCCCGTGGCCGGGTCCATGCCGGCGTCAGCATCCATGGCCATGTCCATGGGCGCGTCCGTGTCGGGCGCCGGTGCGCCGCACAGGCGGGCGATCACGTCGTAGAGCGCGCGGCGGTGCGGGGTGAAGTCGCGCGTCAGGCGCAGCTCCTCCCCCTCACCCGGAAGCCTGTCCAGCACCAGTTCGCCGTTGGCCCGCAGGTAGCCGGCGGTGACGAGATCGGCGTAGATCTTCCCGGTCAGCCTCTCGTCGAGGCCGAGGTCCAGGAAGTCCTCCTCGGTGAGCACGGCGAGGTCGGTCAGCGCGTCGTAGGCCGCCGGCTCCGCCTCGGCACGGTCCAATCGGAGCACCCGGTCGTCGCCCGGCGACACCACGCCGTCGTAGGCGGTCAGCACGTCCTGGATGACCTGGGACGCCCGCTCCCCGAACCGGTCGGAGACGAAGGAGCCGGGGCCGAACGCCACGCTCTGGAACTCCCGGCCCAGGTCCGCGGCGACCGCCTCGGTCCCGTCGTCGGCGGGGACCGCGCCCTCGCCCGCCCGGCCCGTACCGTCCCCGCCCGCCGCCAACGCCCCGTCCGCCCTCGACGCCGCGTCCACGCCCGCACGACCGTCCAGGCCGGTGGACAGCGGATCGCCGGTGGACAGGGCCACCGGACCGCCCATGACCGCGCCCAGGTCCTCGACGCCGAACCCGTCGGCCCGCATCCACTCGGCGACGCCGGAGAGCGTCCGGGCCAGCCACAGGCTCGCGCCGGCGTCCCCGGCCTCCAGGATGCGATGGCAGTCGCGGGTGCCCGGATCGTCGTCCAGCGGCAGCCCGCGGAAGGGCGTGTAGCCCTGCGGCCGCGGCGCGGGATCGGCCTCCACGGCCGCGAGCACGCCGAAGAACTCGCCGGTGGAAAGGCCGAGCGCCGCGCTCAGCCGGGTGACCCGGTGCAGCAGCGACAGCGCCGCCAGACCGATCTCCTCGCGGTCGAACGGACCGGGCTCCAGCGGCGTGCCCGCGTACCGGCGGCGGTAGCGGACGACGATCTCCACCAGGTCGCTCTCGCCGACCGACAGGCCGCTCGCCAGGCGGCGGCGGTAGGCGGCGTTGCGCGGCGCGAGAATGTCACCCGCGCACCGCAGCGCCCGCCCTGATGGCGGCGCGTCCGGCCATGGCCAGACCAGGCCGTCCTCCTGGCCGCCCGGCGCGGTCATGACGTCGTTGTAGGTGCGGGTGAACAGGTCGCGGGGGTCGGCGCCGTCCCGGATGCCCGTGGTGTCCATCGGGGCGGCGAGGGCGCAGACCACGTCCACCGGCAGGTCGTGGGTCCGGTGCAGGTACACCACCGCGGCGAGCACGCGCAGGGCGGCCGGGTCGATGCGGTTGCCGCAGCAGGTCCTGAGCACCACGTCCAGGTCGGCCATCGACAGGCCGGTCCTGCGCGCGAGGCGCACGAAACGGCGCGTTCTCTCGAACCACTCCCAGGGCACGGGGGTCTCCTCGGCTCCCCACACCAGCCGCCGTCCCTCCGCGTCCACGCTCACGGGGGTGCCCCCCTGGTTGACGAAGAAGGCCGACGCCTCGGCGTGCGGCGGGCGGGCGAGCGGGAGGAGGTTCTGGAACAGCAGGTCCCGCAGCTCCGCGGCGGTGAGCATGGTGGCCCGGCGGAACCGGTCGACGTCCTGCAACGCGGTCAGCGGCTTGTCGCCGAGGCCGTAGCACTCCTGGACGGCGGCCTCGCCGGAGAGCACGGTCGTCACGATCGCGGCGTCCTCGGGCGTGAGGCCCAGGTACTCGCGGGCGACCACGTCGGCGCTGACCCGCGCCGCGAACGCGCGGTAGAACTCGTCGGGGGCGATCTCGAACCGGCGCAGGTACGCCCGGAACCGCTCGTCCTGCAACGAGAACGGCTTGTCGAACGGAAAGCGCAGCTCACGCAACCGCGCGAAGGCCTCCGCCTCCACCTCCGCCTGCGTCGCGGGCCCCGCGTCCACGTCCGTACCCGCGTCCGCGCCCGCGCCCGCGCCCGTACCTGCGTCCGCGCCCGCGCCCATACCCGCCGTGTCCGCGTCCGCGGACATGCCCGGCCCTCCGGACGTGTCCGGGCCCACGGTCGTATCCGGATCCGCGGACATGTCCGGGCCTGCGGACGTACCCGGAGCCGAGGTCGTGTCCGGGTCCGCGGACGCGTCCGCCGTGAGGAACCTCGCCAGCACCTCGTTGACGATGTCCAGGTACGGGACCTCGGTGTAGGTGCCCGCATGGTCGAGGACGACCCGCTTCAGCCCCGGCCGCCGTTCGAGCAGCGACGGCTCCTCGAAGTTGTCCTCCACGAGCTGGAGCAGGTCGGCCAGGTAGGCCGCGGGCGAGGTGACCGACCCCGGCTCCTCCTGCTCCCCGAAGTCCAGTTCGCCGAAGAGCCGGTCGTAGCTCGGCAATGAGCCGTCTTCGCGCAAGAGATCCTCCAGCTCGGATCCGATGAAGCGAGATAGGTGCCCCGGGGCATGGCGGATCGAGCCGTCGAAACTCGCACGAGGGCGCGCGAGATCACATGGCACGGCGATCGGCGAAGACGGTCCGTCTCTGCTCCGCCCGGCCATACTTGCACTCGAAGCCTTGGAACGAAACATATCCGGACTAATCAATTGATCACATTGAATGCCGATTCCAGAAACCACATATAAACGCTTCAAAAGGACATATGGCTTTTCATCGGCCAGTGGGGATGGCTTCGCCGATGTCGGGCGGGGACCGGAGGGACGCGACCGGGCACACGGCCCGTCGCCGGACGGCGGCCGGCCGACCCGCACCCGGCGGTCAGCACACCAGGGGCTCGGCGTCGACGTCGTGGGCGTAGAGCCAGGCGTTGTGCCGCAGGACGTCCCCCTCGCGCAGGCCGGCGTCGCGTTCGCGTTGTTCGGGACCGTCCGCCAGGTGGTTGTACTCGGCGCGGCCCCGGCTCATCAGTTGCACGCGGCTCGCGCGCGGCCTGCGGGTCGCCTCGTAGGAGAGCAGGGCCTTCGGCACCGTGTCGGGGTCGGCGCCGCCCAGGCACCGGGCGAGCACGGCGGCGTCCTCGATGGCCTGGCCGGCGCCCTGGGCGAAGAACGGCAGCATCGCGTGCGCGGCGTCACCGAGCAGAGTGACGCGGCCGCTGGTCCACCGCTCCAGCGGGCCGCGGTCGTAGAGCGCCCAGCGTTTGGTGCCGGGCGCGGCATCGATGAGCCGCCGCAGGCCCGCGTCCCAGTCCTCGAACTCGCGGGCGAAGTCGGCGAGCTCGCCGTCGGACGTCCAGGACTCAAGGCGCCACTCGCCGGCCGGCACGACGGCGACGAGATTGACCAGGCGCCCGCCGGACACCGGATAGTGCACGACGTGCCGCGCGGGGCCGAGCCAGAGGGTCTGCACCCGCCGCCGCGCGTACTCGGGCGCCCGCTCGACGGGGACCAGGGCACGGAAGGCGCTGAAGCCGGAGAACCGGGGCGCCGCCTCGGCCACGATGCGCGGCCGGACGGTCGAGTGGATGCCGTCGGCCCCGATGACCGCGTCGGCGCGCACCGTGGTCGTGCCTCCCGACCGGTGCGCGAAGGTGAGCTCGACCTCGGCGTCGTCCTGGTCGAGGGCCACGCAGCGGTGGTCGAGGCGGACGACGCTCGCGGGCAGCGCGTCCTGGAACATCGCGAGCAGGTCGGCCCGGTGCGCTGTGTGCAGGTTGGCGCCGTACAGCCGCTCGCACGCCTCTCCCATAGGCTGGGAGGAGATCACCCGGCCGTCCGCCCACCGGCGGTACTCCCACGCTTCCTCCAGCCAGACCGCGCACCGCGCCAGGGCGTCCCCGAGGCCGAGCCGCGCGATGAGCCGCACCATGTTCGGCGCCAGCATCACCCCCGCGCCCACCTCGCGCAGCACCGGCGCCTGCTCGTACACCTGGGCCTCCACGCCGGCCCGGCGCAGGTGCAGCGCCGCCGCCAGCCCCCCGAGACCACCGCCCACGATCGCCACCCGTAAGCCCACGCACGCCCCCAGCCACGATTCCCGGGTAGATCACCACTGCGGAAGTAGCGGGTTCATCTTCACCCGTGCGGCGGGGGCGGATCCAGAGCCTCGCGGTGGACGAACCACAAGGTCATGTCCGAAATGGATGACACAGAGTGGCGTACTCCTCACAGTGATTACGCACCGTACACATCATGCGACTCTGGACGAACTTCGATATACAATCTTCGCCATGTTGTCTTGATGCACTTGTGCCCAAGTGGGCATAGTTGTCCAGATCATCGGCGCAGTGGCCGCGGGACGCCACTCGGGGAACGGCTCCAACCCGCGTCCACAAAGGGCGCGCCGCACACGAAATTGGACACGACAGATGAGCTCGCCCCCTCCGATTCGCACGAGGCTCCTGAGGATCCTCGCGCTGCCTCTGGTCTCCATGGTCGCCTTCTGGGGCTTCATCGCCTACTCCAGCATCACGGAGATCTCCGACATCTCCCGCACGCAGAGCCGCTGGCAGGCCATCGGGGCGCCGGTCCTGCAACTGGTCTACGAGCTCCAGCGGGAACGCCAGGCCTCCGCGCAGGCCCGGAGCACCGGCAACGACCAGGCGCTGGCGAGGCAGCGGCAGCTGACCGACGACCGGGCCCAGGAACTGCGCGAGCTGATCGGGTCGGTCGGCCAGCAGAGCAAGGACGAGACCCCCGCCGAGGTGCGCACCCTGATCGGGGCGCTGGACTCGCTCCAGACGCTCCGCCGGTCCGCCGACAGCGGCAGCCTCTTCCCGCCCGTCCGGGTCATCGACGCCTACAACAAGCTGATCGACGACGCCGGCCGGCAGCTCAACGCCGGGGGCGCGCTGAGCGACGTGTCGACCGACCGGGCGGTGCGCGGCATGGCCGCCTACAACAGCGGCGCCGAGTACCTCAGCAGGGAGAACGCCGTCCTCACCAGCACGATCGTGCAGCGGCGGATGACTCCCAGCGACCGTTCGGCGTTCGTCGCCGCCATGACCGGCCGCCGCATGATCATGGCGAACGCCGCCCGTGACGTCGGACCCGACCTGCGCGTCCAGTACGACAACCTCGTCCGGGGCCTGCCCTACAGGCGGCTGCTGGAGATGGAGGACAGGGTCTTCAACTGGAACGCGACCGGCGTGCCATTTGTGGATCCCGACGACTGGAAGAGCGACACCAGCCTCCTGCTGCAGACCATCAACCGTGACACCCAGAACGAGCTGTTCTGGGTGGAGGAGGCCCGGCAGGCGACCAAGACCGCGGCGTACTGGCGCATCGGGCTGGTCCTCGGCCTCGGCCTGGTGGCGGTCATCGCCTCGATCCTGCTGTCGTTCCGGTTCGGCCTGTCCATGATCGTCGAGCTGCGGCGCCTGCAGAGGTCGGCCGTGGAACTGGCCGAAGTACGGCTCCCCCGGCTGGTCGAACGGCTGCGCAGGGGCGACGACGTGGACCCGGCGACCGAGGCGCCGCCCCTGGACTCGGCCCGCACCGCCGAGGTGGAGCGGGTGGTCCAGGCGTTCTCGGCCGTGCAGCGCACCGCCGTGGAGGCCGCGGTCAGCCAGGCGACGCTCCGCAAGGGCATCGGCCAGGTGTTCCTCAACCTCGCCTGGCGTAACCAGGCGCTGCTGCACCGCCAGCTCACCCTGCTCGACACGATGGAACGCCGCGTCGAGGAGCCGGACACGCTGGAGGACCTGTTCCGGCTGGACCACCTCACCACCCGCATGCGGCGGCACGCGGAGAACCTGGTCATCCTGTCGGACTCCACGCCCGCCCGCCGGTGGCGCGACCCGGTGCCGATCTTCGACGTGGCGCGCAGCGCCGTGCTGGAGGTCGAGGACTACACCCGCGTCATCGTGCCGCCCATGCCGCAGGCCCCGCAGCTGCTGGGCGTCGCGGTCGCCGACGTGATCCACCTGCTCGCGGAGCTGGTGGAGAACGCCGCCGTCTTCTCCCCGCCGGAGACCACCGTGCACGTGCGGGGCATGGCGGCGGCCAACGGCTTCGCGATGGAGGTCGAGGACCGCGGCCTCGGGCTGAGCGAGGCCGCCTTGGAGGAGCTGAACGCCAAACTCGCCGACCCGCCGGAGTTCGACCTGGTGGACAGCGACCGGCTCGGCCTGTTCGTCGTGGCCAGGCTCGCGGCCCGGCACGGCATCAAGGTCTCGCTGCGGCGCTCCCCCTACGAGGGCACCACGGCCATCGTGCTGCTGCCCGTCGCCCTGCTCGCCACGCCCGACGCCCCCGTCATCGAACCCATGCCGGACCGCGCCGCCCCGGCGCCCGCCCCCAGTTGGTGGGAACGTTCCCACATACCCTCGCAACGGGGCGCCTCGATGGGTCCCGACCGGGGGGACCGGCCCACCCGGGCTCTGGGCACGCCTCCACCCACCGCCCAACGGGCGCTTCCGGCACCGGACGCGTCGTCCTTCCCCCACCGGACGCCAGGGGCCTCCCAGCCGCCGGCACAGCCACCCGTCCAGCCCTCGGGCCGGCGGTCCGCTGAGCTGTTCACCCCGCTCTCCGACCGTCCTCCCGCCTCGCCGACCGCCTCGCCGCCCACCGAACCGTTCACCGCGCCATCCGCCCCGCCACTTGTTCAGCCACCCGCCGAGCCGCCCGCCCGGCCGGCGACCTCACCGGCCGCTCCGCCGGCCGGCCGTCCGTCCGCCGCCGTGCCGAGCACCGACGAGGACGACCTGGACGGGCTGCCGATACGGGTGCGGCAGGCCAGCATGGCCCCCCAGCTCCGCCGCACGCGGGCCGCCGAACAGCGCGAAGTCAGCGTGCGCTCCCCCGAGGAACTTTTCAGCATCATGTCGTCCATGCAGCGCGGCTGGCAGCAGGGCCGCGGCGAGGCCGAGCAGAAGTAGATGACGCGCAATCGAAAGGAGGGCCATTCCGATGCCCGAACCCAGACCTGAACTGAGCTGGCTGCTCGACGACCTGACCCAGCGCGTCCCCGGCGTGCGGCACGCCATCGTGCTGTCCGGGGACGGCCTTGCCATGGGCGGCTCCCGGGGCCTGACCCGGGAGGACGCCGAGCACCTGTCCGCCATCTCCGCCGGCAGCCACAGCCTCGCCCTCGGCGCCGGACGCCACTTCGGCCTCGGCGGCGTCCGGCAGACCATCATCGAACTGGAGGAGGGCTTCCTGTTCGTCACCGCGGCGGGTCAGGGGGCCCGGCTGGCCGTGCTCGCCTCGGGCGACGCCGAACTGGGCATGGTCACCTACGAGATGGCGCTGATGGTCAAGCGCGTCGGCGAGCACCTGTCCGCCCTGCCGAGAGGAGCGGCTCCGGCACCCGCCTGGAACGGCGTGCGTCAGTGACCGGAGAGGATCCCGGGCCGCTGGTCAGGCTCTTCGGGCTGACCGGCGGCCGTGCGCGCCCACCCGGCGAATCCTTCAACTTGGTGGCCATCGTCACGACCGTCAGCATCCCGTTCGAGCAGCCGGACCTCGGCCCGGAGTACCTGGCCATCCTGAGGACGTGCCGCAGGCCCACCCCGGTCGCGGACGTCGCCGCCCAGCTGAGGCTCCCGATCAACATCACCCGCGTGATCCTCGGCGACCTGCGTCGCGAGGGTCTCGTGACCATCGACCGACCGCAGCCTGCCGCGCAGGCGATCGACGAACGCATCTACAGGGAAGTGCTGCATGCGCTACGCAGCCTCTGATCGGGCCGCCGCCCCAGGCGCCGCCCCGGCGATGGCCATCAAGATCCTCATCGCCGGCGGCTTCGGGGTCGGCAAGACGACCATGGTCGGCACGATCAGCGAGATCCGGCCGCTGCACACCGAGGAACTGCTCAGCGAGCGCAGTGTCGGTGTGGACGACGTCTCCGGCGTCGAGGCCAAGACCACCACGACCGTGGCGCTGGACTTCGGCCGCATCACCGTCCGGGACGGGTTATGGCTCTACCTGTTCGGCACCCCTGGCCAGGACCGGTTCTGGTTCATGTGGGACGAACTGGCCCTCGGCGCGCTCGGCGCCGTCGTCCTGGCCGACACCCGCCGCCTGGAGGACTGCTTCCCGGCCGTCGACTACTTCGAGCAGCGCGGCCTGCCGTTCGTGGTCGCCGTCAACTGCTTCGACGGCGCCCGCCGCCACGACCCCGTCAAGATCCGCCGCGCCCTCGGCCTGGACGGAGTGGCTCCCATCCTGCTGTGCGACGTGCGCGACAGGGACTCCGTCGCCCGCGTCCTGACCACCTTGGTCACCTACGCCGTCGGCGACAACTTCGAGCACGCCATCCCCTAGAAAGGTCGGCGCTCCGCTGCTGTCCGAGGACGGCAGCGGAGCTCGTGCCGCCGTCAGCCGCAGTGCTCGAAGGGGCTGTCGTACTTGGCCGTGCCGATCGAGCCGCCCCACTTCACGCAGGTGCGGGCGGCCTTCGCGCGCACCGGCCCCGCGTAGTACTGGAAGCTGCCCGCGTCGGTCTGCCGCGCCTTACCCTTCACTTCCAGGTACGCGCTGGCGGCGACCTTGCCTCTGCCGCTGTTGCGCACCGTGGCGACGCAGTTCTGCCCGGTCGCCGAGGAGTACATCAGGAACACCCGCCCCTGCGAGCCGAGCGTCGCCACGTCGACCTGCTTGAAGCCCGAGCCGCAGACCTTCGCCGCGGTGTAGGGGTTGGAGCCGCTGGGAGCGCTTCGCGGGGCGGCACCGCCTCCGCAGTTCCTGGACTTCACGCTCTGGCCCGGGTACTTGAAGGCGGCGCCGTTGAACGTGGCACGGACGATCTTGCCCGCGGCCGAGCGCTGCTCGTAGTGGAGATGCGACACGATCTTGTACTTGGCGGAGCTGTTGCCTACCGCGCCGATCTTCTGGCCCTGCGCCACTCTCGCCCCCTGGGACACCGTCCGGGCGCTGAGGTGGGCGTAGAGGGTCGCGCTGCCGTCCGAGTGACGGATCTTGACCAGGTTTCCGAAGCCGTTGGCCGTCTGGTACGCGGAGATCACGACCGTGCCGGCCGCCGCGGCGACGACGGTCCTGCCCCGGTCCCTGTCACCGTCGTTCGCGCTGCCGTTGAAGTCGATCTCGTTGCCCGTGTGGGCGAAGCTGCCACTGCTGCCGACCCACGTCTCTCCGCAGGGGAAGGGCAACTGGAAGGTGGGGCCGGCGGCGCTGACGGCCGCGTTCGCCGTCGCTGAACCCGTCAACGCGGCCAGAGAACCACAAACTGTCACTATAAGGATCTTCGTTCGCACAAACGGCAAGATTGTCAGTCGGATGATCAGTTTGTCCAGATCATCCGACAAAGTGCACCCCGTCCGAGAGGCGGCCCTGTAGGAGAAATGCCGCCATTCTTCCCTGTTTCTGCTGCCACGTATGTGGTGATCCGCTACGGTCGCACGTTCCGACAGAGGATCGACGAGAGACTGGAGCAACGTGCGTAGAAGAGCTTTCTGGTTCGCCGCCTTCCTGGCGGTGGCGACGGTCTTACCCGTCTCGACGGCCAGTGCGGACACCGAGGTCCTGACGGCGCGAACCATCGCTTGGGCGCCTTGCGAGGAGGAGCCTGCCGCCGAGTGCGGCACGCTGAGCGTGCCCATCGACTGGTCGAAGCCGGCCGGGGCGAAGGTGGACATCGCCGTCGCGCGGCGGAAGGCCACCGATCCGGCCGCGCGGGTCGGTTCGCTGGTGATCAACCCCGGTGGTCCGGGCGGGTCGGGGGTGGAGGCCGTGTACGGCGCCCCCGGGTCCTACACCGAGGAACTGCAGCGACGGTTCGACATCGTCGGGTTCGACCCTCGGGGCGTGGGACGCAGCAACCCGGTGATCTGCTCGGCGTCGGTGTACAACCGGATGCCGCACACCGTCATGAGAAGCCAGGCCGACTTCGACGCCTGGAACGCGTTCACGAAGAAGCTGCACGCCGACTGCCGCGCACGTACCGGTCCGCTGTACGACCACGTCGACTCGGTCAACGTCGCCCGTGACCTGGACGCGCTCCGCGCCGCCCTGGGCGAGGAGAAGCTCACCTACTACGGCATCTCGTACGGCACTCTGATCGGCCAGATGTACGCCGAGCTGTTCCCCGGCCGCGTCCGGGCCCTCGGGCTCGACAGCAACATGGACCACAGCCTCGGCGTCGCGGGCTTCCTGGCCACCGAGGCGGTCGCCATCGAGGACGCGTTCGACCAGTTCGTCGGCTGGTGCGAGCAGGACACCGGCTGCGTCCTGCATGGACGTGACATCCATGCGATCTGGAAGGACCTGCGGGCGAAGGCGCGGCGCGGTGAGCTGAAGTACCCGAGCACGGGCCAGACGATGACCGAACTGCAGGTCATCTACAACGCCGCCCTGGGCACCGAGGGACCGGACTGGCACCTGCTGAGCGAGGTGATCAACTGGCTGGACGGCGGGCCGGAGCCTGAGTGGGTGCCCCCGCTGCCGGGCCGGCAGCCCGTGGAGGGTGACGTCGCGTATCTGCCGACCGCGGTTCTCTGCCAAGATTACAACCTCCGGGTGCGGAACTACGAGGAGTACGCCGCACTAATGCGCGCCTCCAGCCTGCTCGCACCCGACACGGGGTACCACCCGTACCCGACCGACGATCTGCCCATTTGCATGAACTACCCGACCACCAACGCGCCGCACGCGCTGCGGTACACCGGCGACGCCCCGCTGCTGCTCGGGAATTCCGTGCACGACCCGGCCACCCCGTGGATATGGTCCGCCAACGCGGCCCGTCAGCTCGGGCCCAAGGCGGTGCTGCTCACGTACGAGGGCTGGGGGCACCGCATCTACGGCAAGGACAAGTGCCAGGACGACATCTTCGACGCGTACCTGATCTCGCTGAAGGTGCCGCCGCGCGGCGCCCGCTGCGCCGTGGGCACGCCTGAGGAGAGCCTGCTCAGCCGGCGGACGCCGTCGCGGACATGGCCGACCGGCTCCGACCACTGGGCCGGCCCGGTCGCGGCCTCCCCCGTCTCCTGACTTTGAAGACGGACCTCCGCGCGGAGCTCATCCGGGTGAGTTCCGCGCGGCCATCGAGGGGGTGGGTGTCGCCGAACCACGGCGAGTCCGGCCGGGCCGCGAGCAGGAACTCACCAAGTACGTCAACGCCAAGAGATCCAAGACAGACCTGACCGCTCATACGGCCAGAACGCCGGCCGGGGCCCTCCACCCACTCCCCCGGCCGGCTCAGGCTTCCCTGCCTGGTACCTCGTGGGACGACGTACCTCAAACCTTCACGGCTCGCAGCCGGCGCTGGCTGAGCTTAATGATGTCTTCGACATCGGAGGTCAGAACCGTCACCGGACGCGGAAGGTGAAGAGCCGTGGCGCAGACCATGGCGTCGATAGCGTACTTGTGCCCGTGTAGCCCGGCCGCGGCGAGAAGCGCCGCGCCGTCTCGAGCGACTTCCCTCGTCACGGGCTCGACGACCAGACGGGACAGCGTCCATTCGTAACGGGCCCGGTTGATCTTCGGATGGGAGACCTCGACAAGAGTGGCCGCGCTGACGACGACCCGGACGTCCTCCTCCTCCGCCGCCGCCAGCCACTCGGTCAGTTCAGGCGTTTGAAGTACCGCCTTGGACAGGCCCTCGCAGTCGAGGACCAAGGATCCCGGCATCAGGCGGCCGACGAATTGCCAGAGACGTGCTCGTGGGCGTCATCCCGCAGAAGCGCGCGCTTGGCCTCGACCGCGGAACGCTCGACAGGGCCGTGCTGGGACTCGGCCGCGCTGACCAGCTCACGCAGATTGTCCCGCTCGATCTGCCGTGCCAACGCCTCGGACACATAGGCCGAGAAACTTCCTTTCCCGATCCGCGCCTGCACGGTGGCGGCGAGTTCCTCAGGGATCGTGACACTGAACTTTTTTGTTCCACCATCGCTCATACCACCAAGGCTACTACCAGTCGCATTCTCGGTGGGAGCACACATGTAGCCGCCTCATCGCCCGAGCTGCGCACGGGCATGATCGGTGGTAAGCCGGTAGGCGTGAACACAACGGGCATCATGACCGCGATCGGAGCACGTGTACTGCGCACCCGCCGCCTGGTGCGCGCGCCCATCTGGCTCTACCGGGCCGGCCTGGGGATCCTGTTCGGCTCGCGCCTGCTGATGCTGGAGCACATCGGCCGCACCACCGGCGCCCGCAGGTTCGCCGTCCTGGAGGTGGTCGAGCACCCGGCCAGGGACGAGTACGTGATCGTCTCGGGCTTCGGCGAGCGGGCCCAGTGGTACCGCAACGTGCTGGCCGACCCGCACGTCAGGGTCTCCTGCGGCCTGCGCCGCAGCGCTCCCGCCATCGCGGCCCCCCTGTCCCGCGCGGACGCCGACGCGGCCCTCCGCCGCTACGCCCGCGTCCACCCCAAGGCATGGGCCAACCTCCGCGCCACCATCGAACGCGCCACCGGCGCCCCCGTCGACACCCTCCCCATGATCCACCTCCACCTGACCTGAGAGGCACTGAGATGGAGCGCGGGGCGTCCTACTTGGTCGCCGCGAGGTCGACGACCCAGAACCCGTCACCGCGCGAGAACCTCAGCGCCCGCGAAAAGGGCCTCTGCCCCGGCTGTCATTCGACGGTCCATGGTGGAATTGCCGGGTGGGCGACGCAGCGATGGCGATTCTCGTGGGGCTGCAGGGGTCCGGCAAGACCACCTTCTACCGGCAGTCGCTGGCGCGAACGCATGTCCATGTGAGCAAGGACGCCTTTCCGAACGCCCGGAAACGGCAGCGGCGCCAGCTCCGGATGGTCCAGGAGGCGCTGGCCGAGGGCAGGAACGTCGCGGTGGACAACACCAATCCCTCGCCCGACGAATGGCGTCCGCTCATCGACATCGCCAGGGCGAACGACGCCCCGGTGGTCGGCTACTGGTTCCCGCCCGACGTCGCCGGCTCGCTCGAACGCAACGCCGTACGGCCGGGAAAGACCCGGGTGCCGGAGGTCGGCATCTATGCCACGCTCAAACGCCTGAGGCGCCCCCGGCCGGCCGACGGGTTCGACCAGATCTTCGAGGTCGGCTTCGACGGGGACGGAGGGTTCACGACAGAGGTCTCACAATAGGCAAGAGCCCTGAACGGCGACGAGCCGGAAGCACGGATGCGAGCCCGGGAATGGTTCCACTCGCGGACCCTGCCGCCGGGCGCGTGGCCGTCGTCCGGGTGGACCGCCGCTGTTTCTCCCGTTCCACCGGACAATGCTTCGGCGGACCCCTCGATCACCCTTTTCACTACTCATAGCCGAAACCGCACAGCGCCTGCCGAAACAGCTCGGCAGGCGGTATGCCCACCCCGAAATCGACCATATCCGCGTCGTGCCGTCAACAAACCCTGTGCGGGGTAGTTCGCGAGTGAATACCCGCACCGCGTCGGGTGAGCGTGAGAATTGTCGCGTTACTGCCGGCCGGCGGGCATGGGTGCGGCGGCATGGCGGGGCGAGTTGGCCGCGAACCGCGCCCGAGCGACTCATCCGACGTCCGATGGGCCTGATCCAGCCGGTGACCACGGCATGGAAGACGCAGATCCATCGGTCGGTGACCAGTCGATCACGATACGCGATCCCGGACATCACCCCACGAATCACCCTCCCAACCGCTTGACTCCGCCTCGGAGTCCTCAGCATGATTGCCGAGGTGATCACGGGGGATATCGACAGCTAAAGGGCTCGTCATGGGAATTCAGGCAGGCGACGAGAACAAGCCGGCCACGTTGAGACTGGCCCTGTTTCTCATGTTCGTCACCACGGCATTCGCCGGGCTGGGGATATGCGCCTTCTCCCTGGGCGACGCGGGAGTGCGCCATGCCGTGGAGACGACTCCGCCGCAGGCCGTCGGCGTCACGGTCGCCGGGGTGATCAACGCAGCGAACTTCGCCACGTACGACCGGGTCGTGCGGGAGCAGACGGCCGTGACGTTCGGCGGCGCGCCCGTCGAGGTGACCACCTTGCTCCGCTCGGACGGCTACGCGATGCCGGGCCAGGAGAAGGTGCGGTTCCGACGGCCGGAGCGGCTCAGGTTCGACAGCTTCGACGGGTTTCAGCGGCATGCCCGGCTGATCTCGGGTTCGTGGCCGCGGTCGCGTACCGAGCCGGTCGAGGCGGCGATCTCACAGGCCGCCGCCTCGAACAGCGGCCTTGAGGCCGGGAATGCATTCACCACGATCGGTCGCATCGACGGCGAACCGGTACAGGTCAAGATCACCGGAGTCTTCGTACCGAACGACCCGCTCGGCCCTCGCTGGGACGGCGACCTGATGTTCGGTCGCGGCGTCGAGCGGAACGGCTACTCGACCTACGGCCCGCTCATGGTGGACCAGGCCACCTTCCTCGACCACTTCGCGACGACGGTCAACGCCACCTGGACCGTCACGCCGGATCTGCGCGGCATGACGGTCGGGCACATGCGCGAGGCGGTCGCCCGGCTGGGGGACCTGCGGGAGCGGTTCAAGGCGAACGGGTGCCCGGTATGCACGTCTCTCAGCGCCCTGCCCGCCACGCTGGCGCGACTGGAGGCCGCTTCGTCGTCGGCCCGCTGGACGGTCCTGGGGCTGGCGGCGGTCCTGGCTCTGACGTTGCTGCTCCTACCTCGGCCCAAGGGGGCGAACTGGTCGCCGGGCACGGCGGCGGTGGTCGCGGGCTGCGTGATCGCGGCCCCCTTCGCGGCCCGCCTACCGCTCTCGCCGGCGAGCGCGGTTCCGTGGTGGCCGGCCTCGGGACTGAGGCCGCCCGCCGCCTTCGACACGGGGGCGCTCCTGGCGGCGATCTCCATGGCGCTGCTCGCGGCCGTATTGCTCCTCGTCGAGGTACCGAGGCCGGGCATCCGGGTGCTCTCCGCGGCGATCGCCGCCGCAGTGGCCGTGGCCGCGCTCGGCGCCGCCGGCACCTGGCGTACGTCGCGGGCGGATCAGGCCGCCCACCAGGCCGGAGCCGACCTACGGCTGACCGGCCCCCCGGCAGGAGGCACGCCGGGCGTCCTCGGCCGCGGGACCGCTTTCGCCGCTCTTCCGGGCGTCACCGCGGCCGTGCCCGGCCACCGCGATCGGATCGAGGTCGACCTCCGCAACAGCACCCTGCTCGGCATCGACGCCACCCGCCTCCCCGAGGTGTTCCGCCTGCGGCCCGATCTGTCGGACCGAACGGTCACGCAGATCGCGGCCGCGATGGCCACCGGTCGGCCGAAGATCGGCGCCATGCCGCTTCCCGGCGCCCCGCGTACGCTGACCGTCGAGGTGAAGGCGCCCGCCGACCCTCCGCAGCTGCGAGTGGTGATCTCCGACGCCATCGGCGTCTGGCACGACATGCCGGTCGCACCGCTGCGCTCGGGTGTCACGAAGGTGGATGTGGACCTCGCCGGCCTGGCCGGCCGGGACGGGAAGATCGCCTACCCGCTGTCCGTCCGCGGTTTCCTGGGGGACTCGATCGACGACTTCCCCCATGCGCTGACCGTGACCACCCTGCGCGCCGACGGCCGAGAGGTGAGCCTGCCGACGGATCAGCGCTGGTCGGAACACGCCGAGAGCGGCGCGGGGCTGTTCTCGCTCAAGGTGAAGGCCGCCGCGACCGCCGTGCGGCCCGTACCGGCGGGCACCGCCGAAGACCGGCCGCTGCCCATCGTCCTCACGCCCGAGTTGGCCGCATCCGCGAAGCTCACCACGGGCCGCACCGGTTTCATCGCGCTGGGCCGTCAGCGGGTCCAGGTTGAGCTCGTCGGGATCGTCGAGCGCATGCCCGGCATCCCCCTGGACCAGGCCGGCGCCCTCGTGGACCTGCCGTCCTTGCAGGCGTGGAACCTGGCCGCGGCACGCCCGCCGCTTCCCGCCACCGACTGGTGGCTCGCCGCCGACGCGAACCGGGTCCGCGCCGCGGTGGCCGCGTCCGGCTGGGATGTCACGGTGATCGACCCGCTCGGCTTGGCGGCTCCACCGCCTGGCCTGCTGCCCGAAGCGCTCGGCCTGGCACTGGTGACGGCCCTCGGCCTCCTGCTCGCCTCCGCCACCATGGGCCGTCGGCGGGAACGACGGGGCCTGGGATGACACGGCGGACACCGGCGACCACCGACGTCCTCCCCGAGTGGACGGCGCTCTGGTGGTCGGCTACCGGTTCCCGCCCGGCCTGGCCATCTCACTCGAGCGCATGCCGTACGAGGGGAGAAAACCAGAATGCCCGAGGTCGGCATCCATGCCACCCTCGGACTCCTGAGGCGCCCCCAGCCGGGATTCGATGAGATCTTCGTCGTCGCCTCCGCCTGTGACGAAGACTTCACGACAAAGGAGAGCCGTGAACGGCAACGAGCTGGAAGCACGGATGCGAGCGCGGGAATGGTTCCACTCGCTGACCCTGCTGCCGGGCGCCTGGACCGTCATCCGGGTGGACGGCCGCAGCTTCTCCCGCTACACCGAGCAGCGCTTCGACAAGCCATTCGACCAGCGCTTCTCCACCCTCATGACCGGGACCGCGCGAAGCCTGCTGGAGGAGTTCGGCGGACGGTACGCGTACACCGAGAGCGATGAGATCTCCGTCGTGCTTCCCCCGGCCTTCGACCTGTTCGGCCGCGAGGTGGAGAAACTGGTGTCGTTGTCCGCGTCCGTCGCCGCCGCGGCCTTCACCCACGCCGCCGGCGAGCCCGTGCACTTCGACAGCCGCGTCTGGCTGGGCAACGGCGTCGAGGACGTCGTGGACTACCTGTCCTGGCGGCAGGCCGACGCCGCGCGCTGCGCGCTCAACGGCTGGTGCTACTGGACGCTGCGCAAGGACGGCCGCTCCCAACGCGAGGCCACCAAGCTGCTGGAACGGGCGAGCATCGCCGACAAGAACGAGCTGCTGTTCAGGCACGGCGTCAACTTCAACGAACTGCCCGCCTGGCAGCGCCGCGGCATCGGCATGTGGTGGGAGACCTACGACCACCACGGGCACGACCCGATCCGCGACGTCGACGTCACCACCCGGCGGCGACGCGTCCACGTCGAACCCGACCTGCCGATGAAGGACGACTACCGGAGACTGGTCGAACACCTGATGAACCCCGGCGCAGGCGGCCACGTCTGAACCGTCGGTGCGATGAGAGGCTCTGGCCGATCCTCCGTCACCATCAGCACACCGTGACCGACCCCCGCCGCGCGAGGCCGGCGGACCCTGCCGGCGACCCGGCGACGTCCGACCGGCCCGCCATGTGCGCCCCTTCGGGCGAGTCGATCGCACGATCATTTCTCGAACACCAGTATGATGCCACGGTTCAGACAGACAACTGATGATCCACCCGGAAAGGGCCGCACGTGGCGCAGAAGGTGATACTGGTTGACGACCTCGACCACTCCGAGGGCGATGACGTGGCGAGACGGGAGTTCCCGCTGCTGAACCGGACCTTCGCCATCGACCTGTCCGACGCCAACCAGCAACGGCTGAGCGAGGCTCTCGCGTTCATCGAGCAGGTCCTCGAGAGCTCCCGCGAGGTGAAGCAGGCGACCCGCGCGAAGAAGACCGCCGACACCTCCCCCCGCCTGCAGGGCTACACCCTCACCGACGTCCGCGAATGGGCGCGCGAGCAGGGCCTGGACGTCCCCGCCCGGGGCAAGCTCGCCGACGAACTCCTCGAGAAGTTCATCGCCGCCCACCCCGACGCCGCCTCCCCGCAACCGACGCCGGAAGAAGGCGGAGAAGCATAGGACGATCAGGCACGACCGCTCCCGGGGCAAGTGGCGCCCTCTGGATGAAGATGCGTGTCTCATGCGCTGGACCTCAACCGTGGTTGAGGGAGCAAGGTGTTGTGCGCACAAGGGTGTCCGACACGACGCCCAGCACCGCGGCTTGAGGAGCATGGCATGTCCGACATCCAGATCATTCTCGTCACGGGAGCGACCGGACGGCAGGGCGGGGCTACCGCGCGCGAACTGCTGGCCCGAGGTCGGACGGTGCATGCGCTGGTCCGTGACCCGGACAAGCCCGAGGCGGTCGCGCTGAAGGAGAGCGGCGCGATTCTCGTCCGCGGAGACATGGACGATCCGGCCTCGCTGGATGCGGCTCTGCGCGGCGTGCACGGCCTCTACAGCGTGCAGACCTTCACCGGGCCCGACGGCACGGCCGGTGAGATCCGTCAGGGCAAGGCCGTCGCCGACGCCGCCACCCGAGCGGGAGTCAGGCACTTCGTCTACGGCTCCGTCGGTGGCGCCGACCGTCCCAGCAAGGTGCGGCATTTCGAGAGCAAGAGAGCGGTGGAGGAACACCTCACCGAACTCGGCCTGCCCGCGACGATCCTGCGGTCTCCCTTCTTCATGAGCAACTTCAAAGACCTGGGCCCTCGGTGGGCGGACGGTGAACTCGTGCTCACCTTGGCGTTGTCCCCGCAGACGAAGCTGCAGATGATCACGCCCGAAGACATCGGCGTCATCGCGGCGGATGCTTTCGACGCCCCCGCGGAGTTCATAGGACGCGGCATCGAGATCGCCGGGGACGAGTTGACCGGCCCGCAAATGGCCGAAGTCTTCGCGCGTGCAGCCGGCACGTCCGTGAGATTCCACTCCCAGCCCATCGAGCAGGTACGTGCCTTCAGTGCGGAACTTGCCAACATGTTCGACTGGTTCAACACCACCGGCTTCAAGGCCGACCTGCCGTCACTGCGCGCCCGGCACCGGAATCTGACCACCTTGGACGCCTGGGTGAGCGAGCACTGGACGCCGCCCGCCCAGCGACCCGCCTGAGCGCACCAGTCGTGGCGGTGACGGCCGGTTCAGGACGCCTCACATCGGGAGGTCACCCGTCGGACGGCAACGGTTCGCCGGTCTCCAGCAGCGTCTTCATGCTCGCCACCACGTTCGGCCAGCCGTGGCTCACCATCTCGGCCAGGCTCGACGCGGGTTCGAACCCGTCGTGTACGACGGTGAGCTTCACCACCTGCGCGGCCTCCTCGTCGATCGTGAAGGTGACCTTCGAGCGGGCCTCGCCGGACAGCCGGGCGACCATCTCGTCGTCCCAGCCGAAGCGCTTGGCGAGCTCCGGGGTGATGGCGTGCCAGGTGTAGGAGAGCCGACTGTAGGGGGCGGCCTCCAGCACGACCTGCTCCGGGTCGCTGATCATCACCCCGTGGTTGTCCCAGGTCATCGGCGAGCCGACGGACCAGTCCGTGATGAACTCCGTGGCCCAGTAGCGGCGGGTGAAGGCGGGGTCGGTCAGCGCCTGCCAGAGCTTCTGCGGGGTGGTGCGGATGTAGGTGGTGTAGACGAAGTTCGGCGCGTCCATCGAGGTCTCCTCCAGGGCGAGTTTCAGGTCTGCCAGGGCTTGCACCCTGGCCTGGTCGTAGCGGCTGATCCACCGGTGGGCGATCTCGTGCACGGGCGCGGCGTTGAGGTAGTGCAGCTTCTCCCGGCCCCGCCGCACGGTGGCGACGAGCCCGGCCTCCTCCAGCACCGCGAGGTGCTTGCTGACGGACTGCCTGGCCATGTCGAGCCCGGCGCACAGTTCGCGCAGCGTCTGCCCGTTGCGGGCGTTGAGCGAGTCGAGCAGCGCGCGCCGGCTCGGATCGGCCAGCGCCTTGAATACCTCGTCCATGCCCGCCCTCGTACCCCGGTCGCCGCCTGATATGCAGCCTTTCGGCTGCCTTTAACTTAGGCAGCCAGACGGCTGCCTGTCAAGACCGACGTGTACCCGCACGGCCTGTTCCTGCGCGGCCACGACGAGCGGACGCAGACGTCGATCAGCTCGGCACGGCCTCCGAGGCATCTCGGCGCGGCCTCACAGGCACCGCCGACGACCACGTGACGCGACCGGTCGGGTCGAGCTCGCCGGCCGGCTTCCAGGGGACCTGTTTCGCCAGGTTCGGCGGGAGTTCTCAGTCCGTGATCACGAACTCGCCGCCGGCGGCCAGCGCCACCTCGGGTCCGAAGAGCCTGGCCGGGGTGAACGCGCCGGGCCGGCCCTCGCCCTTGGCCAGGCGCTGGGCCACCTCGGTGACGGCGCCGACCGTGAACGTCATGCCTTCGCCGGTGCGCAGCCAGCCCTCACGCACGCGACCGGACGGCCATTCGACTCGGGCTCGGGCCCAGGAGAATCGGCGCGGGCGCTCCTTGGCCGTGGTCGTGGTGATGCCGGCGAGCCGCCGAGTGACGAAGCCCGCCACGCCGGGGAACCGCAGCACGCCACTGATCACCGGCAGAGCCGCCCGGACGGCCGGGTTGGCCGGGACGAGAGCCGAGGCGCCGATCACCGACGGGGCGCCACTGGCCCGCCAGGCCGCGAAGAGCTCGCCGCCCCCCAGGGACGCGGTGGTGACCACATCCCCGTCGGGGGTGGTCAGCCGCTCGGCGGCACCGCCGGCCCGGGCGCGTACCAACCGGCCCTGCCGCACCTCGTGGCCGCCGTCGAGCAACCCGTGCACGATGGTGGCGGCCAGAGCTTCGCCGAGGGCGCCGGGTTCGATCGCGACCGACGCGACGGCGTCGATGCGTACCCGCGACGGCTTCTCCTCGGCCGCCAGCAGATGCAGCAGGATGCTCTCGGTCGCGAGCACGCCGAAGCCCGCCCCGGAGACCAGCGTGCGACCGGTCGCCGCCGCCTCCCGGTCCATGCCGTGGAGCAGTTGGAACGCGCTCAGCTCGGCGGCGACGTCGACGTAGTGGGTGCCTGGCGGACAGGCCCGCGCGACCTGCGGCGCCGTGACCGCGAACGGGCCCACCGTGTTGATCACGACGGCCGGCGCCTCGGTGGCCAGCCGCGCGCAGACCTCGTCGAGCGAGCCGGTCACCGCCCGGACGTCCGGACACACCTGGGTCAGCCGCTCCCTATCGCGGCCGGCCACCACCACCTCGGCGCCCGCCCGCCGCAGACGCTCCACGGCTTCCCGGCCGACCCGTCCCGTCGCGCCGAGCACCCAGATCTCACCCGTCATGTTCGCCTCCAACAGTCATGTCACTTCGTGTCATCACTATCGCATGGCACGACATGACGTGTCATCACTAGAATGTGCCACATGGGTCGATGGCAGCCGGGTGCGCGAGAACGGCTCGAACAGGCCGCGCTCGATCTCTTCCTCGAGCAGGGCTTCACCGAGACGACCGTGCCGCAGATCACGGCGAGGGCCGGGCTCACGACCCGTACGTTCTTCCGGCACTTCGCCGACAAGCGTGAGGTGCTGTTCGCCGGCGAGGAGATGGTGCCCGAGCAGGTGGCCCGCCTCATGGCCGAGGCCCCGCCGTCGCTCGGCCCGATGGAACTGATCACCGAGGGCCTGGCCCCCGCCGCGGCCGAGATCTTCGAGGGCCGCAGCCTCGACTACCTGCTACGCCGACGGGCCGCGATCGACGCCGAACCCGCCCTCCACGAGCGCGAGCTGCGCAAGTTCTCGCTGATGTCGCAGGCCCTGGAGCAGGGCTTCCGCGACCGCGGGGTCGACGACCTGACCGCCCGGCTGGCGGCCGAGATCGCCGTGACCACGCTCCGGATAGCGGTGACCCGCTGGCTCGACCAGCACGGCGACCCCGACCTCCCGGCCACCATCGACCAGACCCTGGCGGCGATGAGGCACCTAACGAACACGCCCCCGACGTGAGCCGAACGACTCGATGAGAGGTCGGGCTTCCGCGGGCAGCACCGCTCCTCTCACAGCCGACCCCCTGGTCGCATGCTCAAGTCCCCGTTCCATCAGTAGGGTGAAACAGCGATCAAGCGACCTCCCGGGCAGGGACACGCCCCCAGGCCACCGGGACGACGCGGAGCCGGCGAGGGTGACAGCCAGGAAGGCGGCGTCAATGTCCAGCGCGCAGCTGTACGACACCATCGGAGCCACCTACACCGCGACACGACGCACCGAACCGCGCATCGCCGCACAGATCTGGGCCGCGCTCGGCGATGCCCGGACCATCCTGAACGTCGGGGCCGGCACCGGGTCCTACGAGCCCCCCGACCGCCACGTCCTCGCGGTGGAACCGTCGGCGCTCATGCGTTCGCAGCGCCCTGCGGACGCGGCGCCGTGCCTGGTCGGATCCGCCGAGAACCTGCCGTTCGACGACCAGTCGTTCGACGCCGCGATGGCCGTCGCCTCCATCCACCACTGGCAGGACCCGATCGCCGGCCTGCGCGAGATGCGGCGGGTCGCTCGCCGCGTGGTGGTGTTCACGCACGACACCAGTGACACCGGATGGCTTCACCGGTTCTGGCTCACCCGCGACTACCTGCCCGAGGTCGCGAACCTCCTCGTCGGCCGGCCTTCGATAACCGAGCTGGCCGATGCGATCGGGGCCCGGATCGAACCGGTGCCCATCCCGTGGGACTGCGCCGACGGCTTCTTCGAGGCCTACTGGCGCCGGCCGGAGGCATACCTGGACGAGAACGTCCGCCGCGGAATGTCGGTCTGGACCACAGTCGGCCCGGACGCCGAACAGCGCGCGGTACGCAACCTCCGCGCCGACCTCACCTCCGGCCGCTGGCCCGAACGCAACCAAGCCCTCCTCAACCTCGAAGAGGCAGAACTCGGCCTCCGCCTACTGATCGCCTGAACCCCCACTGCGGCTGGGCGCCATTTCAGAAGGCTTCTGTCTGCGGCTTGCCGAGTCCTGCCCTCCAGCAGGACTCTCGCTCACGCTGGGTCGCGTTCCCCTACCGCCGTGCCCTGGCTCATCGGCGCAAGCACTCTGGTCAAGCTTCGGCCGCCTGGCGAGCGAGCCACCGCTCTCGGGTGATCGCGTACTCGACCTCACCAAGATCGCTGCCGGGGATCGGCTCGTCCCACTCCATGTGGAACGTACGGACATGCTCCATGCCGAGTGCGGTCATGGTCGCGCGGGAGGCGGTGTTGACCACCATGGTCTCGGCGAAGATGCGACGCAGCCGGAGATCTTCGAACCCGTGTCGGATGAGCTCGCGGGCTCCCTCGCTGGCCAATCCCTGGCGCCAGTAGCGACGCAGGAGCCGGTAGCCAAGCTCGGCCTGCCCTTCGACCGGCCCTTGATCGACGCGCTCCGGCGGCTGCAGGATCCACCAGCCGACGAACCGCCCGTCGACGAACCCGGCCCAGAAACCCAGTCCCGCGACGCGGTCCGCGGCCGCGAGCCGCTGCCCATGGAGAACCTCGACCTCCTCACGGCTACGAGCACGGCCGTTGCCGAGGTACCGCATGACCTCGGGGTCGGCGTCGAGCGCGATCTCGTCTTCGAGGTGTTCGTCGGACAGCGGAACAAGCTCAATGCGGGCGGTGCGCAGTTTCGCCTGAGACATGCGCCGCATTCTCGCGCAAGACCCCCTCACCGGTCATCCGAGTATCGACCAGCGCCCCCCACCGGCGCTGCGCCTGCCGAAGCCTCATGACCTCGCATCCGGCCGGCCGAACATGACCGATGACCTTTCTGCACGGGATCTGCACGTCGGTGCCAGAGGCTTCTGCACGGGGCTGTGCGAGCATTCCCGGCGTGCGGACATACGTGCTGATCGCCGTCTTGGCGGTGCTGGTGGCGGGTTGTGGCACGGGGCCGAAGACCGCTCCTGAGATCGCTGGATACGTCGAGACGTATCTGCAGGCCCACCACGACGTCAGGCGGGTGGCGACGAAGGGCGTCCAGAGCGCCACCGTGGTCATCAGGGGGCAGGACCAGGACGTCTCCGCCGACCTGGGCGAGGGCTTCCGCGGACGGCTCATCCAGACGGGCGGTACCGGGTACACGCAGATGCTCGGGGAGGAGGTGGCGCCGGGCAAGCCCTGGGACAAGATCACCAAAGAGCACGAGCCGTACAACCTGCTGGGTATCGACTTGCTCACTAACCAGGCCATCACCCTGGTGAACAGCCACCGGGTGCACGCACTGCTGGCGGCGACAGGACGAGCGAGCGGCCCGGCATCCGATGGCGGGCTCGACCATTACACGGTCACCATCGACATGCGGAAGGCGCTCAACGAAATGGATCTCGATGCGTTCCTCGAGGTGTACGACCCGCTGCCGTGGGAGCAGGACACCGCAGACGAGTACGCCAAGGTTCGGGCCGGCGACAAGGCGGCGCAGAAGCGGCTCCGCGACCAGTTGCTCAAGGAGTTCGGCGCGCGCGCCACGTACGAGCTCTGGCTCGATGACCAGGGGCGGCCGGTACGGCAACGACTGAACGCGAAGACCCCGATGGAGATCACTTTCTCCGATTGGGATGCTACGACCGTGATCGCCCCTCCAGCCGACCAGGTCCGGGTGCTGACCGGACCGTTTAGCGCTCCTTGAAAGTGCCGAGGGTCGAGCACGGCCGGCAGGCGTCGCAGGACGTCTGCACTGCGCCGCGGAGCCGATGACCAGGCTGGTTTCGTTCAGGTCAATGTCGGCGTGATCAGTCAGGCGTGGCGGCCCTGAAGATCACGCGGTGGCCGTGACCGCCAGCACTGAAGGGATGGGCCGCTCGCCGAGCTCGAAGACCTGCTTGATGTTCAGTCCAGCATTGATGAATGCGTTGATCAGGTCGGCAAGTGGTACGTGGCTCATCCCCACCCGGTCCCGAACTCCACCCGTGGGCCACCACGGGCCGCGCCTGTGCCATCCCGCGGTCCGGTAGGTGGGATGGATGAGCAGCGCGTCATCCGGGCGGCGCTCGATGTGCGGGCCGTTGAAACAGGGGTGCACCCCCTGGAACAGCAGCAGACCCCCAGGACGCAGCACACGAGCCGCCTCCTTCATCAGCCTGGCGAAGTCACCGATGTCGGTGGAGACCCACAGTGTGGCGACGGTGTGGAAGCTGTTCGCAGCGAACGGAAGCATGGTCGCATCGCCCTGGAGGAGTGGAGCGCGATCCCTGCGGCGGGCGATATGCAGTTGGTCGGTCGAGCGATCGAGGCCGATGACGGTCCGGCCGGTGGACCGGATGGCGTCAAGGTACAGGCCGGTGCCGCAACCGATGTCAAGGCACAAGCCTTCCCCGGCACCGAGGAGCTCGACGATGAAAGCGACGTTGTCAGCGGCGAAAGGCGCATTGAAGTCGTCGTACCACTCCGCATGGCCGTCATAGCGCGCGGTCATGATCCATCTATACATGGACGATGACGTCACCGCGGCGTGTTTCTGCCATATCCAGTGATGGTCCATGTGCCGGTTTTGTCATCACAGTACGCTCAGCGAGCCCCAGCCTCGGGAGATAGAACGCTCGCGTCTCCGGCCGGGTCAAGCGATGTCGTCACTGAGGGAGCATCCTGATCATCTGAGCCGGCCGAGGAAGGCATCGGCGGTGAGGAGCGTGCAACGCATCCATACCGCACTCCGCGCTCCCCAACCGGTGATCGCACCGACGGCTCGGCGACTGCAGCAGGAGATCGAGGCGTACGGTCAACTCTCCGCCGGCACCGCCCTGCCGCAAGGCCGAAAACCTCCCGCCCATGCACCCGATCGCCATCGCTCGCGGACACCTCACGCTGCGAGAGTTCACGACTGACGACGCGGACGGGCGCAAACGATCTACGGCGACCCAGTTGTGGCCGAGCGCATGAGACGCCCCACCGGCTTACGCTTCCGGCGGCCAGATGCGGGCGTCACGCATCCCGGCGTCCCCTCGGCGCTGCTCCTCGAACCCGACGATCATCGCCAGCGCCGCGTGCGCGTTCATCCTGATCAGGACGCTCGCCTCTCCGGCCGGATCGATGAACGGCGAGACGACCGGGGACGCGGCGATCCCCCGGCGGCCGAGCCACTCCTGCATACGCCCGCGCAGCTCGGCGGCCAGGCGGAGCGCCTGGCGCTCGCGATCGGTGAGGTGACACATCCGGCCGTCTCCGTTCAGCTCTCGCCGACGAGCAGCAGGTCGACCCACGTCTCGGGCAGCTTCTCGTCCACGTCGAACCACACGGCCATGCCGTCGCCGCGCCGTCGGGTGATGCCCCACTGCTTGGCCAGCGCGTCGACCAGGCGCATGCCCCGGCCGCTCTCGGCGCCCTGGTCGTCCCGCAGCAGCCGCGGCAGGCCGTTGTTCCCCTCGTCCATGACCTTGATGTGCAGGTCCTCGGTGAACGTCCGGACGATGGCCAGGGTGAAGAAGGACGATCCGCTGTACCGGACGGAGTTCGAGGACAGCTCGGACACCAGCAGCACCGCGATCTCCGCGGCCGGGTGATCGAGCAGCGTCTGCTGCGTGACCTGCCGCGCCTGCGAAACCTGATCGCCGGTCGCCCGGAACGTCTCCCGCCGAAACGACCGCACCCGCAACGCCTCCCCCGCCACCGCCGGATTCGGCACCAGACTCCACCCACTCGGCGCCCCGACCAACTCCCCCACCGCGACGTGCCCCTCCACAGCCCCCGCCTGGTCCATGGTCATCGCCCAGCACCTCCAGATCTCCGGTTTCCCTGCGCCAACAGCACCTTCGATGGCAAGCTCTACCGAGAGTGACGGGTCGATTACTACGGTGCAACCGTAATCCCAAAAATTCTGCGAGATAACACCGATCTTGAGTGAGGAGCTCTCGCCACGGTCCATGCCGCCCTCCTCCAGAAAACGGCAAGTCGTCCCGAACAGCAGAAGGGTCCAAAATGCCCCAACTAACGAATCCCACCATCCGGCATCGCAGGCTCGCCTCCGAGTTGGAACGCCTGCGGGAGGCAGCCGGCTTCTCCAGGGAAGAGGTCGCCGAACGACTCGACTGGCACGCGACGAAGGTGTGGCGAGTCGAGAGCGCGCGCTCCGGGATCAGCACCGGCGACCTTCGAGACCTCCTCGACCTCTACGAGGTAAACGGGGCACGTCGCGAGGCACTCCTCGCACTCGCTCGGCACAGCCGACAGAAGGGCTGGTGGACTGAGTACCGCGACGTCCTCACCGGCTCCTACCTCGACCTGGAAGCTCAAGCCACCACGATCAGGAACTTCGAACCGCAGGTCATTCCGGGACTTCTCCAGACCGAGGCGTACGCCCGCGCGGTGATGCGTACCGCACTCGTCATGGAGTCCAAGGAGGTCAGACGACGCACCGAGGCACGCGTCGCACGACAGCGGTTGCTCGCGGAAGACGGCGACGGCCCGACACTGTGGGTCGTCTTCGACGAGGTGGCCATCCGGCGCCCCGTAGGCGACAGCGACACGATGCGCGAACAGTTGCAACGGCTCATCGACATGAGCGAGCACCCGCGAGTCACCATGCAGATCATCCCCACCGAGGCCGGCGCCCACCCCGGCCTGTCCGGCCCGTTCGTCATCCTCGACTTCCCGACACCGCAGTTCTTCGCCCCGATCATCTACCTGGAGACCGCAGCCACCGCCCTGTATTTGGAGGAGACGGAAGAAGTAGCGCGATATACGCTGATGTTCGACCACCTCCGGGCAATCGCCCTTGGCCCAGCGGAGTCTGTCAGGTTCATCCAATCGGTCCAGTCCGAATTCGGGAGCAAAGAATGATCAACCGGCAGGACATCGACCTCTCGCGCGCCGACTGGCGCAAGAGCACCCACAGCACGGCCCAGGGAGAGAACTGCGTAGAGGTCGCCCGAACGGACTCACACGTCGCAATACGCGATTCCAAATGCCCCGACGGCCCCATCCTCATCTTGCGCCACAAGGAGTGGAACGCATTTGTAGCGAAGATCATATGAGTACGCAGGTCTAGACTTGCGTACTCGACCACCGCACGGCGACCTTGACCCACCCGTATGCGTAGTGCAGGCGGATGACCCCGGCTCCGCCGCCGACCAGGCGATCCCTTTGACCAGCGACCACTTGGTCGGCATCAACAAAGACTGGCAGACCGCAGACGACGTCGCAGGGCAGACCACGATGGCAGCCACATGACCATGCGAGTCCTACTTCAACGGCGTCAGGATTTCCTTCGTCGCGCTTGTGAAGGTGTCGATGGCGAGCTGACTGGCAAAGTTCGCTGGCAGTGGCCACAGATCGAACGGGCAGGCCGGTGCCAAGCAGGAAGATCAGACCGCTCCCATCTCATCGCTAATGCCAGCGGGGCGTAGGGCCCGCTGAGCTACATAGATGGTGGTGCCGTGCACCGTATGAGGCCCCTCTGGCGGAGGCACCCCATCAGGGTATAGAACATAGTGTCGTGATCACGTCACAGGCTGATGATCTTGACAGTCGGGTGCGGGCGGCGGCAATGACGTGGCTTCGCCGGCGCTGCACCCCCGAAGACCCTATCGTGCGTCGCGACGAGTTGCTTGGCTTCCAGTTTGAAGGTCGAACGTTTCCCCTGATTGACAATCAACTCGGCATCCGAAAACCGCAAGGCATGACTGCGGCTCTTTCAATTCTAACGACCTACACCTCCGACATGGCCCGCGCACCTTACGACGATGCTGTGGGCTCCGATGGCCTGCTGCGCTATAAGTTTCAGGGCAACCCGCGGCATTACACCAATGTCGGACTGCGGCTGGCCTTTGAGCTCAGTGTGCCGTTGATGTGGTTTTACGGCATCAAACAGAGCATCTATCTGCCGTTCTTCCCCGTATGGATTATCGCAGTGGAGCCCGAGAAGTCTCAGGTTGCCGTCGCATTAGATGACGCGCAGCGACACCTGGCGATTGACGGAACAGCGAGCCAGATAGAACGTCACTATGCAGAACGGATTACGAAACAGCGTTTGCACCAACCTGTGTTTCGGCAACGAGTGATCCAGGCATACGAGACCGCCTGCACCATATGCCGTCTACGACATCGCTCACTCTTGGACGCAGCCCACATCATCCCTGACCGCCATGTCCGCGGTGTACCAGCGATCTCAAACGGCTTAGCTCTGTGCAAAATCCACCATGCTGCGTATGATCAAAATATCATAGGCATTCGACCCGACTACGCCATTGAGGTCCGTACCGACATTCTCGAAGAGATCGACGGGCCAATGCTCAAGCATGGAATTCAAGAGATGAATGGCCACCGCATCACCCTCCCTCGCCGTCGTTCTGACCGCCCAGACCAGACTCTTCTTGAAGAGCGGTATCACATATTTCGAACCACGGTATACACGTGAACGACTGAGTGCCTCTCACCTCACATAGTGAATGCCGACAGGTAGAGGTCCGCTACAGGAGTAAGCCTCGGCCGTGTCCGCAACACGACACGCGGGTCGACTCCCAAAATGTTGATGTCGACGATATTTACGCCGAACCCGGACCATCTCGCTCGCCGCGGACCTCACGGCCATGTCAGCATCGCCGTCCGCCCACCAGAGTCATTCTCGCGAATTCACCATGACTCAGCTCAGCCGCGTTCTTCTTCTTTCATTCTTCTGGAACCAACTCAGAACACCGCGGTCTTCTACTTTGTGGATACGGGGAGGCGCAGTAGTCGCGGCGCGCCGCAAGGAGGTCTCCACTCTGCCGAGAGTCGTCCCATCTCTCCGCAGCAGCGTCATGGAGCGATATGTAGCCGACAAGACGGGCATATGCGGACAAAGCGACATCGATCTAGTGGATCGGCTAAATATCTCATTCCGTTACCCTTGCGACGAAGTGCCCTCAACGGGGTAGACTCCCCCAAGATCAGGGAAAGGTTAAGCCGCATGCGTGATCAGGATGATGACGATATGGAAAGTGACACCTCCCAGCAAGATATGCCCTGGGGAGACCTCGAGGACGACGAGGAGCCCGTGGCACCAGATGCCGTCTCTCAAGCAGTGGTTACTGACACCGACTGGACAGCCGAGACCATTCTGAGTCAGCTACGCCGGGGGAATATACAACTAAATCCACGGTTCCAGCGTAGGGACGCATGGGATCTCAAGCGAAAAAGTCGATTTATAGAGTCACTGATCCTCGGTCTTCCTATACCTCAGCTAGTGCTCGCCGAAGACAAGAAACGTCGTGGTTCATTCCTTGTTCTAGATGGAAAGCAAAGACTTCTTGCGCTCCGACAGTTCGCAGAGGGATCATCCTTTGCGTCAAATGCGAAAGACGAATTTCGTAAGTTCACCCTACGGGGTCTTGATGTACGCACGGACCTCAACAGGCATACTCTAGCAAAGATGGAGAATGACGCCGCTCGAGTGGAGGATCTAAATTCCTTTCTCAATCAAACCATACGCACCGTAGTTGTCCGAGCATGGCCAAACGAGGAGTTCCTAAATCTCGTCTTTCTGCGACTAAACACCGGTAGCGTAAGCTTGTCTCCCCAAGAGCTAAGACAAGCACTGCATCCTGGCGAATTTACGAACTTTCTTGATGACCATGCGAGCGGAAGCACGTCCCTCCAAAAAGCACTTAAGCTCAGCGGGCCAGACTTTCGCATGAGGGACGTCGAGATTCTTCTGCGCTATTTCTCCTTCTCCTATTATCTGCCAGATTACCGCGGGGACCTGAAGAAATTCCTCGACGGGACAACGGAGAAGCTCAACCAGAAATGGTCGGCCGAAAATGAGGACATTCAAGGCAGGGCGCGCCAGTGTGATCTCGCAATCGATTGCGTGGTAGCCATTTTCGGCTCCGACGCCTTCCACCGCTGGGAAAAGGATCACTACGAGAACCGCTTCAATAGGGCCGTGTTCGACGTAATGACCTATCACTTTACATCCCCCTCGATTAGAACTGCCGCACAAGCACAGGCTTCCGACATCAGAGATGCATTCCAAGACCTCTGCGATACAGACGGTGAATTTGTTAAGGCGATACAAAGCACTACGAAATCTATACCCGCAACTCAGTACCGGCTTCAGAGGTGGGGCGAAGTCCTAGCCTCTATCGTAGGCACCGAGAATCTCCGGATTCCGTATCTGAGTGGCGACGAAAGAATAATCTTCAGGGGATACTGATGCCATCTCCCCGTTTTCAGACTCTTTCGGTCAGAATTCTAGAACTACGCAGCAACCTTCTTCCGGAAGAGTTCGATCCAACGGGCTTATACGCGGTACAGGTGCACGAATGCGCAAGGGCATTTCGCCTGCTAGCCCACGCTGAGTTCGAAGCATTTATCGAAGATCGGGCACAGCAAATTGTTGCACGCGCCGTCAGCGAATGGCTAAGTGACGGCAGTATTCGACCAAGCTTGCTATCTTTAGTCGCATTCGAGAGCAATTTGGGCTGGAAGGAGACAACAATTCTCTCCGCCAAGGAAAAGCAAAGAAGGGCCCCTGACCTCACCCAGCGCGTTGACGCCGCGCGAAAGAACTACCTCAACTACGTCATAATGCAAAACAATGGAATCAAGGAGAAGAATCTTCTTCGCATACTCTTGCCTCTTGGGGTCCGGGAAGAAGATATTGACGAGCAATGGCTAAGCACATTGGAAGCGTGGGCTACCGCCAGAGGCGAGTTGGCACACAAGTCCGGAAAACCTCAGAGACTGTTAGATCCGCATGTAGAGTTCCTCACGGTGCAGCAGCTCCAGAAGGGATTCGGAGACATCGATGAAGTGCTAGAAAGCGTCTAAACGCTGTTCTTGCGCCGATCAGCGCGGATGTGCATATTTCCCTAAATGCGACTGCCGCCCTTATCGTGGCGGCACACGCGAGGGCCGGTCACATCGATCAAGCGCCTCTTGGCGGTACAGCGACTGAAGATGTATAAACGGATCCACTCGCGACATGTCACTGCTCGCATCACCTTGCTGGCCGACGTGCTGATTCTGCACCGGGTAGCGTGGATGAGGTGAGCCAGATCTATCTGCCGCCTGCCGAGTGGTATGAGAGCCTGCCCACGGTTCACGTTTCCGCGTGCATGCTGCCCACCGACGACGCCGATCGCATTCTGCTGGTCAAACCCAACTACCGCGATTATTGGGCGGTGCCCGGCGAAATGGCCGACGAGGGTGAGCCGCCCTTACGCGCGCGAGATCGGAGAGGAACTCGGCCTGCAGATTCGATCTGGTGCGTTGCTCGTGGTCGACTGGGTGCCCCCGATGGGTGATCGCGGCCGATGATGAACTTCATCTTCGACGGCGGCACCATCACTGAGCCTGCCCGGATCCGGGTGCAGGCCGACGAACTTGACGCCGCCCAGTTCTGGCCGTGGGATCAATCGGCCACCGAGCTGCCCGCTGCGACCGCCGCTCGCATCCCGGCCGCCCGCACCGTCCGAAAGAACAAGCAGACGATCTCCCTGCTGGCCGAGCGCGACGCGTGACAACGAGTTCTCGGAACCACGGAAGAGGGCAAAAGGAACCGCCCGCCTGTTGCGGCTGCAGGCGGGCGGGGCACTTGGGAGGCCGTACGGCCGGGTTGGACTGCGAGTCTCGGCAGTGCGGCCACCCCGGTGGGGCCGTTAGGAGAGGGCGGGGGTGGTGTAGGTGAGGAGGGTGGACTGGCTGTCGTCGGGGACGGCGGTGAGGGTGAGGGCGTTGCCGTTGGCTTCTAGCCAGGTGGGGTTGCGGGTGATGGAGTTGCCGGCGGCGCTGAGGGCGGTGATCGGGATGGTGTTGATCGCGGTGAGTGAGTCGAGGTCGAGCAGGGAGATGCCGCCGAGCTGGAAGGACTGGCCGCCGACGTTCAAGCTGGCAACGCCGGTGCAGGCGGCCTTGCCCTCGGCGAGGTAGTCGCAGTCCTGGTAGTCGGTGAACTGCTCGGGGTTCTTCGTAGTCCCCTTGAGCTTGCCCTGCATGTTCCAGGTGTAGAAGGTGCGCGAGCCCCAGCTGATGCCGACGAGGCGGTCGTTCTTGAGGTCGTGGACGACGCCGCCGATGTGGTCGTCGACGCGCAGTACCTCGGTGGCGCGGAACTTCGCCAGGTCCACCTTGTAGACGATCGCCTTGCTGTTCGGGCGGTACTCGGCCACCGGGATCCACAGGTACCGGCCGTCGTAGTCGATGCCACCGGGGTGGTAGGCGTCGCCGTCCTTGAACTTCAGGTCGCGGAGCAGGTTGCCCGCCTGGTCGAACTCGAAGAGGTGGCCGAGGCCCTCGCCCGGGGTGCGGTCGTAGCCGTCGCAGGCCGGGTTGCACGGGGTCGTCGGCTTGATGATCTCGACGGAGGACATGTAGTAGCGGTCGCCGACCCGGAGCATGCCCTGCGGGTGGTAGGTCTCGAAGTTCAGCTTCAGCGGGGCCGTGCTCTGCGTCCAGGAGGTGCCGCGGGCGACCTTGGTGAGGAGCTGCGCGGTGGCGCTGTCGCGCGAGGGGTGTCCGTTGTCGTGCCGGTCGTCGGCCGCGGAGGCGATCGCCGAGGTGCCGGCGATGACGGTGGCCGCGAGGGACAGCGACATCAGAAGCCGACGCTTCATACCCAGACGCATGGTTCCCCTTCCGGGAATTGAGGATGTGACGCCGGTGGTCGTGCGGACGCCGCCGGCAAGTACAACAGACGCGAATGAATGCTCAACCAAGCACGAATGAACGCGTTCGCCACTCGACTGGATAAAGGGGATATAGGAGGCGAAAACCGCCGCAGAGATGCCTTTCAGGGCTGTCACCTGCGGGGCCTCGTCGGCCTGCGGCACCGCTTCGGACGCCAGGACGGGCTCGGGCCGGTGCAGAGAGCGGGTTCGTACGGAAGCGCGGGCCTGGATGCCGTTACCGTTGGTCTCCTCGTGCCGGGCGTCGGCATCGAACCGAAGAAGCCAGAGCGACCGGAGGAAACGTCCATGCTCTCCGTCTGTGTGGCAGGTGCGACCGGGTGGACCGGACGGCCAGTCGCCGAGGCCGTGCTGGCCTCCGATGATCTGCGGTTGCGTTCGGCGGTCAGCCGGTCAGCCGCCGGTAAGGACCTGGGAGAGGTCTGGGGCGGCGCCGCGAACGGCGTCCCGGTGTCCGGCCGGGTCGACGAGGCGCTGGACGGCGTGGACGTGCTCGTCGACTACACCTCCCACGACGCGGTGCTCGGCAACGTGCTGACGGCGATCGGCCGTGGGGTGTCGGTGGTCATCGGGACGTCCGGCCTGGGCGCGGACGACTTCGCCCGCATCGACGCGGCGGCCCGGGAGGCGGGCGTGGGCGTCGCCGCGGCCGGGAACTTCTCGCTCACCGCCGCGATGGCGCAGGCCGCCGCCCTGCTCGCCGCCCGCTACCTGCCCAACCGGGAGATCATCGACTACGCCAAGGCCGGCAAGCCGGACGCGCCGAGCGGAACGGCCCGCGAGCTGGCCGAGCGGCTCGCCGAGGTGAACACCCCTGCCCTGCAGGTCCCCATCGGCGAGACCAGCGGGTACGCCGAAGCGCGCGGCGCCACCGTGGCGGGCACCCAGGTGCACTCGGTGCGGCTGCCGAGCTTCGTCGTCTCGACCGAGGTCGTCTTCGCGCTGCCGGACGAGCGCCTGGTCATCCGCCATGACGCCGGGTCAACTCCGGCGCCGTACGTCGCGGGCACGCTGCTCGCCGTCCGGGCGGTGACCGGCCACACCGGCCTGGTACGCGGCCTGGACACCCTGCTGCTCATGCGCGACCGTTGAGTGGGCGTTCGCGAACCCACGCTCAGAACGTGTTGTGCTGAGTGTTGCCCTCGCCGACCTGAACGCCCTTCGAGTCGTTGATCTTCACGTTGTACCTACCAGAACTCGCGCCCGAACGGTCCAGGAGCTCCATCAGGGCCGTGGCGGCGGCGAGAAGTTCGGCGTCGTCGGCCGCGCCTGCCGCGGCCAGCTTCTTGGCGAGTGGCGCCTCGTAGGCGGCCGGGTCGTTCTGGTGCTCGGACAGGATCACCTCGGCGCCGGCGTTTCCCTCGAACCGGCGCCGCGCCAGATCGAGCAGCTTCGCGAAGGCGGCGTTCACGCTCTCTTTGACGGTGCCGGCCAGTCCCTCGATCACCCCGGAACTCGCTCCGGCCGCGAGAGCCGTCACGATCAACGTAACCGGTTCCATCGATTTCCTCTCGGTTCACGCATCGAGCCCGCTGGTGCGGGTGATGCCGCTGGCCGGCTCGGCCAGGCTGGTGCGGCGGGACCGCCGGATCCGACCGGTCGCGCTGCCGCGCCCGGAGACCAGGTCGCGTGACCGCCCCTCCGCGCATACCGCACACCCGGTCATACGCCCGCGACCCGCCGACGTTACGACCGCGCTTTATGAGCTATTTGTGACTGACCGAAGCCTGATCGCAGCTGGTACAGGGCGTGCCCGGATGCGTCAGCAGACCGCGGGCTGCGGTTCACCGGGGGCGTACTTCGCCCATTCTCGGCTGGTGGGGGCGCCCGTGGTGGTGCAGAGCGCCTCGTAGGGGTGGGCGAGCGGCCAGACACGCCAGCGCCGTATCGCCCCGTCGTTGCCCGCGGTGGCCACTTCCGCGCCGTCCGGGCTGAAGGCGATGGCCCGCAGTTTCTCGGCCAGGTCGGCGGCGCGGAACGGCTCGCTGACCAACCGACCGGTCGCCGGGTCCCACAGCCGCAGGGTCCCGTCGATGCCCACGCCGGCCAGCAGGCTGCCGTCCGGGCTGAACGCGAGTCGGCTGATCTCGGCCGAGTGCGGCAGAGGCCGCCCGACGCGGTGGCCGGTGAGCGGGTTCCACAGCTGCACGGTGCCCGCGCCGTCGGCGGTGGCCACCACTTTGCCGTCCGGGCTGAACGCGATCGCGTAGATGGTCACCCCTGTGTCGCCGCTCACCCGGACCGGCACGCCGGCGGGCCGGCCGGTGACGGGGTTCCACATGCGCAGCACGTTGCCGAGACCGCCTGCCAGGAGGGTCCCGTCCGGGCTGAACGCGAGCCGGAACGGGTGGGGGTCCTTGTCGCCCCCGGTGCTGATGACGCGGCGCCGGCCGGACCGGTCCCACAGGGTGATCATCGGGGAGTCGCCCGCGGCGGCCAGCAGGTCGCCGTCCGGGCTGAAGGCCACCGCGCTGAGCGCGTCGGTCGTGCCGGCCGGCTGCAGCCACGGTCCGGCGGGGCGCCCGGTGACGGGGTTCCACACCCGGACCAGCTGCCGGTATTCGACGCTCGGGGAGATGCCGGCGGTGGCGAGCCGGGTGCCGTCCGGGCTGATCGCCAGCGAGCCTCCGAGCGACGTTTCGCCGGCCTGGAGCGGCTTCCCGGTCTGCCGGCCGGTGGCGGGATCCCACAGCCGGACCAGGCCATCGCTGCTGATGGCGGCGAGCAGGTCACCTTGCCCGCGGAACGCCAGATCGTAGATGACCGAGAAGGTGTTCACGGTCCCGGCGCGCAGCGGCTGGCCGACGAAGCGGCGGGCGTCCAGGTCCCACAGCCGGACCGTGCCGTCGCCGGCGGCGCCGGCCAGTACGTGGCCCCGCGGGCTGAACGCCAGCCCGTTGACGTACCAGGAGACGGTGGAGTTGACCGCGAGGGTCTCGCCGGTCTGCCGGCCGGTGGCGGGATTCCACAGCCGGACCAGGCGAGCATTGCCGTCGGCGACCGCCAGCAGCCGGCCGTCGGGGCTGAACGCCATCCCCTCGGCGGAGTTGGACGGGGCACCGGACAGGAACTGCCTGACGAGCCGGCCCGTCGCCGGGTTCCACAACCGCACCAGGCCCGATGTGGCGTACGTGGCCATCAGCTTGCCGTCCGGGCTGAACGCCACCGTGTTGACGGAGCCGCTGGAACCGGAGGGCTGGACCTGGAGGGGTGCGCCGAGGAGCCTGCCCGTGGTCGTGCTCCAAAGCCGCACCTGGCCATCGCTGCCGGCCGCCAGTGCCGTACCGTCCGGGCTGAACGCGATGGTGGTCACGGCGCTGTAGGGGCCGGCGAACCGCCGCACCGGCGGGCCGACCGGGTGGCCGGCCGTCAGGTCCCACAGGCGGACCGTCCCGTCGTTGCAGCCGGCGGCCAGCAGTTTTCCGTCCGGGCTGAACGCCACCACATCCGGCGCGATATCTGCGCGCTGGTCGTCCGGCCGGAGCGGGACCCCGACGGGCTTGCCGTCGGCCGCGTTCCAGATCCACAGCCTGCGGTCGTGGCCGGCGGCGGCGAGCAGCCTGCCGTCGGGGCTGAAGGCGATCCCCAGCGAGTAGGGGTGGGCGTCCGGCCGCGAGGTGGTGGGCAACGGTCGGCCGACGGGACGGGACGTCGCCACATCCCATATCCGTACGGTTCCGGCGTCGTCGCTGCTCGCCAGCAGCTTCCCGTCCGCGCTGAACGCCACCTGGGACACCGGGGTTGTGGAGGCGGGCAGCATCCCCCACTGCTGCTGCTCGGCCAGCAGCGTCACCATGGCCGAGCCGGCCTCGCTCGTCGGGTACACGTGCCAGGCCGCCGCCGCCAGCCGTCGTGCGGTGACCACGTCGGTGGGGTCGGCGGACACCGCCTGGGCGGCGAGCTGGCGGGACAGCGCGATGGCGTGCTGGCGGACGGCGATGGCCGTCTGCCGGTTGGCGTTCGCCGCGTTGACCAGCGCGACGCCGCCCCCGGCCACGGCGGCGAGGGCCAGCGTGAGCAGACCGGCCAGGACCGCGCGGCGGCGGCGGGCCTGAGCGAGGCGGGAGCGGTCGCCGGCCCGCAGGAAGTCCCGCTCGGCCTGGCTGAGCGGCGGGTTACGCCCGGGATCGGCGTCGATCCTGGCGACCGTCTCGGTGGCGGCTTCGAGCAGGGTGCCGCCGTAGAGGTAGGAGGGATCCCGGGAGTGAAGCTCCCATTCGGCCGCCGCGTTCCGCAGGCGGGTCCGGACGACGCGGTCGGCATGGCTCTCCCCCAGCCAGTTGTCGCGCAGCAGCGGCCAGGCGGTGAGCAGCACCTCGTGGCTTATCTCCACGCTGTCGGCGGCAAGGGTGAGCAGCCGCTCGGCGGCGAACCCTTCCAGGACCGCCGCCACGTCGCTCGCCTGCGCGGCGCTGATGCCATCGGTCAGCTCCACTCGCGTGGCCCGCTGCGCGGTGTCCACGTTGTCCGCGCCGACGGCGGTCAGCCGGATGAACACCTGGCGGGCCGCTGCCTGCTGGGCCGCCGTCAGCGTGTCATAGGCGCGTTGCGCGCTGTCGGCGACGGCCCGTTCGATGCCGCCGGTCCGCTCGTAATCGGCCGGCGTCAGGTGCGGGCCTGAGCGGGACCGCCATGCCTGGTCGAGCGCGTGTGACAGCAGGGGGAGCACCCCCGGCCCGGAGCCGCCGTGCTGCCGGGCCCGGACCTCGGCCAGCAGCAGGTCGGCCAGGTCGGGCGCCACCTCGGCGCCGGCCTGCCGGGCGGGCTCGGTGATGGCCAGCCGCAGCTGCCGCGCGGTCATGGCGGTCACCAGGTAACGGTTCTGGACCGCGTCGGCCAGCTCTGGGTAGTCCGCGCAGCGGGCCTCGAAGTCGGCGCGCACGCCGAGCACGACCAGCGCGGCCGGCTGCTGTTCGGCTCCGTGTCTCAGCGTCGCCGCCGCGTGGAGGGCCGCGATGAACGCCGCGCGCTCCGCCTCGTCCGGGCACTGCGTGAAAACCTGCTCGAATTGATCCACCACTATCAGCAGCCGCGGACTGGACGGCATGCGCTGCCCCGCCGCTGCGCCCGGTGGCCCGGCGGAGGGCGGTGCCGCCGTCAGGGCGGCCTGCCGCACGGCGAGCGCGAAAGCCGCCGGGTCCGACTGTGCCGCCTGCCGCAGCACGCCCGCACCGGCACCGCCAAGTAGGGCGATGCGCAGCGCCAGCTCATCGAGCGGGGACGGGGTGGGGGTGAGCACCAGGCACGGCCAGGTGGCCGCTTCGGGTGCGGCCGCCAGCCCGGTCCCCCTGATCCGGGGAATGACCCCGGCGCGCAGCAGTGAGGACTTGCCCGCGCCCGAGACCCCGGAGACGACGAGAAGGCCGGCTCCCGCCAGCTGGCGCGCCATCCGGTCGATTACCTGGCCCACGGCCGCTTCCCGCCCGAAAAAGAACGGGGCGTCCCGTTCCTCGAACGCGTTCAGCCCCCGGTAGGGGGAATCGATCTCTCCCGATACGCTCACCAGTGGCGGCGGCGCCAATCCGTCCACCCAGGTCAGCCTGTTATATGTGTAGTTGATCTGGGTGTTCCGCTCCCCGACCTGGACGCCCTGCGATTCCCGGACCTCCACCGAGTAACCGGGCTTAGGGACGGCAGGGTCCTGACCAGGACCTCCGGGATCCGGCGGGTCAGCGTTCATGTGCGTCCAGCACGAACACGATCGGCGCCATCTGATGAGCCTTCCCGCCCCAGGTGAACGTGCGACCAATGTAGCAATCACCAGGGGGCGATAAATGAATAAGACGGTGACTCATTTGGGGTCGGCTCGTTGAGGCGATCGTGGATGCGTTCCTTAAACGGCTGGTGCCCGATGAGCTGTGGAAGTTGTTCAAGCGGGTGGTTCCGCCGGCGCCGCCGCGGCCGCAAGGCGCGGGCGGCGGCGGTGTAGGCCCAGCAGCCAGGCCACCGCCCATACCAACGCCATGGTGATGGAGGGGCCGCGTCTTTGCGCACCCGCTCCACCCAGCGCGACACCGGCAGCCGCCCGATCAGGACCATGGCACGTGTGCGGGGGTCCTATAGGGAGATGCCCGATGCTAACCGCCCGCGAGCATGAATAGCCTCCGGTCAATCCCCGGCCCTCCGTCAGGACCGAGGTGCGAGAAAGGCAGGCATATGTCCCCTCCCCATCGAACGCGCGCGGGTAGGCTCGTCGCGACGGGCGTCGCCGTCATCGTCGGCCTGGTCTCGGCGATCAGCGGGGGCCCGGCCGCGGCCAACCCGGTGCCGGACCCGACCAGCAGGCCTTGCGAGATCGTCGGCTGCGACCCCCTGAACCCACCGAAATTCGTGATGACCGTCATGGGCGACAGCTACTGGGCCGGCGAGGGCGCCAGCAAGACCAGCGCATACGCGAACCGGCCCGGCATGGTCGTGGACGGGCGGCACCAGTCCGGCTACGCACCTCCCCACGTCGCGTGGATGCTGCTGGAGGCGGGCCGCCGCCCGCTGATCGACCAGTACCGCATCACCCCCGCGTCGTTGCAGACGTCCTGGGGGCCCGACCGGCTGCAGTTCAACGCCTCTTCCGGGGCGTCGACCCGGCACCTGGTGCAGCAGCAGAAGGAGAGCAACGGCGACATCCGCAACGAACCGCAGCTCGACGGCGTCGACCCGAACACCAACATCGCGTTCTTCGGTCTCGGCGGCAACGACGCGGGCTTCTTCGACGTCGTTTCGACCGCGACCAAGGCCGGTGCCTTCTCCAGCTATCCGGAGGACCCGTCCGCTGCCATCCGGCAGCAGGAGACCGTCCAGCAGGTTATCTTGCAAAAGCTGCGCGGTCTGTCGACAGTCGCCGACAACATCATGAAAGGGCTGCACCGCACCCACCTCGCGATGCCACTCGCCGAGATCATCGTCGGGCTGTACCCGATCGGCGTCAAACCCACCGGCAACGCCGACCTCGCGGCGGTCGGCCATCAAACCCTCGACGTACTGTATTCGTACGTCAAGGAGGTCAACGCCACGATCAGCAAGGCGGCCGCGGCCTACCAGCGCACCCACCCCGGCGTCCGGGTGCACGTGTTCGACCCGAACACGGCCGGACCGGGCGGCACCAGCGTGGTCGCCGGACATGAGGTCGGTCAGCCCGACTCCTACTTCAACGACCTGAAGAAGAATTCAGGCGAATCCGGCTCCCGCGAATACCAGGAGAGCTACCACCCGAACGAGCTCGGCGCCGTAGCGATCGGCAGAGCACTCGCCACGTGGATGGCCAAGGAGTTCCCGCAGTACTTCCCGAAGGGGCCGAACCCCGACGCGATCATCATGGACCCACAGGCGTCGACGACCGACCCCGCCGACGTCGACCACCTGCGACAAGTGGCCCAGAACGACCCCGATGAACTGTGCGACGGCACCGACCCCGACAGCATCTGCCGGTTCATCCAGCCCGGCGGCGACGTCATCATCCCAGACGACGTCTACTTCAATCCCACCGCAGTGCAACCGTTCCCCGACGAAGCGCCCGACGACACCGGAGTCGTTCCCGGTGCGCCACAGCAATACGTGAACGGCAACACCGTGTACATCCCATGGGACAGCTACTGGGGCAACCCACTGTCGGGCACCGACCACGGGCCCTGGTTCGACGACGGCCCGGACTTCAGCCCGACTGGAGGCGTGCCCGGCGGCGACACCGGCTCAGGCGGACCGAACTCAGGCGGGCCGACCTCGGGCGGCCCAAGCTCAGGCGGACCGAGCGGCGTACTCAGCGACGGGAGCACCACGACCACCACCGGCGGCGCCTGGACAGCCGTGTGGAACCTCATCAACACCACGCAGCCGGGACCCTGCGACCAGTACATGGACAACGTCTGGCAGAAGGCCTCCACCTCGGCGATCAAGATGCGGCTCAGCGGATACGACCGCCCACAGGTAGTGCAGATCAGCTACTTCGTAGTCCGTAGCGCCACCGAGGGCGACACCCAACCCAGCGACCCCTGCAGCTAACCGACTGGTACTCCACGATGGCCGGCAGCGACATCCGGCCATCGTGGAGCCATCGATCAGGACACGGCCGGGCCATGCCGTCGGGACGCCGTGTGAACCGTCGCCGCGGGATCCCTCCCCGATAGATCAGCGGGCGGCTCGACAGAGCACAGAACGCGGCGCTCGCGGCTGATGACGGTGGCGGTGTCGTCGTGTGAGATATCCCTCTGCCCTCGTTGTGGCGTAGCGGCCCGGGGAGGTCGACCATGTGGTGATGACCTCCTCGCCTCGCCCGCCGGACGTCGGTGACCGACCGGATCCGACCGGCGTGCCCGGTGGAGAAGCCGCCCGCGGGTACCTGCTGGACAACGCGCGCGCCGAGGCGGGCGAGCGATTCGTCTGGCTGGCCGAGCTGTTCGACGGGGTGACGCGCGCGCACTTCGACCGGCTCGGGGTCAGGGCCGGTTCGCGCTGCTGGGAGGTGGGCGCCGGTGGCCGCAGCATCCCCGAGGCGCTCGCGGCGGCCGTCGGCCCGACCGGGTACGTGCTGGCCACCGACATCGACCCGTCGTGGCTGAAGGCGGGCGACGGGTACGAGGTGCGCCGGCACGACGTCGTCGCTGATCCGCCCCCGGAACCGGGGACGTTCGATCTGGTGCACGCCCGCCTCGTGCTGGTCCACCTGCCCGACCGGGCCCGGGCGCTGGCCACGATGGCTGCGGCGCTACGGCCCGGCGGCTGGCTGTTGGTCGAGGACGCCGACACCGCTCTGCAGCCACTGGCGTGCCTGGACGACAGCGGCCCCGCGCAGCGGCGGGCCAACCGGCTGCGCGACGCGGTCCGGGAGTTGCTGACGCGCCGCGGCGCGGACCTTCGCTACGGCCGGACGCTGCCGCGGGCATTGCGTGAGGCGGGCTTGGTGGACGTCGCCGCGGCGGGCTCGTTCACGGTCGGCGGGCCGGCCTGCGACCGGCTGGAGGCGGCGACCATACGCCACGTACGCGGCGAACTGCTCGCGGCCGGGTTGACGGACGACGCCGAGATCGACGCGCACCTGGCCGCCATCCACGCCGGCGAGCTCGACCTGACCCTCGCGCCGCTGATCTCGGCCTGGGGACGCCGTCCGGAAGAGCCCGCGCCGGCACCTGGTGACTGACCTCAGACGCGTGGTGTCGCGGATGGCCGACGGGTGGTGATCCATGGTCTACGCCGTCGTCATACGATACGCGCAGGGTGGCGCGCTCGCCAGGGCCGGACGTGCCGTCGGGAGGCGGTCGCGGTCATGAAGGTCGCTGCGTCCGATCACTGCTTCGGGACGTCGATCTGACCGTTGGCGATCTTCTGCTCCACCTCGTCCAGGCGGGCCGCGATGTCGTCGATGTGGTGGCCGGTCGTGGTGTAGGCGAAGCCGTGGGCCTTGACGCCGTACACGGTGCGGCCGGGTTTGGCGGAGCCGGTGGAGAAATCCTTGAGGTAGTCGAAGACGACCATGTCGACGCGCTTGATGATCGAGGTGAGGACGACGTCGCGCATCGTGTCGTCCGCGGTGTGGGCCTCGTCGCCCTCGGCGCCGATGACGTGCCCGCCGGCCGCCTCGGCGGCTCGCATGACACCGAGGTTGGAGTCGCCCGCCGCCTGGAAGAGCACGTCGGCGTGCGCGCGGAACAGGCCGGCCGCGACGATCTGGCCCTGGTCGGGGTCGTTGAAGCCGCCGAAGTCCGGGGAGCGGGTCACGTACTTCACGTCGACCTTGATGTCCGGCTTGACCGACCGGGCGCCCGCGACGAAGCCTGCGGCGGCCCGTTCGATCGGTCCGCTGTCATTGACCGCTCCGACGAAGCCCACGTGCCCGTTCTTCGACTTCAGGGCTGCGACCACGCCGGCGAGGAAGCCGCCTTCCTGCTCGGCGAAGACCAGGTTGGAGATGTTGCCTCCCTTCGCCTCCTCGCTGTCGACGATCGCGAACGTGGTGCCGGGGAACTCGGTCGCGACGGCTCTGACCGCCTCGGAGTAGGCGTAGCCGATCGCGATGATCGGGTTGTGCCCGCTCTTGGCGAGCCCTCTCAGCCGCTGCGTCTTCTGCTCCTCCGACTCACCCGCCTTCGCCGCCAGTTCCTTGACCTCGCGTGCGCCGAGTTCCCGCTTGGCGCGTTCGATGCCCGGGACGGCCGAGTCGTTGAACCACATGTCACCCCGGCCGCCGATGTCCAGGGCGATGCCGACCTTGTCCAGCTTGCCGGCGACGGCGGCGATGGCGGACGGGGAAGCGGTGGCTCGGCGGGAGGCGGAGGGCGTGGTGGAGGGGCCTGCGGAGTCGACGGGGTGGTCGCCGGGCGATCGCCACAGCCAGACGCCGGCCGTGACCGCGAGGGCGAGCAGCACACTCAGCGAGGAAACCATCGCGCGCCGCCTGACGCGACGGGAGCGTCCGGCCCGGCGCCGACCGACCCTCTTCCCCGCCGTGGTCACCGTCGCCTGCGACGAAGGCGGCGAAACCGGTGACGCGGCGGTGGTGGAGGGCGGGACGCCGGCTGTGACGCCCGGCGGCGGGGGCGCGTCGTGGCCCACCAACTGAAGCATGATCTCGGCCGCCGTGGGCCTGGCCTGCGGGTCCTTGGCCAGGCATCGGCCGAGGAGCGGACGCAGCGACCCGGGCAGCTCGGTGAGGTCGGGTTCGGCGGTGAGGACGGCGTGCAGAACGGACGGCACGCTCGTGCCGCCGAAGGCACGGCGGCCGGTGGCCGCGAAGACCATGGTCACCGCCCAGGCGAACACGTCGGCCGGGGGGCCGACCTGCTCGCCGGCGATCTGTTCGGGCGCCATGTACGTCGGGGTGCCCGCGACGCCACTGGCGGTGACCGTGACGGAGTCGAGGGCGCGGGCGATGCCGAAGTCGATGACCCGCGGCCCGTCGGGGCCGAGCAGCACGTTGCTCGGCTTGAAGTCGCGGTGCACGACCCCCGCCTGATGGATCGCGGCCAGCGCGCCGGCCGTGCCCAGCGCCAGGCGTACCAGCTCGTCGCCGGTGAGCGGCCCGCGTTCGCGGACCCGTTGCTCCAGCGAGGCGCCCTGGACGTACTCGCTGACGATATAGGGCTGGTGGTTCGCCGTACCGACCTCGATGACACGGGCGGTGGAGAAGGTCGCCACCCGCCGCGCGGTGGCGACCTCCCGCAGGAACATGCGCTCGGCGTTCTCGTCCATCGCGTGGTGCGGGTGCAGCACCTTGATCGCGACCCGCTCCCCCGCTGACGACTCGGCCAGGTACACCGTGCCCTGACCGCCCTGGCCGATGCGGCCGAGCAGCCTGTAGTCACCGAATTGGCCCGGCTCACCGGCGCGTAACGGTGACAGGTCGGACATCCACCCCTCCAGCGTGTCGGTCCGACAATAGGGGATCACGCGATCCCCCGCGCGAAATCGCCGGCACGCGGACGTATCAGGGTGATCGGCTCCGTGGGGCCTCGGTCGAGCCCGCGAACGCCTCGCCGACCAGGCGCCTTGTATAACCGCACTTATAATAAGTCGAGTTGTACAAGGCGAAGAAGAGCTCCTGGGCGTGCACGGGTCGCCTTCGTACCGGCCCCGAAAGCACGCAGGACGATCAGTTGTGCTGGGGTGTCCAGATGCCGGTGGCGGCGGTGGTTCGGGCGTAGTCGGTGAAGTCCCGAGGGGGGCGGCCCAGGGCGCGCTGGACGCCGTCGGCCAGGTAGGCGTTGCGGCCGTCCAGGACGGTGGTGAACAGGTACGTCAGGAGGCCGGCGACCTCGGGCGGGACGTTCTCGGCGGCCAGGGCGTGCGCGTAGTCCTCCGGGGAGACCTGGACGAACCGGATGGGCCGGCCGGCCGCTGAAGAGATCTCGGCGACGGCTTCGGCGAAGGTGAGCAGCCGGGGGCCGGTCAGCTCGTAGAGCCGGCCCGCGTGCCCGTCCTCGGTGAGCGCCGCCACGGCCACGTCCGCGATGTCGTCGGCGTCGACGAACGGCTCGGGCACGTCGCCGACCGGGAGGACGACCTCGCCGCCCAGTATGGGCTCCAGCAGATAGTCCTCGCTGAAGTTCTGGCTGAACCAGCTGGACCGCAGGATCGTCCACTCGGCCCCGGAGGCCTGGACGAGCTTCTCGCATGCCTCGGCCTCCTCCTCTCCCCGGCCGGACAGCAGCACCAGCCGGGAGGCCCCGGAGGCCACCGCGAGCTCGGTGAACGCGCCGACCGTCTCGGGTGCGCCGGGCACCGCCAGGTCGGGGTAGTAGGACACGTAGACCGCGCTGACGTCCTGAAGGACCGGGGCCCAGGTCTCCCGGTCGGACCAGTCGAAGGGCGGTGCGGCGGATCGCGACCCGACCCGCACGGGCGCCCCGCTCGCTTGTAGCCGCTCGACGACGCGGCGGCCGGTCTTGCCCGTCCCGCCGAGGACCAGGATCGTCTTCTGCTCTCGTGTGTTCGTCATACCGATCATTGAAGCGCGAGCGGGTGAGACGCTACATAGCCATAGCTCGCGATTCTGTGTTTAATCGTCTCCATGGATGCGGTCGCCGGGCTCCTTGACGGCCCCCGAGCCCAAGGAGCGTTCCTGCTGCGCTCGGTGCTCAGCCCGCCCTGGTCGCTGCGCATCGAGGACCGGGCGCCGCTCACCCTGGTGGCCATGGTGCGGGGCGACGCCCAGGTGCTTCCGGACGAGGGCGCGGCCGTACGGCTCGTCCCGGGGGACGTGGCGATCATCCGGGGTCCCGGCCCGTACACCGTGGCCGACGACCCGGCGACGGCGCCGCAGGTCGTCATCCGTCCGGGCCAGGTCTGCACCACCCCGGGCGGGCAGGAGGTGCCCGAGATGCGCGACCTCGGCGTGCGCACCTGGGGCAACAGCCCGGACGGCCCGACGATGCTGCTCACCGGCACCTACACGATGCGGGGCGAGGTCAGCCGGCGGCTGCTGAACGCGCTGCCGCCGCTGCTGGTCGTGCCGGGCGACTCCTGGGACTCCCCGCTGGTCCCGCTGCTGGCCACCGAGATCGTCAAAGACGACCCCGGGCAGGAGGCCGTCCTGGACCGGCTGCTCGACCTGCTGCTCATCGCCGCGCTGCGCGAGTGGTTCGCCCGGCCGGAGGCCAAGGCGCCCGCCTGGTACCGGGCGCACAGCGACCCGGTCGTGGGGCGGGCCCTTCGGCTGCTGCACAACAACCCCGCCGAGCCGTGGACCGTGGCCTCGCTGGCCGCCAAGGCGGGGGTCTCCCGGGCGGCGCTGGCCCGCCGCTTCACCGAACTGGTCGGCGAAGCGCCCATGTCCTACCTCACCGAATGGCGGCTCGCGCTGGCCGCCGACCTGCTCCGCGAACCGGGCGCCACCGTCGGCGCGGTCGCCCGGCAGGTCGGCTACGGCAGCTCGTTCGCGCTGAGCACGGCCTTCAAACGCGTCCGCGGCGTCAGCCCCCGGGAGCACCGGGCCGCGCGCACATGACCACGCTCCCGGTTCACGGGGAGAGCGGACGACTGTGCCCGCGATGCGGATGGGCGCTCGCTCGTGCCCGGAGTCACTGCTTGACGGCTCGCAGGACGACGAACCTGGGGTCGCTCGCGGCGACGTCGCAGTTGCCGAACAGCCGGCGCAGCTTGGCGTGGTAGCCGAGATGCCGGTTGCCCACCACCCACAGCTCACCGCCGCGGCGAAGCGCCGCGCGTGACCCGTTGAACATCCGCCAGGCCGTCTCGTCGGTCGTCGTACGGTGGGCGTGGAACGGCGGGTTGTTCAGCACCAGGTCCACCGTGCCGGCGGGGACGCCGGACATGCCGTCGGCGGCGAGGAACCGCGCGGTGGCGCTCGCGTCCGTGTTGTCGATGTGCGCCCGGAAGGTCGTCTCCGCCGATGCCAGCGCCTGGTAGGACTCGTCGATGAACGTCACCTGGGCCTCGCCGTTGTCCAGCGCCGCAGCGAGCCCGACGACCCCGTTGCCGCAGCCCAGGTCCACGACGTGCTCGGGGCCGCGGCGCGACGGCAGGTGCTGGAGGAAGAAGCGGGTGCCGACGTCGAGGCGGTCGGCGCAGAAGATGCCCGCGTGGTTGGTGACGGTCAGGCCCGACACCGCGCCGACGCCGGCGGGCAGCGCGTAGCTTCGCGGCCACGGGTTCTCGCCCCGGGACAGCCCCGGATCGGGCGCGCAGAAGATGAGCCGCGCCTTCTTCACGGCCAGCGACGTCCTGGTCGGCCCGAGGATGCGTTCGAACAGCCTCAACGTCGAGGTGTGGATCTCGGTCACCATCCCCGCGCCGACGACCACGGTGCCCGCGTGCACGTGCGGGGCCAGGCGGTGCAGTTGGTCCTCGAGGAGGGCGAGGCTCTTCGGCACCCGGACGAGCAGCACGTCGATGCGGTCCGGCGGCGGGTCCTGGGTCGTGGCCAGTCGCACGGCGTCCGCCGCGACCCCGTTGCGCTCGATGTTCGCCTGGGTCGCCCGCTGGGTGAGGTAGGAGTCGGTGATCTGCACGGGACGGTGATCGGCGAGCGCCGTGACCAGGGCGCCCCACCGGTCGTTCAGCACCACCACGGTGCCCGACAGGTCCGTCGGGACGCCGTCGATCCCCTCGAGCTCCCGCAGGAGATACTCGTCGGCGGCGTCCCAGGCGCGAAGCGGGTCACGGGGACTCTCGGGGAAGCGGGTGAGGTCGAACCCACCTCTCGACGTCGTCAAACGGTTCATCACGCCCCAGGTTAGCGACCCGCCGCCACCCCGGTCGCATCCCGACTTCCGTGCGACGGTCTCATGCGGCAGACCATGAGGCCCTCCGCCTTGTTCGCGGCCGGTTGTGTCGACGGCGCGATCAGGAGCACAGACCCGCAGGCTCCTGGACGGTCAAATGGCAGGCTGGCGACCCGTTTCTATATGCCATTCCGGGCTCGGCGCATATAGGGGTCTATCACATAATATTGACGCGCAACAAGGATTTTGTGAGGCTGAAGACATCCCGGGACGTGTGAGCCCTTCGGAAGGTGCGGCCAGTGGACACACCGTGGGAAGCGAAGACAGAAGCCGGTTTCGTTCGTAGAATCGGCAGGTCCATGCGTGAACTCGGAGGCACTGCCAACACTGATGGCTGTCCCGATATCTGGGAGATGGAGAACGGAGACATCGTCGTGGTCGGGCGGGACGTCACGGAAAGCCATGCGAACAGGCTTCCAGGCGATGTGACGGTTCGCGCCGACGAGCGTCTCGTAATGATCCCTCGACATCTCCTCATGGCGGCCAAACCGGACATCCCAGATGCTTGAGCAGCTCAGTGGCCTGCCCGCAGAAGTCCTCGACCTCACTTCCTACAGGAACGACTTCCAGGAGAACTTCTGGAGAGTCGACGCCTCATGGAAGTTGGAGCGGCAGATCACTTTCAAGGAGCCGTCCTCTCCGAGCTGGGTCGCCATGGCGGAAGGTCACTGGGAGAAGTCCCTGAGGCTCGCCGATGAACTGCGGGCCGCGAGGGCCGAGCACCAAAGGCAGCTCGACCGCCACGGAATCACCCAACGGCGCGTTCGATTCGTATGCGAGCCACCCACTTCCTACCTCCAATGGGAACTGCACCTGCTCATGATCTGGGCTGAGCTGGGTGAGGAGATCAGGATCCTGCCCGCGGACACGATCGCGCATCTGGAGACGCACTCGGCACTGCCCGAGGTAGTGGTGCTCGGGGACCGCTCCGGGCACCCGGTGATGTACGACATCACCTACACGGACGGGGTCCTCGCGGGTGCCCGCAAGTTCACCGACATCCATCTCGTCGCCTCCTGCCGCGACGAGATCAGAGATCACTGGCGTCAGGGAGAAGACCTCCTCCGGTACTTCCCGAAGAAGATCGCCGATCTTCCCCCGCCTGCCCCCCAAGGGGTATGAAGGGCGGTATGACCGTCCACAATCCTCGGCGCCACACGAAGCTCAGGCCACTACCCGGTTCACCATTCAGAGGCCATTTCATCCTATTCCTCACCGTCCTGCTCGTGCTTTTGGCAGTCGGTCTTGTCGTGCTCTCGCCCCTCGCGCTCGATCTCCTGGACGACGGTGGAGGATGGTCGCGAAGAAGCGAGATAGGACAGACTTATGGAGCGGCGGCCGCGCTCATCTCCGTTTTCGCACTGACCGCCATCACGGTATCTCTGGTGTTACAGGCACGTGAGGCCAAGCTCGCCCGCGAGCAGAGTTCGCGGACGACGCACAACGAGCTGATCACAATGGCGCTCGAAAATCCGGTCTACCGGGAGTGTTGGGGATCTTTCAGCGACGAGAAGGACGAGGAGTCCCCTCAAACAACAGCTCTACACGAACCTCATAGTGTCCTACTGGCAGACCAGATTCGAACTCGGCACCTTCTCCGAGACCCATCTCCGTCATGGTGCGACCGCCATATTCTCCGCCAGGCCGGGGAGGTCCACCCGCCCGTTGAGACGACGCCTGCATGAACCTACAGCGGAACAGGGTTCGTTCCATTGATGTGGACGGCGTGGCAAGTGAGCGGCGCGAGATGCCGTCCGCTCACCGTGGCATGTCCGGGGCGGGGACGTGGAGGGGGCGTTCGAAGAAGGTCTCCAGGGCGACGATGGTCTGGGTTCTGGCCACGCCGTCGACCTCGAAGAGTCTGCGCAGGACGTCCTGGAGGTCCTGGGTGCTCGCGGCCCTGATCTTGAGGAGGAGGGACGCGGGGCCGGCGATGACGTGGGCCTCCTCCACCTCGGGGATGGCGCTGAGCGCCTGGCGGGTGTCGCCCATCCACGTGGTGCCGTCGACCATCACGTACGCCAGGACGCCCCGGCCGGCGGCCACGGGATCGACGTCCACCGTCGTACGCCGGATGACGCCGCGTTCGCGCAGTTTGCGGACGCGCTCGTGGGCGGCGCCGCTGGACAGACCCACGGCCGCGCCCAGCGCGGCGTAGGAGCGGGTGGCGTCCTGCTGGAGAAGGCCGATCAGCGCCCTGTCGATGTCGTCCATGGGGGGACGCTATCACCCGACTCCCGAATCTCATCTTGTGTCTATGCAGGTTCATGAGACGAGATATCGATATAAGGCCGATTGACGATATGATGTTCGGTAGGCTTTGCTGGGGGCATGACGGAGACCATTCCCACCGAGCTGGAGGAGCTGGACGAGCGGTTCGCCACGGTCGGGGGCGACGAGCGCGTCGAGCGCATCTACCAGGGCTGCCGGTGGGCCGAAGGGCCGGTGTACGTGCCGGCGGGGCGCTATCTGCTGTGGAGCGACATCCCCAACGACCGCATGCTGCGCTGGGACGAGCTGACCGGCACCGTGGGGCCGTTCCGGACGCCGGCCGGGTACACCAACGGGCACACCCTCGACGCCCAGGGGCGGCTCATCTCCTGCGAGCAGGGGCGACGCCGGGTAACGCGCACCGAACACGACGGCTCGGTCACCACCATCGCCGACCGGTGGGAGGGCAAGCGGTTCAACAGCCCGAACGACGTGGTGGTGAAGTCCGACGGGTCCATCTGGTTCACCGACCCCTCCTACGGGATCACCAGCGACTACGAGGGTCACCGGGCCGACAGCGAGATCGGGGCCGACCAGGTGTACCGCGCCGACCCGGTCACGGGCGAGGTGCGGGTGGTGGCGGACGACTTCGTCCGGCCCAACGGGCTGGCGTTCTCGCTGGACGAGCGGCTGCTGTACGTCGTGGACACCCGGCGCAAGCACCTGCGGGTGTTCGACGTGCACGACGACGGCACGCTGACCGGCGGGAAGGTGCTCGCCGAATGCACGGCCGGCTCGTTCGACGGCATCCGGCTGGACGACACCGGCCGCATCTGGGCGGCGACCCACGAAGGGGTGCACTGCTTCGCCCCCGACGGCACGCTCATCGGGAAGCTGCGCCTGCCGGAGAAGACCTCCAACCTGGTCTTCGGCGGGCTCAAGCGCAACTGGCTGTTCATGACCGCCTCGACCTCGGTGTACGCCATCATGCTCAACGTCCGCGGAGCCCGCCCCGCCTACGCCGCACCGGCCGGCGGGTGACCTACGCCTGATCGTCCCGCGTCCGGCGTCGTCGGCGACGGACCGCGAAGTCGCGCCCGTCCGCGAGGTGATGCCCGTCTGGGTTTGGGGTGCTCGTTCGCGCGGTGGTGCCTATGAGCAGGGCCGCGCCCGTCAGCAGGGCGGCCGTGGTGGCCGCGAGACCGAGTCGCAGGCCGGGCGGAGTGAAGGAGCAGCTCAGCGAGGTGGCCGTGCCGTCGAGCGGGACGGCGAGCAGGCCGAGATGGCGCCGCACGGGACGGGGCGGGGCGCCGTCGAGCGAGCAGGTCCAGCCGCGGATCGCCGGGACCGCCACGACGGCCGTCCCGGTGCTGCCGGCCGGCAGTGTGGCGCTGAGCGTGTGACCGGAGACGCGGACGCTCGTGGCGCCGGTGGCCCGCAGGTCGCGCACGGCGGCGGCCAGGCGGCGGACGTCCAGGCAACCGAGCGCCTGGCGGGGCACGCTGCCCGGCAGGCCCGGCCGGAGCTTGACCTTGAGCCTGCCCGTCATGGGCACCGTGCCGAGCCGGTGGACCGGGGCCCGGGTCTGTCCGGCGATGCCGGCGAAGCGCACCGGCTCGTTCCCAGCGAGGGTCACGCTGCCGGAGAACTCGGGACCGTAGAGGTAGACCTCCTCGCCGGGACGGCAGGTGGCGCGCAGAACGTAGGGGTAGGAGGCGCTGGGAACGCGGTCCGGCACGGTCGTCAGCGCTCCGTGGGCGTCCGCCGGCAGGTCGGCGCCGTCCACGGTGAGGTAACGCACGTCCGGCACGTCGTACACCGGCCTGCCCAGCAGGAGTTCCTGATTGCGGAACGGCGAGGCGCCGTACCGGGGGACGGCGGACGAGGGCGGGCGCACGGTGACCAGCGGCGCGGCCAGGGTCCGGGTGAGGGTGACCTGGGGGACGCCCGCGCTCGGCGACGACGGGAGCGCCGGGCCGGTGGGGAGGGTGGAGCGGGCGCGGGCGCCGATCGCGAGGACGGCGTCGGTGACCGGGTTGTCGAGGCTCCTCGGCGAACGGCCGCGTGAGGTCCAGCCGAAGCCGAGATGGCCGAGCGTGTCGATCAGCGCCGTGGAGGTCAGGCTGCTGTAGTACTGCGCGCCCTCGCCGCCGACGAACTGCGGATCGTTGCCGCTCACCTGCGCCTGGCCGGGCTCGGTACGGTACGCGGGCCAGGCGTCGGCCGAGGTCACGGCCGCCCTCAGCCGTTCGTGCCACGGCCCCCAGGCGGCGTGGGAGTCGAGGTGGCCGGCCCGCTTGACGTCGATCGTCGACACGTTGGCGGCCGCCTCGACGGTCTGAACGGCGGCCAGCCCGGCCAGCGCCGCCCCGGCCACGCCCCGGCGCACCCGGACGAGCGCCGGACGCGGCCAGGCGTCCAGGCCTGGATGGCGGGTGAGCACGATCATGCCGTACAGCACGGCGCCCGCGGCGGCCGTGGCGGCGGTGCGCTCGATCATGTCAGGGGTGAGCCGGTCCCAGCCGGACGCGGTGAACACGATGGCCGCCAGCAGCGCCGTCCCCGCGGCCAGGGCGCGCGGGGAGGGCACGCCGCGCGAGAACGACGTCCAGCCGGCGAGCACGAGCAGGCCGCACAGGACGAACGCCTCACGGTAGAAGCTGCCGTTGGGGCTGGTGAAGGCGTACCAGATCCGGACCGTCGGCTGCCACAGCATCGAGCCCAGGACGGCGAGGGTCGCGGCCGTCCACACCGCGCGGGCGCGCACCGGCACGGCCGGGTTGAAGGGCAGCGTGAGCGCCGCGAAGAGCACGAAGGTACCGACGTACAGCGCGGGCGAGCTGAACTGGTAACCGCCCGGGAGCAGGCGGCCGAGCAGCACCTCCGCGCCGGGCGGGACGAACGGCCTCGGCGCGACCGGCCAGGCGTCCTTGGCCGCGAAGTAGACCACCAGGACGACCGGTGCGGCCAGCCCGGTGCCGAGGACGGCGTACAGCGCGGCGCGGACGACCCCGCGCGACCTGCCTCGCAGATCGGACCGCTCGGACCGCTCGGACGACCCGGACCTCTCGGATGACCTGGACGGCTCGGATGACCTGAACGGCTCGGGCGGGTCGGAGGCCAGTCGGATGAGGAGCAGGACGGCGGCGCCGATCGTCGCGAAGTAGGCGGTGTAGAAGTCGCACACCCAGCAGAAGGCCACGAACACGACGCCGAGCACCGGGCGGCGTCCCGCCAGTGCCCACTCGGCGACCAGGCAGAGCAGGGGGAAGGCGATGAGGCCGTCGAGCCACATGGGGTTGTAGACGGCGTCGGTCACGGCCCACCCGCACAGGCCGTACGCGGCGCCGAAGACCGCCGCCGCGCCGGAGCGGAGATGGCGGCGCACGGTGAGACCGCGCAGGTACCACGCCATGATCCCGGCCGCGACGGCGATCTTCGCCACCGTGACCACGTACACGGCGAGGTCCACTCGCGCCCGGGGGAACAGCGCCACCAGCAGCGAGAACGGGCTGGCCAGGTAATAGAACAGGTCCGGGAGATAGCTGGAACCCAGGCCGGAGGCCCAGTTCACGAACAGGTCGCCGCGCGCGTGGCCGTGCAGCACGTCCCAGAAGTAGCCGTAGAACGGGACGTACTGGTTGCCGAGGTCGCTGACTCCGCGAGCGGTGGCACCGAAGGGGAAGAACCCGGCGGCGGCGTCGCCCGCGCACAGGCCCACGACGGCCGGCAGCGCGGCCATCACCGCCGCCGCGGCGCGGGGGCCGACGGCACGCGCTCCGGTCTTGATGTGCTCCCGGCGGGTGGCCTCCTGGTTCCCTTGCCCGCGCGCGGAATCGAGGTCGGGCGGGTGCTGGACTTCCTGGGCGGTCAAGAGTCCTCACGGCGTCGGGGAGGTCGAAGGTCGCGGCCGGGCTCTGGCCAGACGGCACCCTAACCGATCATCGTCCGCGGACGGCGAGGTGTTCACGAACGTTCACCCGCTGGTCAGCATGCGAGACCGCCCGAGGCGCCCATCGCACCGACCCGCCGACCCGGCGCGGTCCCCTCCAGCAAACCGGGGATGGAGAGCCGCGCCGGCGGACTTCTGTGGCCGCCCCCCGGCCCGGGCGGGGAGGGAGCCCGGGCGGGGAGCGGTGTTGCGGGGGCGCGGGCGGTCAGTGGGCGAGGACGCGTTGGTGGAGGTCGGTGACGGTCTTTCTGGCCGACTCCAGGGCGCCGGCCTGCCAGGCGATGAGGTAGCTGAGCCAGTCGCCCGCGAAGTGGACGTGGCCGGCCGGCCTGTTGAGAAGCTGGTAGGCGCCCGTGCGGGACGGCCAGCCGACCCAGGCTCCCTCGATGAACGGCTGGCGCTTCCACGACACCGAGACGGAGGTGACCAGCTCGTCGCGGTACTTGGCGCCGTGGATCTTCATGCCCTGCTCGATGGCGCGTTTCTCCCGTTCGGCGTGCGGGAGCGCGGCGTAGGCGTCCTGGTTGGCGCCGTTGTTGTAGTAGCCGATGACCAGGCCGCGCCGCTTGCCGTACCCGTAGGAGGGGTACCAGACGACCGACAGGTCGAGGTCGGTGTTGGTGATGCCGCCGTAGATGTTCTCGTCGGTCTCCCACCAGCGGCGGCGGTACTCCAGGCCGATCTTGCCGGATGAGGTGACGGTCGGCGTCGCAAGGGCCGCCTGGACGTCCGGGCCGAGGTTGTGCGGGGTCCTGGCGAGCAGGTGCGGCGGCATGGCGGCCACGCAGAAGTCGCCCTTGACGGTGCGGACCTTGCCGTTCTTGTCCTGGTACTCGATCTCGACGCCGTTCGGCAGGTCGGTGATCCTGGTGACCTTCGACCGCAGCCAGATCTTGTGCCTGCCGATGGCCTCGGCGAACGCCTTGGGGATGGCGTCCATGCCGCCGACCGGCTGGAACATCAGCATCGCCTGGTCGTAGCCGAGCTCGAAGGAGAAGCGCTGGCCGACGCCGCTGGCGAGCACGTCCGACAGGGACGGGACGGGGCCGAGGGGGACGCCCGGCTGCTCCCCCGCGCCGGGGTCGGTGCTGTACCCGCGGCGGTCGCCGCTGCCGGTGTAGGCGTATCCGTTGGCCTTGGTGCCGATCGCGCCGAAGCCGCGCAGGAAGGTGAGGAGCCGGTCCTTGTCCTGCGCGGTCAGCTTGGCGTCGAGCGCGCCGCCGTCGGTGGCGGTGGCGAGCAGTTCGGAGATGTAGCCGTAGACGTCCGCCTTCGCGGTGCGCCAGGTGACCGGGGCGGTCATCCCGGCCGAGGCGTTGAAGATGTAGGTCTGCGCGTTGGAGTTGGTGAACACTTCCAGGTCGACGCCCAGCTCGCGGCAGTAGTCCATGGTGACCATCCACTGCGCGAGCCGCGCCGGGCCGGCGTTCATGTAGATGCCATCGGAGAAGCGGGCGATCTGGGTGGACCCGTCGAGCTCGGTGATCCGGTCGCCTCCCCTGATGGTCCAGTTGCGGCCGCCGACCCGGTCGAGCGCTTCCAGGACGGTGCAGTCGTATCCCGCCTTGCCCAGTTCGTAGGCGGTGGCGAGGCCGGCGACGCCCGCGCCGAGGACGATCACCTTCTTCGCCCCTCTGCCGGTGAGGGTGAAGTCGGACGGCCGGGGCGGGTCGAACCGGGTGCGGCTCGCCGCCTCGGCCGTGGGCGCGAGTCCGAGCGCGCCCATCGTGGCCAGGAGTGCGCCGGCGCCGCCCGAGGCACCGACGGCGGTGAGGAATCCACGCCTGCTGTAGTCCACAGACACCTCCAAGATCTCTGGAGGCAAGTGTGGGCGTGATCTATTGCCATGATCCGACGATCACGTTTCGTCCGTATTTCTCCGCATATTGGCGGTTTGTCGCGGCGTGCCGCCTCGGGGAGCGGGTCCCTCGCCGGTGCGCCATGGGTGCCGTCCCGGACGTCTCCGCCGGTGACACCCGGATACCGAAAGGTGCTGGAATAGGGAGCGTTTCGGAAGGGCGCCCTCCCGCTGGAGGACGGGCCCACCCCCTGCGCGTGAGGAAGTACGCATGGCCTTCATCCACCACACCACCATGACGCCCACCAAGCTGGAGTTGCTCGCCGGGTGGTTGCCCAAGCAGAGCTGGTACGTGGGCGAGGCGGGAACGCCGGAGCCGGTCAGGGCCGGCGGGTTCCGCCTGGACGATCCGGAGGGCGCGGTCGGCATCGAGTTCATGGTCGTGGTGGACGCCGCCGGACGGGAACCGGTCGCGTATCTGGTGCCGATGGGGTACCGCGACGCGGCGCTGGAGGAGGTTACCGGCGAGGCGCTGATCGGCACCTCCGAGCACGGGGTGCTCGGCACCCGCTGGATCTACGACGGCGTGCACGACCCGGTGGTGATGGCGCGGTTGCGCGCCCTGCTGCGCGGCGAGGCGATCCCGCAGCACCAGAGCCAGAGCGACACCCCGGACCCGACCGTCACCGTGCACGCGACCGCCCCTGGCGATGGGGGCGAGGTTCGGGTCAACCGCGTCCTGCGACCGGCGGATGCCGCGCGGAGCCTGCCCGGAGACCTCGTCGCCGGGTGGACCTGGCCGGACGGGACGACCGCACGGGGAGTCTTCGCGACCGTCGAGCCGCGGTGAAGGTCGTGCGGCGCCCGTGACCTTCTCGGTCCACGTCTACCGCGCCAGATCGCCGGACCGGGCGACCGTTACCTCCGCCATCGCCTTCGTCGCCACGTCGCCGGGTCAGCGGGTGGCGGAGGTGAGGAGGGCGGCGGCGGGGAGGGTGGCGCGGCCGTCCTCGGTGAGGTGGGGGGCGAGGATGGCGTGGTAGGCGGCTTTCACGCGTTCGATGGTGGCCGGGTTCTGCCGGGCGATCACGGCGGCGGTGCGGGCGGTTCCGGTGAGGATGGCGGTCCACCACTCCTCCGGGTCGACCGTGTGCTCCCATTCCAGCGTCCGCGCGCGCACCTCGGTGTACCCGGCGTCCTGGAGCAGCCCCGCGAACGACTCCGGGGTGCCGTACGCCTGGAAGGGGGACTTCTCGGGGACGTCGGCGGGCCGGGGCACCCCCACCGCGGCGACCGCCTCGTCGAAGACGACGGTGGCGCGCATCTTGGGGTAGTACCAGGAGGTCAGCGCCACCCTGCCGCCTGGGCGGACGACGCGGCGCAGTTCGCGTACGGCGGCGCGCGGGTCGCCGACGTGGTTGATGACGAGGTTGCCGACGGCGGCGTCGAACTCTCCGTCCCCGAACGGCAGGACCGGGAGGATCGCGTGCTCGACCCGCACGCCGGGCAGGCGCCGCGCGGTGGCCGCGACCATCTCGGGCTCGGCGTCGGCGGCCGTCACCTCCGCTCCCCGGGCCAGCGCCGCCGCGCTCACCCCGCCGGGGCCGCAGCCGACGTCCAGGACGCGGCTGCCGGCGCCGACCCGCGCCTCGTCCAGCACCGGTTCGATCAGGCGGGCGGTCAGCACCGCGACGCCCTGCTTGTACGCCTCGCTGCGGCCCCGCCAGCCGGCCCGCTCGAAGGCGTCGAACGCGACGGCGAGCTCCTCTCGTCCCATGCTCACCAGTATCGCCCGGCCACGCCGAGTGCGGCTTCCGTGAGCATGCGGCATCACACTGGGGTATCGCGGCGTGCGCGGACGATATCGGTGACGCCGACGCCCACGATGACCTTGCTCGACGACATGACGGAAGGCGGATCACGATGACCGAGACCCATGACGCGAAGGCCGAGCCCGGAGAGACCGTCGAGGACGCCGCGCCGACGGGCGTCACGCTGCCCGTACGTCCTGGGGCGTATCTGCTCGAACTGGTGCCGGTGCCCGTCTCCGACATCGACCGGGCCAAGGCGTTCTACGCCGACAAGCTGGGTTTCGCGGTGGACGTCGACGTCCGGCCGGCGGAGGGGGTGCGGGTCGTCCAGCTGACCCCGCCCGGCTCCGCCTGCTCGATCACCCTGACCGAGGGCCTTCCGATGGCCGACATGCCGGCCGGCTCGCTGCGCGCCCTGCACCTGGTGGTGAGCGACATCGAGCAGGCACGCGCGGCGCTCATCGCGCGCGGCGCGGAGGTGGGCCCCGTCGAGGACATGGGCGGCGTCTACTACGCCTTCTTCGCCGACCCGGACGGCAACACCTGGACGCTCCAGCACATGCCGTGGCGCGCCTGACACCGGTCGCGGACATCGGGCGTGGCGACCTGGACGGCGGAGCGCGGGCCGCCAGGCTCGCGGCCGGGGCGACGTCCGGGCCGGCCCGTGGGGCGCCGGGGGCCGCGTCAGGGGTAGCCCAGAGCCCTGTCAAGATCTTTTCCTTCCGGGCCCATTTCTCGCCCACCGGCCGCTGATCAGCGCAAACGTACGACGATATCCGGCGTGGCCGGTTGATCGGAGGAGCGGCTGATCCTCATGCTCGCCTGGTAGCCGTGCCGATCGTCACGGCAGGTGTCCGTCAGCTTGCCGGCGACATGGAGTGTGGCCATGCGTGAACAGGGTCGCGTACGGTGGAAGCGCTTCGCGATGATCTTCATCCCCGCGACGGCCGCGGCGACGATGCTGGTCGGCGCCACCGTGCAGGGCGCCGTCGGCGCGTCGTTCGTCGTCGCCGGGACGCCGATCAAGTCGTCGGCCGACCTGGTCAAGGCGTTCGGGGACGAGGAGTTCGGCGGCTTCGTGGAGACCAAGGACGGGCAGAAGATCCCCGTCTACATCGTCGCCAGCGGGCGCCTCGAGACCTTCAACCTGTGCCAGAGCTACCTGCTGAACACCCCGATCGGGCCGGTGACCGTGCGGACCACCGCCGGGAACGACGGGCGGCCGGTCGTCGCCATCCGCCAGGTCATCAAGACGACCATGATCGCCGGCGATGTCACCTACACCGGCATCGAACTCGGCCGCGACGCCAGCACGCTGGACCAGATCCCCGGCATCACCGGCCCGCCGGGAACGCCCGGCGTGCAGGCGCCGAAGGTCGTCTCGCGCAACAACCGGCAGGTCTTCCTGGCGCTCAGCGCCGCACGGCTCGACCTGCCCAACCTGACGCTCCGAGTCCTGCTGGGCGATCACGAGTGCTTCTGACGACCGATGACCGCCACCCCCTGCCCGAGCGCCCGGGCCCGCACGGGACGCCCGGCGTGAACGACGCTCCCGGCGCCCCCGGGGCTCCCGCCGCACGGCCGCGAGGGCGGGCGGCGATGAGGGCGTGGCGGCGTTCGCGGCCGTTCTGGGGCGGCCTGCTCACCCTGCTGGCCGGGGTGGAACTCATCAGCCTGCCCTTCTCGCTGGACGCGCTACCGCTGATCGTCCACTCGGTGGAGGCGGGGCTGGCGTACCTGCTCTCGATCACGATGATCGCCCTCGGCGTGCTGATCGTCTTCCAGCCGGCGCAGCGCGTGTTCCTGGGCGTCGTGGCGATCCTGCTGTCGATCGCCTCGGTCGTCTACGTCAACGTCGGCGGCTTCCTGCTGGGGATGGTCCTCGGGCTGCTCGGGGGCGCGCTGACCGCCGCCTGGACCCCCGTCCCGCACGACCCGGCCGCCGCCGTCCCGCAGGACGCGCCTGGCGCGCCGCCCGCCGGACCCGAGGTCCCCGATCCGCGGAAGGAGCCGGCGGCCGGGGCCGAAAGCTGACCGGCGGGGCATGGTCGAGGGCCGTCCCGGCGGCGTGGTCGAAGGCCGACCCGGCTGGACGGGATCGACGCCCGGACAGGCGATACGGAGGTGCGCGCCGCCCGAGTGTGGGTAATAACCGGCAATGCCGGCCGACAAGCTCGACACCTACCGGAGCAAGCGCGACGCCGCCCGCACCCCCGAACCCGTCCCCGAGCCCGGGCCGCCGCCCACCGGGAACGACGACACCTTCGTCATCCAGGAGCACCACGCCCGCCGGCTGCACTGGGACCTGCGGCTGGAGCGCGACGGCGTGCTGGTGTCGTGGGCGATCCCGAAGTGCCTGCCGCTGGACCGCACGCCGAACCACCTGGCCGTGCACACCGAGGACCACCCGCTGGAGTACGCGACGTTCGAGGGCGAGATCGCCGCGGGCGAGTACGGCGGCGGGCTGATGCTCATCTGGGACCGGGGCACCTACGAGACCGAGAAGTGGACCGACCGCGAGATCAAGTTCGTGCTGCACGGCTCCCGGTCCTCGGGCCGGTACGTGCTGTTCCCGACCGACGGCAAGAACTGGATGATCCACCGGATGGACCCGCCGCCGCGGGAGGGGCTGCCGCCCGCCGACGGCCTGCGTCCCATGCTCGCGGAGGACCGCAAGCGGCCGCCCCGCGACCAGGAGGCGTACGGCTTCGAGTTCGACCTCGGCGGCACCCGCGCCCTGGCGATCCTGGGCGAGGGCAAGGCGCGCTTCATCGGCGCGGACGGCGTGCCGCTCACCCCGCGGACCACTCCCGGCCTGGAGGAGCTCGCCGGTCTGGGCAAGGCCGCCTGGGGCCTGCCCGCCGTGCTGGACGGCCGGATCGCCGAGGTCGGCGGCACCGTGATCTACATGATCTTCGACGTGCTGCGGCTCAACACCGGTGACCTGCTCGGCAGGTCCTACCGCGACCGGCGCAGGACGCTGGACCACCTGTCCCTGCGCGACCGCCACTGGCAGCCGACCCCGTGGTTCCCCGGCGACGGCGAGGCCGTGCTGAAGGTGGCCGGGGACCAGGGCATCCCGGCCGTCCTCGCCAAGCGCCTCGACAGCCCCTACCTGCCCGGCGCCCGCTCCCCGTACTGGCTCCGCGTCCCCCTGGAAACCGGCGGCTGACGGCGCCCCCCGGACGTCCGTACCGGCCGGACGCGCGGGCGGGCGGGCAGCCCTCGGATCTTTTTTCGCCTTTTCCCTGTCCCGCCGGGAAAGAGCAGGTCAGAGGGGTCCGCGGCGGAGGAATTCGCCACCGCGACGGCCTTTTCCCGAATGGCGGTGAAAGGCGTTCCCGCAGGTGGCGGCCGTATGTGAATGCGACGTTCATGTTTGCCAGTTCCGGCCGGGCCGGTCGAAGATGAATCATCACCGAAACACCCCCGGCCGGGGTTCTCTCGCCATGCCCGTGAACGCCCGCAACCCCTTGAGGAGGGGACGATGATCCATGCCCGAGGACTGACCCGGCGGTTCACGGCGCGACGCCGTACCGTCGAGGCCGTCCGCGGTATCGACCTCGACGTGGAGCCCGGACAGCTGGTGGCCTTCCTCGGCCCGAACGGCGCCGGGAAGTCCACCAGCCTGCGCATGCTGACCACCTTGCTGCCCCCGACCTCGGGGACCGCGACCGTCGCCGGCCGCGACGTGGTGTCCGACCCCGCCGGGGTGCGCGCCCGCATCGGGTACGTGGGGCAGAGGAACAGCGCCGGCGAGAGCTTCCGCGTCCGCGACGAGCTGGTCACGCAGGGACGCTGCTACGGCCTGCCCGTCCCGGTGGCGCGGCGGCGGGCCGACGAGGTGCTCGGGATGCTGGAGCTCGAGGCGCTGGCCGACCGCCGGCCGGGCACCCTGTCCGGCGGGCAGCGCCGGCGTCTGGACATCGCCCTCGGGCTGGTCCACCGGCCCGAGCTGCTCTTCATGGACGAGCCGACGACCGGGCTCGACCCGCGCGGGCGCGCCGACATCTGGCGGCACATCCTGCGCCTGCGCGCCGAGCACGGCACGACGCTGTTCATGAGCACCCACTACCTGGAGGAGGCCGACAGCATGGCCGAGCGGGTGGTGATCATCGACCGTGGCCGGATCATCGCCGACGGGACGGCGGAGAAGCTCAAGAGCGACCTGGCCGGCGACCGCATCACCGTGACCTGCGCGTCCGAGCAGGACGCCGCGCGGGCCGCGGTCACCGCCGAGCGCGTCGCCGGCCCCGAGGGGGTCGGCGTGTCCGGGACGGCCGTCGAGATCCGGGTGCCGCACGCCGCCGTGGCGCTGCCGGCGTACCTGCGGACGCTGGAGGAGGCGGGCGTGCGAGTGGCCGCCGCCGAGACGGCCCGGCCCACGCTCGACGACGTGTTCCTCGCGCTCACCGGGCGCACCCTGCTCGAGAGCGACGATGCCGGCCACGGCCCCACGGCGGGGCCGGCCGGGTCCGCCGATCAGGACGGCCCGAAGGACCATCAGGACCATCAGGACCAGAACGGGCGCGACGGCCGGGACGGCCGGAAGGAGGGATGGGCATGAGCCGGCGTTTCTTCCAGGACACCCGCACTGTCTTCGTCCGGGAGATCGTCCCCGCGCTGCGCGAACCGTACAGCACGGTCTTCGCCATGGCGCAGCCGCTGCTGCTGCTGTTCCTGTTCGGCCCGCTGCTCGCGGGCACGACGGGCCAGGGCGGGTGGGCCGGAGCCGAAGGGGCGACCTCGCCGTGGCAGTGGTTCGTGCCCGGGACGCTCATCATGATGTGCCTGTCCGGGCCGATGCTGGCCGGATACTCGCTGCTCATAGAGCTGCTGGGCGGCTCGATGGAGCGGATGCTCGTCACCCCGCTCAACCGCGCGGCGATGCTGGTCGGGCGCATTCTGAAGGAGTTCGTGATCCTGCTGGCCCAGGCGGCGGTGCTCATCGGCCTCGCGGTGCCGCTCGGCCTGCGGCTGCCCGTGGCGGGCGTGCTGGCCGCACTGGCGCTGCTGATCGTGTTCGGCACGGGGCTCGGCTCGCTGTCGTTCGTGCTGGCGATCGCCTCCCAGCCCAGCGGGCAGCTGTTCTGGGCGGTCACGCAGGTGGTGGCGTTCCCGCTCATGTTGCTGTCGGGCGTGCTGCTGCCGATCGACCACGGGCCGGCCTGGCTGCGGACGGCCGCCGCGCTGAACCCGGTGACCTACGTCGTCGAGGCGGAACGGGCGCTGTTCGCGGGACGGTTCGCCGACCTGTCGGTGCTGTACGGGGTGGCCGCCGCGGCCGCCGTCGCCGCGATCGGCCTGACGTGGGGCACCCGCGCCATGCGACGCGGGGTGTGAGAGGTAGAGTCGCGAGTGTTCGACCGGACAGAGGGCCGCGCCGGTTCGACCGGCTGCGCAGGGCCGAGTTGGACGCGCGCTTCCCCGGCCTGCCGGCCCTGGTCCTCGCCGAGGAGACAGCCTCGCCAGCGGCGCCACAGGCCTAGACCTTCCCACCCGATCATGGCGCTGACCAGCGAGGACGTGTGAGCAAAGCCACTGCGTCCCTGACACCATTTCACACGGCGTTCATAAACGGGCAACAGCTCCGAAACGGCTGATTGGAAACCTCGGCGTTGCGGACACGAGAGGGGTCTGCCTTGCTGAAGGGATCGTCGTGACCTACAAGGCCGAGTACATCTGGATCGACGGCACCGAGCCGACCGCCCGGCTCAGGTCGAAGACCAGGATTCTTGCCGACGGAGCCGACCTGCCGATCTGGGGCTTCGACGGCTCCAGCACCAACCAGGCGCCGGGCAAGGCGTCCGACTGCGTGCTCAAGCCGGTGTTCACCTGCCCGGACCCGATCCGGGGCGGCGACAACGTGCTCGTCCTGTGCGAGGTCCTGCTCACCGACATGACGCCGCACGCGACCAACACGCGGGCGCTGCTCACCCCGGTCGCCGAGCGCTTCGCCGACCAGGACTCCTGGTTCGGCATCGAGCAGGAGTACACCTTCTTCAAGGACGGCCGCCCGCTCGGCTTCCCCGTCGGCGGGTTCCCCGCCCCGCAGGGCTTCTACTACTGCGGCGTCGGCGCCGACGAGGTGTACGGCCGCGACATCGTCGAAGCCCACCTCGACGCCTGCCTGACCGCGGGCCTGGCGATCTCCGGCATCAACGCCGAGGTCATGCCCGGTCAGTGGGAGTTCCAGGTCGGCCCGGCCGGGCCGGTCGAGGTCTCCGACCACCTCTGGATCGCCCGGTGGCTGCTCTACCGCATCGCCGAGAACTTCGGCGTGTCGGCCACGCTCGACCCCAAGCCGGTGCAGGGCGACTGGAACGGCGCCGGCGCGCACACCAACTTCTCCACCAAGGCCATGCGCGAGGGCTACGACGCCATCATCACCGCCTGCGAGGCCCTGGGCGAGAAGGCCCAGGAGCACATCACGGGCTACGGCTCGGGCATCGAGAAGCGGCTCACCGGCATGCACGAGACCGCCCCGTGGAGCGAGTTCAGCTACGGCGTCTCCGACCGCGGCGCCTCGGTGCGCATCCCGTGGCAGGTCGAGGTCGACAAGCACGGCTACATCGAGGACCGCCGCCCGAACGCCAACTGCGACCCGTACGTGGTCACCCGGCTGATCGTCGGCACCTGCTGCGAGGGCCTGGAGAAGGCCGGCCAGGTCTGACCTGGGCGAACGGCGCCGCCCGCGGGGAGATGCATCCCCGCGGGCGGCGCCGTCGTCATGTCAGCGCACCAGGGCGGCGACGCGCTTGCGGTTGGCGAAGATGTCGTCGACCAGGCCGTACGCCCTGGCCTCCTCGGCGGTGAAGATCTTGTCGCGCTCGATGTCGGCGCGCACGCTCTCGGCCGTGCGGCCCGAGTGCCGGGCGAGGAGCTCCTCCTGCAGGGCGCGCATGCGGATGATCTCGCGCGCCTGGATCTCCATGTCGCTGGAGGGGCCGAAGCTGCCCTCCATCGACGGCTGGTGGAGCAGGACGCGCGACTGCGGCAGCGCCGCCCGCTTGCCCGGGGCGCCGGCCGCCAGCAGCACGGCCGCGGCGGAGGCCGCCTGGCCGATGCAGACGGTCTGGACCTCGGGCCGGACGAACTGCATGGTGTCGTAGATCGCGGTCATGGCCGTGAACGACCCGCCCGGCGAGTTGATGTAGATGCTGATGTCGCGGTCGGGGTCGAGCGACTCCAGCGTCAGCAACTGGGCCATCACGTCGTTGGCCGAGGTGTCGTCGATCTGCACGCCGAGGAAGATGATGCGGTCCTCGAACAGCTTGTTGTACGGGCTCATCTCCTTGACGCCGTAGGTCGTGCGCTCGGTGAAGGACGGCACGACGTACCTGGCGGCGATGGGCGCCACGCCGGCGGAGAGCTCGGGTCGGCGTTCTGACATGGGCTTGTCCCCTCCTCGTCTCGGGTCAGGACACCGGGCCGGCGGAGGGCACCAGCGCGGCGCTGCCCACCACCTTGTCGATGAAGCCGTACTCGCGGGCCTCCTCGGCGGTGAACCAGCGGTCGTGGTCGGAGTCGCGCTCGATCTGGTCCACCGGCTGACCGGTGTGGAAGGCGATGCGCTCGGCCAGCAGCTTCTTGGTGTAGAGCATCTGCTCGGCCTGGATCTTGATGTCGGAGGCCGTGCCGCCGATGCCGCCCAGCGGCTGGTGCATCAGGATGCGGGTGTGCGGGAGCGCGTAACGCTTGCCCGCCGTTCCGGCGCAGAGCAGGAACTGCCCCATCGAGGCGGCGAGCCCCATCGCCACCGTGGAGATGTCATTCGGGACATATTGCATGATGTCGTAAATCGCCATTCCGGCGGAAACGGAGCCGCCGGGCGAGTTGATGTAGAGAAAGATATCCCGCTTGGCATCCTCGGCGGACAGCAGAAGAAGCTCGCCGCAGATTCTGTTGGCGATATCGTCGTCCACCTCCTTTCCGAGGAAGACGATGCGCTCGCGCAGCAGTCGCTGGCCCAGGACGTCGAGCATCCCCGGCGGGGGCGCCTCGACCGGGTGCGAACCCACGACGCGGCCCGCGCCGGCGGACGCGAACGGATCAAAGGAATGAACGCCGGAGGACACCATTGCCACCTGCTCCCGAATCGGACGCGTGAACGCCGCGCCTTTCCGGCACGGCGAATTACGTCTTCAACGGTGCCAGGCGTTCCGGCCGGCCGACAGCTTTTTCACTGTCGGCGTCACCGGCCGCGCTTTTTCCGCTTCCGGCGAATTGCCGCGAGCCCTGTTCCGCCGTGGACGAAATTCCTTGACGACCGCCGGAGGGACGATCACGCCGGGCGGTCCCCCGGCGACGAGAGCACCGGTGCGCGCCGAATGACGATCAGCCTCGGCCATCCCGACGGCGGTCACGCGCCGCCGGGGTTGTCGTAGGAGACGACGAGATCGCCGTCGGTCACCTCGACGCGGATGACCGCCCCGTCCCGCACGTCCCCGGCGATCAGCGCGCGGGCGATGCGCGTCTCGACCTCGCGGGCGATGAACCGGCGCAGCGGGCGGGCGCCGTACACCGGGTCGAAGCCCTGCTCGGCGATGAACCGCAGCGCGGCCCCGGTGACCTCCAGGCTCATCATCCGGTCGGCCAGCCGCGTCCTGACGTCGTCGAACATCAGCGAGACGATCCGCTCGACCTCCGGCTCGGTCAGCGGCTTGAACAGCACCGTGTCGTCCACCCGGTTGAGGAACTCCGGGCGGAAGCGCCCGCGCAGGTCCGCCATGACCAGGTCGCGCGCCGGCTGGTCGATCTCGCCCACGGCGGTCACGCCGTCCATCAGGAACTGCGACCCGATGTTGGACGTCATGATGATCACGGTGTTGCGGAAGTCCACCGTGCGGCCCTGCGCGTCGGTCAGCCGCCCGTCGTCGAGCACCTGGAGCAGGATGTTGAACACATCGGCGTGCGCCTTCTCCATCTCGTCGAACAGCACCACCGAGTACGGCTTGCGCCGCACCGCCTCGGTGAGCTGGCCGCCCTCCTCGTAGCCGACGTACCCGGGCGGGGCGCCGACCAGCCGGCTGACGGTGTGCCGCTCCTGGTACTCGCTCATGTCGACGCGGACCATGTTCTCCTCGGTGTCGAACAGCGCCTGCGCCAGCGCCTTGGCCAGCTCGGTCTTCCCGACCCCGGTGGGGCCGAGGAAGATGAACGAGCCGATCGGCCGGCGCGGGTCCTTGATGCCCGACCGGGCGCGCATGATCGCGTCCGCCACCGCCTTCACCGCCTCGTCCTGGCCGACGACCCGCTCGTGCAGGATCTCCTCCAGCCGCAGCAGCTTCTCCCGCTCGCCCTCCTTCAGGCGGCTGACGGGGATGCCGGTCCACCGGGAGACGATGCCGGCGATCTCCTCCTCGGTCACCACCTCGCGCAGCAGCCGGTGGGCGCCCTGCTTGGACTCCAGCTGCTCCTCGGCCGCGCGGAGTCTGCGCTCCAGCTCCGGCAGCGTGCCGTGCGTCAGCTCGGCGGCCCGGTCGAGTTCGTACCCGCGTTCGGCCCGCTCGGCCTCGCGCCGCACCGTCTCGATCTCCTGGCGCAGCTGCTGCACCTTCCTCAGGGCGTGCCGCTCGGCCTCCCACTGCGCGCGCATGGCGTCGGACTCGGCCCGCAGGTCGGCCAGCTCCCTGCGCAGGCCCTCCAGCCGCTGGGCGCTCGCCGGGTCGTCCTCCTTGGCCAGCGCCGCCTCCTCGATCGAAAGGCGCGTCACGCGGCGCGTCAGCTCGTCCAGCTCGGCCGGCATCGAGTCGATCTCGGTGCGCAGCATCGCGCACGCCTCGTCCACCAGGTCGATGGCCTTGTCCGGCAGGAAGCGGTCGGAGATGTACCGGTGACTCAGCACGACCGCCGCGACGATCGCGGCATCCATGATCTTGACGCCGTGGTAGACCTCCAGCCGCTCGCGCAGGCCGCGCAGGATCGACACCGCGTCCTCGACCGACGGCTCCTCCACGAACACCGGCTGGAACCTGCGCTCCAGGGCGGCGTCCTTCTCGATGTGCTTGCGGTACTCCACGATCGTGGACGCGCCGATCAGGTGCAGCTCGCCGCGGGCCAGCATCGGCTTGAGCATGTTGCCGGCGTCCATGGCGCCCTCGCTCGCCCCGGCCCCGACGACGTTGTGCAGTTCGTCGATGAACAGCAGGATGCGTCCCTCGGACGCCTTGACCTCGGTCAGCACGGCCTTCAGCCGCTCCTCGAACTCGCCGCGGTACTTGGCGCCCGCGATGAGCGACCCCATGTCCAAGCTGAAGATCGTCTTGTCCTTGAGCCCCTCGGGGACGTCGCCGCGGGTGATGCGCTGGGCGAGCCCCTCGACGATCGCGGTCTTGCCGACGCCGGGGTCGCCGATGAGCACCGGGTTGTTCTTGGTCTTGCGGGAGAGGATCTGCACGACCCTGCGGATCTCGGCGTCCCGCCCGACGACCGGGTCCATCTTGCCCGCCCCGGCCGCGGCGACCAGGTCCATGCCGTACTTCTCCAGCGCCTCGTAGGCGACTTCGGGATGCGCGGAGGTCACCCGCTGGTTGCCGCGGATGCGCGTCAGGACCGAGAGCAGCCGGTCGCGGGCGATGCCGTGCCCCTGCAGCAGCCGCCCGGCCGAGGTCTCGACGCCCTCGTCGGCGAGGGCGAGCAGCAGGTGCTCGACCGAGACGTACTCGTCCTTGAGCCGCCTGGCCTCCTGGTCGGCCTGGTCGAACAGCCGCGACAGCCGGCGGGTCACGTACACCTCGCCGGGGGAGGCGCCGGGGCCGCCGACCCTGGGACGCCGCTGGAGCTCCGACTCCAGCTCCAGGGTGAGCTTGTCCGGGTCGCCGCCCGCCGCCGTCAGCAGCCGGGGCACCAGTCCGTCCTGCTGGCCGAGCAGGGCCAGCAGCAGGTGCTCGCCGTCGACCTCGGTGTGCCCGTGGCGGATCGCCTTGGTCTGCGCGTCGTGCAGGGCTTCCTGCGACTTCTGGGTCAGTCGGTTCGGGTCCACGATGACACTCCCGTCGTCGATGAGGCGTGACGGCGCAGGGCCGCCTCAAGCTCCGCGATGCGGTCGAGCAGGTCGAGCACCACGCCCAGCGAGGCGTAGTTCAGCGACAGGCCCTCGTGCAGGCGCTCGATGCGCCCGAGCACGACGAGCTGCGACGGCGCGAACCTCAGCTCATCCCCGCACCGGTCGATGGGCTCCAGCAGGCCGAGGGCGACCAGCCTGCGCACCAGGTCCGGGTGCAGGCCGCCCGCCCGGGCGAAGGACTCGACGCCGATGCCCGGCGCCGGGGTCAGGGCCGTCGTCATGGGACGCCTCCGCGAGGTCACGGCGCTCACCTCCTGGGGTCGAAGCGGGAGACCGGCGCCGGGTCACGGCGCTCACCTCCTGGGATTGAAGCGGGAGACCGGCGCCGGTCACGGCGCTCCGCTCCTGGGGTTGAAGTGCGAGACCGCCGCCAGCCGCTCGAACGCGCCGCGCTCCTCGTCGGTGATCTTCGACGGCACCATGACGCGCGCCTCGGCGTACAGGTCGCCCGGCGTGCCCCTGGGGTCGGGCAGGCCGCGCCCGCGCAGCCGCAGCCGGCGGCCCGAGGACGTGCCCGGCGGCACCTTGACCTTCGCCTCCCCGCCGGGCGTGTCGACCGGCACGGTCGCCCCGAGCGCCGCCTCCCACGGGGTCAGCGGCAGCGGAACGTGGATATCGCGCCCCTCGACCCGGTAACGCGGGTCGGCGATGCGGACGATCAGGTACAGGTCCCCCGCCCGGCCGCCGTCGGCGCCGTGGCCGCCCTGGCCGGCCAGCCGGATGCGCTGGCCGTCCGTCACGCCCGGCGGGATCGTCACCTGCAAGGTGCGCGACCCCTGCGCGCCCTGGATCGTGATCGGACGGCGCCCGCCGTGGAACGCCTCGCCGACGTCGAGGGTGATCTCGGCCTCCTGGTCGGCCCCCGGGACCGGGCCCCAGCGGCGCCGGCCACCCCCTCCCCGCCCGAACATGCCGCCCAGCAGCTCCTCCAGATCGATGTCCATGCCGGCCTGGTCGGAGGTGAACCGGAAGCCCTGGCCGCGCCCAGAGCCCGCGCCGGACGCCGCATCCCACGGCGCGCCGGCCCAGCCCGCCCCCGCGCCGGCACCGGCCCGGCGGTAGGCGTCGGGGTCCACGTCCTCGGGCACCGACCGCCAGTCCGGGCCGAACACGTCGTAGCGCCGCCGCTTGGCCGGGTCGGACAGCACGTCGTAGGCCTCGGACACGTCCTTGAACCTCTCCTCGGCGCCGGGGTCCTTGTTGACGTCGGGATGGTAGGCGCGGGCGAGCTTGCGGTAGGCGCGCTGGATCTCGTCCTGAGTGGCCGTCCTCGGCACTCCCAGCACCTGGTAGAAATCCCGCGCCGCCATCACCCCGCCGGTTCCGGCCGCTCCGGAGCCGTCGCGACGATCACCGCCGTCGGGCGGAGCTGGCGCTCGCCGTCGCCGTACCCCGGACGCACGACGCCCGCGACCGTCCCCGCCGGGACCTGCGGGTCGGCGACCGTGCCCACGGCCTCGTGGTGGACCGGGTCGAACGGCACGCCCAGCTCCTCGTGCCGGGCGAACCCGAGCCGTGCCAGCATGGCGACGGCCTGGTCGCGTACCGCGCGCACGCCCTCGACGACCGCGCCGGCCTCGGCGTCGGCGTGCCGCAGGGCGAGGTCCAGGTTGTCGACGACCGGCAGCCACTCGCGCACGGTGCGGGCCCGCTCCTCGGCGCGGATGCGCTCGGCGTCCCTGGCGACGCGTTTGCGCAGGTTGTCCAGCTCCGCCGCCGACCGCAGCCAGCGGTCCTCCAGCTCGGCCATCCTGGCGTCGGTGTCCTCGGCGTTCCCGCCGTCCCCGGCGGGCGAGCGGTCCGGCCCCTGGCCGGGCGCCCGGGCCGGCGGACGCCCGGCGGGCTCGCCGTACGCCCCGGCGGGGGGCGGGCGCCCCGCGCCCCCCGGGGTCTCACCGCGTTCCTCGGCCATGTCCGTTTCCTTCTGGTCCGACGTGTCGGTCCGGCGTCGTCACTCCCGCGTGTCGATCGTGCGTGTCGATCGTGCGTGCGGTCCCGGGGGTCAGTCCGACGTGGTGAACTCGGCGTCGATGACGTCGTCGCCGCCCTTCGCCCCGCCGCCCTGCGCGGCCCCCTGGGAGGCGGACGGGCCGGCGCCCTGCTCCTGGTCCGAAGGCCGCTGCTGCTGGGCGGTGACGGCGGCGAGGCCGTGGAACACCTGCTGCAGCTCGGAGGACAGGTCGCGCAGCCGCTCGACCGGCGCCTCCTCCTTGACGGCCTGCCGCGCGTCGGCGACGAGCTGCTCGGCGCGGGCCTTCTCGTGGACGGGGACCGCCTCGCCCAGCTCGCCGAGCCGACGTTCGACCTGGTAGGCGACCGAGTCCAGCTCGTTCCTCGCGTCGATCGCCTCGCGGACCCTCGCGTCCTCGGTGCGGTGCCGCTCGGCGTCCTGGACCATCCGGTCGATCTCGCCCTTGTCCAGGTTGGAGCTCTCGCTGATCGTGATGCGCTGCTCGGCGCGGGTGTCCTTGTCCTTGGCGGCGACGTTGAGGATGCCGTTGGCATCGACGTCGAAGGTGACCTCGATCTGCGGCACTCCGCGGGGCGCCGGGCGGATGTTCTCCAGCCGGAACCGGCCGAGGGCCCGGTTGTCGGCCGCGCGCTCGCGCTCGCCCTGCAGGACCACCACGTCCACGGCGTTCTGATCGTCCTCGGCGGTGCTGAAGGTCTCCGTGCGGCGGGCCGGGATGGTGGTGTTGCGCTCCAGGACCTTGGTCATCACCCCGCCGAGGGTCTCGATGCCCAGCGACAGAGGCGTGACGTCCAGCAGCAGCACGTCCTTGACCTCGCCCTTGAGCACGCCGGCCTGGACCGCGGCGCCGTCGGCCACCACCTCGTCGGGGTTGACCGTCATGTTCGGCTCCTTGCCTCCGGTGAGGCGGCGCACGAGGTTCTGCACGGCCGGGATGCGCGTGGAGCCGCCGACCAGGATGACCTCGTCCAGGTCGTCGGCGGAGAGCTTGGCGTCCTCCATCGCCCGCTGGACCGGGCCCATGGTGCGCTCCACCAGGTCCCTGGTGATCTCCTCGAAGGTGGAGCGCATCAGGGTGGTGTTCAGGTGCTTGGGCCCGTTGGCGTCCGCGGTGATGAACGGCAGGCTGACGGTCGTCTGGGTCACCGACGACAGCTCCACCTTGGCCTTCTCGGAGGCCTCGAACAGCCGCTGGAGGGCCTGGGGGTCCCTGCGCAGGTCGATGCCGGTCTGGGACTGGAACTCGTCGGCCAGGTGGTCGACCAGCCGGCGGTCGAAGTCGTCGCCGCCGAGGTGGGTGTCGCCGGAGGTGGAACGCACCTCGATGACGCCCTCGCCGATGTCCAGGATGCTCACGTCGAAGGTGCCGCCGCCGAGGTCGAACACCATCACCGTCTCGCTGCCCTTCTTGTCCAGCCCGTAGGCCAGGGCGGCGGCGGTCGGCTCGTTGATGATCCGCATGACCTCCAGGCCCGCGATCTTGCCGGCGTCCCTGGTGGCGTGCCGCTGCGCGTCGTTGAAGTACGCGGGCACCGTGATCACCGCCTCGGTGATCTTCTCACCGAGGAACTTGGCGGCGTCGGCGACCAGCTTGCGCAGCACCAGGGCGGAGATCTCCTCCGGCGCGTACAGCTTGCCGGCGACCTTGAAGCGCACCGCGTCGTCCGGGCCGGGCGCCACGTCGAACGAGACGGCGTGGATCTCGCTCTCCACCTCGTCGTACCGGCGGCCGATGAAGCGCTTGACGGAGTAGAGGGTGCCCTTGGGGTTGAGGATGGCCTGCCGCCGCGCGAGCTGGCCGACGAGTCTCTCCCCGGTGTCGGTGAAGGCCACCACCGACGGCGTCGTCCGCTGTCCCTCCGCGTTCGGGATGACCACCGGCTGGCCGTCTTCGGTCGTGGCGATGACGGAGTTGGTCGTTCCCAGGTCGATGCCGACTGCCTTGGCCATTGCTGCCTCCCGCAGGACGACGGGGATGGCGGCGTGCACGCTGACGCGTCGTCGCGCAGCGCGCACGCCCACACCTTCGACACTGGCCAGCGAGGGACGGCCGCACATCCTCAATACGGGTAGTCGTTGGCCGCCAGAGCCCCTGTGTACTGTTGAAAGAGCAGGCCAGAACGGGTGCCGTGCCCCATCGTCCAGAGGGCCCGGGCGCGGCCCCCGACGGCCGGCGGAGCACGCCGCGACGACCCGGACCCTTGTCACGGGGGAGAAATGCGTGGACGCGAGCCCGAGTGGCACATCCTCGGCCGGCTGCTGAGCGCGGCCGAACACGGCGGCGGCGGAACGCTGCTCGTCGAGGGCGAGCCCGGCACGGGCAAGACCCTGCTCCTGGCCGAGGCCGCCGCCCACGCCTCCCGGCGGGGGTTCGCGCTGGCCACCGGCAGCGCCGAACGGCTGTCGCCCGAGCGGCTCGGCACGCGCGCCCTGGAGCACCTGCGCGTCCGGCTGGCTCGCGGCGCGCCCGGCCGCCCGGTGCTGGTGGGCCTGGACGACCTGCAACGGGCCGACTCCGCCACACTCGCCACCCTGCGCGCCCTGCACCGCGACCTCGGATGCCGCCGCCTGGTGTGGCTGCTGTCCCGGTCGGTCACGACGGACGGGCGTCCCTGCCCGGCGACGCGGGCCGGGGAGTGCAGCGAACACCTGTTCCAGGCCCTGGAGAGCCACGGCGCCACCCGCCTCGCGCTGCGCCCGCTGCCGGAGGAGGCGGTCGCCGCGGTGGCCGCCGACGTGCTCGGCGCGGTGCCCGACCCCGGTCTGCTGAGCTTCGCCGCGGGCGCGGGCGGCAACCCGTTCCTGCTGGTGGAGCTGCTGCGCGGGCTGCGCGAGGAGGGCGCCGTCGAGGTGCGCGGCGGCCGTGCCCGGCTGCCGCGGCCCTCCCCGGCCGCCGCCCGGCCCGGCGGGGAGAGCCCGTGCCCGCCGCCCGAGCCGCCCGAGCGGGTGCGCGCCGCCGTGCGGTCGCGGCTGCGGGGGCTGAGCCGGGAGGGGCGCCAGCTGGTGGAGGTGGCGGCGGTGCTCGGCCGGCGCTTCTCCCCCGAGGACGTGGGCGACCTGGTCGGGACCGGCCCGGCGACGCTGCTCCCCGCGGTCGAGGAGGCGCTGGACGCCGGGCTGCTCCTCGCCGCCGGCGACACGCTGGAGTTCCGGCACGAGCTGGTCTGGCGGGCCGTCCTGCACGATCTGCCCGCGGCGATGCGCAACGCGCTGCACCACCAGGCCGGCCGCCTCCTGCTCGGCCGGGGCGGCGCGGCGGCGCGGGCCGCCGGGCACCTGGTCGAGGGCGCCCGGCCGGGCGACACGCGCGCCCTCGCCGACCTGGACCGGGCGGTCACCGAGGTCCGCGCCACCGCGCCCGGCGCCGCCGCCGACCTCGCCGTCCAGGCGGTCGAGCTGAGCTCGCGAGCCGATCCGCGCCGGCCCGCGCGCCCGGTCACGGCCGTCGAGGCGGCCACCGAGGCCGGGCGGCTCGCCGACGCCGAACGGCTGGCGCGCTCGACGCCGGCCCGGGCGACGTCCCCGGCCGCCGCCGCGTTGCACTGCGCCCTGTCCGGGGTCCTGCTGCCGGCCGGGCGGCCGGCCGAGGCGGTGGCCGAGGCGGAGGCGGCGCTCCGCGAGCGAGCGCTGCCCGCCCCCTGGCGCGAGCGCGCCACGCTCGGCCTGCTGTACGGCCTGTCCGCCCTGCCCGACCGCGAACGGGCCGAGCGGGAGGCCGTCAGGGTCCTCGCGGACGCCGGACGGCGCGGGGAGGCGGCGGAGGCGGCGGCCACGGCGGTGCTCGGGACGATCTGGTGGGAGTCCGGACGCCTCGCCGAGGGCCTGCGCGCGGCCAGAGAGGCCGTCGGGCGGGCGGAGGACGCCGGCGATCCGGAGGGGCGGGCCTGCACGCGGCTCGCGCTGGCCGCGATGCTGACCGACGTCCGCCTGCTCGACGAGGCCCGCGCCGTCATCGGCGAGGCCGCCGAGGAGGACGACTCGCCCGGCCACCGCGCGTGGGCGGCGGAGGGAGAGGTGCCCGGCCACGGCCCGTGGGCGGCGGGGGCGGCGGCCCTGTCGGCGCGGGCCGAACTGGCCGCCGGGCGTGCGGAGGACGCCGCGGCCCGGGCGAGCCGGGCGCTGGACCTCGTCCAGGCCACGGGCGCCCGCCTGTCCGGCGCCGTCGCGGCGTCGGTGCTGGCCACCGTCGCGCTGCGCCGGGGCGACCTGCGCGCGGCCGAGCGCCACGCGGACGGTGACGACGGGTGGCCGCTCCAGGCAGGGACGGCCGCCTGCTGGTGCGCGATGGCCGCGGCGCAGGTCGTCGAGGCCCGGGACGGTCCCGCCGCCGCGCTGGAGCGGCTCGGCCCGCTCTACGCCGGGGTGCGGGAACGGCCGGGCCTCCTGGTGGCGGACCCGGCCGCCGCGGCGTGGCTGGTCCGCGTCGCCCTGGCGGCGGGCGACCGGCCCGGCGCCCGGCTCACCGTCGCCTCGGCCGAGCGCCTGGCGGAGGGCGCCCCCGGGTTCCCCACCGTCCGCACCGCCGCCACCCACGCGCGCGGCCTGCTCGAAGGGGACGCCGAAGCGCTCGAACTGGCCGTCAAGGAGGGCGTGGACCCCTGGGCCCGCGCCTCGGCCGCCGAGGACCTCGGCGTGACGCTGGAGGCCGCCGGCGACCGGCGGGCGTGCGTGCGGAGCCTGGACCAGGCGCTGGCCGGCTACCAGGAGTGCGGGGCGGCCAGGGACGCGGCCCGGCTGCGGCGCAGGCTGCGCCGGCTGGGCGTGCGGCACCGGCACTGGGCCACCGCCGAGCGGCCGGTCACCGGCTGGGCCAGCCTCACCGACACAGAGCGCACGGTCTCACTGCTGGTCACCCAGGGATGGACCAACCGGCGGGTCGCCGAGCAGATGTTCATCAGCGTGCACACCGTGGCCTTCCACCTGCGCCAGATCTTCCGCAAGCTGGGCATCGGATCGCGGGTGGAGCTGACCCGCCTCGTGCTCGAGCGGCACCACGCCCACGAGAGCGCGGACCGGCCGGACTGAGTGCGCTGCCTGCGAACGTTCACGGGCTCGGGCGCCGTGACAGGCGCCGACATCGCCGTACATCGACCCGCCGACCCGGCGCCGATCACGTCCAGCACATGGCCGGGGGAGAGAGCCGCGCCCGGTGAACATCTATGGTCACCGCATCAGGGCGGGCCTCGTCCCGCCGGCGGGCTCCTGTCCGCCGTGGGACGCTCAGGCGGAGGCGCGGGTGTGCCCGTAGGCGACGGTGACGGCGGGGGCGATGAAGGCGGCCCAGACGAGCTTGCCCTGGCCCTCGGTCATCCTCCAGCCCCAGGAGCAGCTGAGGCTCTCGACCAGGTGCAGCCCCCGGCCGCTCTCGGCGAAGTAGTCGGCGCGGGTGACGACGGGCGGCCCGTCGTAGGGGTCGGAGACGGCGCAGACCAGGTGCGAGGCCCGGTGGAGCAGGCGCAGCCGGGTGGGTTCCCCGGCGTGCCGCATGGCGTTGGTGACCAGCTCGGACACCACGATGCGGGTGTCGTACGCCAGCTCGCCCAGCCCCCAGTTGTTCAGCGTCGCCATGGTGAAGTCTCGGGCCATCTTGATCGTCGCACCGGTGCGGCCGAGTGAGCACAGCTCGGCGGCCACCGGCTCCCAGGAGTCGCCCTCCATCGCGGGCAGCAGCCACCAGGGAGCCTCACCCCGTACAACGGACTGCCGGCAAGCCTGGTGGTGTGCGGTCATCAAGGTCCTCACTACGTTGGGGCCGTTCACGCGGTCCGGACATGACGGGGCGAGTCAATCTTTCTTCACGACACGTTCTGATGCAAGTGCCGATGCACGTGCAAATGCCACTTTTCCCCACGGAACTCAGACATATGCCCGTCTATGACCGTTTATACGCAAAGAGAGGGCCAAAAACCCCTCGCCGATGTCGCGTGGTGTACGAGCACCACTCAGGGATGAGACACTGTCGGCTGCTCATTCATCCGTGGCTCCAGGAGCTCGCATGATCACGGCCCTCGGACAAGACGACGACGTACCTGACGGACATATCCTCGCCTACTCGCGAGGCGGCCCCACCGCCTTGCGCATCCTGCTCGGCGCGAACCTTCGCCGGCTGCGCATCGCCAAGGGCATCACGCGCGAGGCCGCGGGCGACGCCATCCGCGCCTCGCACGCCAAGATCAGCCGCCTGGAGCTGGGCCGGGTCGGTTTCAAGACGCGCGACATCACCGACCTGCTCACCCTCTACGGCGTGATCGACCCCGACGAGCGCGCCACGTTCCTCAAGCTGGCCCAGCAGGCCAACGCCCCCGGATGGTGGCAGAAGTACAGCGACCTGCTGCCGACGTGGTTCGAGCTGTACGTCGGCCTGGAGGAGGCCGCGTCGGTCATCCGCACCTACGAGATCCAGTTCGTCCCCGGCCTGACGCAGACCGAGGACTACGCCCGTGCGGTGATCATGCTGGGACACTCCGAGGCCTCGGTCGAGGAGATCGACCGGCGCGTGGCGCTCCGCATGGCCCGCCAGCGGCAGGTGATCGGGCCGGAGGGCCCCCGCCTGTGGGCCCTGGTGGACGAGGCGGCCCTGCGACGCCCGCTCGGCGGCCGCAACGTCATGCGGGCCCAGGTCGACCGCCTCCTGGAGCTCACCGAGTCGCCCACCATCACGGTGCAGGTCGTGCCGTTCGGCCAGGGCGGCCACGCGGCGGCGGGCGGTCCGTTCACGATCCTGCGCTTCAACGAGCGCGACCTTCCCGACGTGGTCTACATGGAGCAGCTCACCAGCGCTCTTTACCTGGACAAGCGCGAAGAGACCGACCCGTACATGAAGGTCATGGACCGTCTCTGCGTCGAGGCCGCCACCGTGGCGGAGTCCCGGCGCTTCCTTGAGGCGCTCCGCACGGAGATGTGAAGGGTTCCAGATATTCGCGTATATAAGGCGAAAAGTCGGGCACGGGACGTCGAGTAAGGGAGAAAACGCAGCTCAGAGGAGGCACCATGCTCCAGGGCAAGACGATCGCCTTTCTCGTGGCCCCCGAGGGCATCGAACAGGTCGAGCTGACCGAGCCGTGGAAGGCCGTGGAACAGGCCGGCGGCACCCCGCGCCTGGTCTCCACCCAGCGCGGCAAGGCCCAGGCGTACAACCACCTCGACAAGGCCGACGCCTTCGACATCGACGCGACCGTCGATGAGGTGAGCGCGGACGACTTCGACGGCCTGATCCTGCCCGGCGGGGTCGCCAACCCCGACGCCCTGCGGATGAACGACGACGCCGTGCGGTTCGCCCGGTCGTTCTTCGACGCCGGCAAGCCGGTGGCGGCGATCTGCCACGCGCCGTGGACGCTGATCGAGGCCGGCGTCGTCGGCGACCGCGCGATGACGTCATGGCCGAGCCTGAAGACCGACCTGCACAACGCGGGCGCGTCCTGGGCCGACCAGGAGGTCATGGTCTGCACCAACGGGCCGAACACCCTCATCACCAGCCGCAAGCCCGACGACCTCAAGGCCTTCTGCCAGGCCGCGGTCGACGCGTTCGGCGGAGGCTGACCGGCCGGCCTTCGGGGGTGATCGGAGCCGAAACCCACCTTCTCGTTGTGAGCGATATCGGTCTCTGCCATGCTTTCCGCCATCAGCGGCAGATGGGCATGTCGCGTGGCAGGAAAGAACCTGACATGACCGAGATCTTCACGCTCGGCGAGGCGCTGGGCGTCGTCTCCGCGGACCGGCTCCGGCACGACACCGACGTCCGGCTGGACGTCGCGGGCGCCGAGCTGACCGCCGCCGTGGGCCTGGCCCGGCTGGGGCACTCCGTGACCTGGCTGGGCAGGGTCGGCGTCGACGAGCTGGGCGCCCGCGTCCTGACGGTGCTGCGGGGCGAGGGAGTGGACGTCTCGCACGCCCAGACCGACTCCACCGCGCCGACCGGGCTCGCCATCCGGCAGCGGCGCATCGGCCGGGTGGGGCACGTCGTCCACTACCGCGGCGGGTCGGCCGGCTCGCGGCTCGGTCCGGGCGACATCCCCGCGCGCGTCCTGCAGTCGGCCAAGGTGCTGCACGTCACCGGCATCACCCCGGCCCTGAGCGGCACCGCCTGGAGCGCGGCCCACCACGCCATCAAGCTGGCCAGGGAGGCCGGCGTCGCGGTGTCGGTCGACGTCAACCACCGGCCGCAGCTCTGGGTCGACCGCCAGGAGGCCGTCGAGGCGCTCACCGAGCTGGCGATGGGCGCCGAGGTCCTGTTCGCGAACCAGGACGAACTGCAGCTCATCGAGCCGGCCATTGGAACGGTCCGCGAGCTGGTGGTCACCCGGGGAGGCAAGGGCGCGAGCGCGACCATCAACGGCATGCGCTACGACGCCCAGGCCGCGCCGGTCACCGTGGTCGACCCGGTGGGCGCCGGGGGGTCCTTCGTCGCGGGCTACCTCAGCGGCATGCTGGAGGAACTGCACCCCACCGACCGGCTGCGCCGCGGCTCGGCGCTGGCCGCGTTCACCGTCGCCAGCCACAGCCCCTGGCAGGGCCTGCCCACCCGCTCCGAGCTCCCCCCGCTCACCTTCTGACCGGTCCGCGCCTCGAACGCCCCTGCGGGCCGGGGCATGCCCCGGCCGCGCCTGGGACGGCCATCTGACCGTTCCGTGCCTTGTCCTTGCTCCAGCCGCTACCAGGCCAGGCCGACGGCCCTGCTCCGGCCGCTACCAGGCCAAGCCGACGCTGAGCCCGTTCGGCCACAGTACGGGCAGGCTGCCCTGCTGGCCCACACCGCCGACCAGCGTCCCCGTGCAGCCGGCGCCGGCGAACACGGCCGCCACGGCGGGGATGCCGGGCGAGCCGAAGGTGTTCCTGATCGAGGCGATCGGGAACGGCGCGGCCACGCACCCGCCGCCCGGCGGCAGGTAGACCATCTTGCCGCTGTAGTTGTATCCGCTGTAAGCGCAGATCGATCCGGGCTTGCAGTCCTCGGCGGCGGCGTTCGCCGCGGGCGGGGCGAACGACAGCGCGGCGGCTCCCGCGAGCACGGCCAGCGAGACCAGACGCGCGCCTCGGCGTACGGACATGACTACCCCCTTCTCGGACGAACACCGAGCGGCCCCTACCTCTTGCTCCGGCCGCACCGCCGTACGGGCTCCGCCGCACGTGCGGAGCCGGTTCACCCTCGGATCAACGCACCCGCGCCCGAGCCGGTCAACCCCGCGCCGGACCCGACACACGTCCGCCATGGCCAGCGCACCGCCCGCCCCCGAACCCGGTGAAATTTTCGCCGCCCCGGCCCCCGCCGGCGGCAAGTACGCGGGTGTCGAGGCGTCGCTCGGGGTTCGCCGGGGTCCAGCCGGGTTACATGCCTTGACCGGTATATGCAGGGCGGGGCATACTGGCTGGTGTGCCCGATGTCATCTGGTCCGTGCTGATCGATCCGCATCGCCGCGCCATGCTCGACCTCCTGCGTGAACGTCCGCGCACGGTCGGCGAGCTGGTCGACGCGCTGCGCCTGTCACAGCCCACGACGTCCAAGCACCTGCGGGTGCTGCGGGACGGAGGCTTCGTGCAGGTCGCGCGGGACGCTCAGCGCCGTGTCTACACCATCGACCCGGCCCCGCTGGCCGAGCTCGACGCCTGGCTCGCCCCCTACCGGCGGCTGTGGAACGACCGGCTCGACGCGCTGGGGCACCACCTCGACACCACCAAGGAGAACTGATGGATCTCGGAACCTCCATCGAACACCGGGGCCGCCCCGCGGTGCGCTTCGAGCGCGTCTACGACCATCCGGTCGAGCGGGTCTGGGAGGCCGTCGCCACGCCCGGAGGGCTGGCGCACTGGTTCCCCTCGGCGGTCGAGCTCGAACCCCACGCCGGAGGAAAGATCACCTTCTCGGGTGACCCGAACCTCGAGACCATGACCGGCACCGTCGTGACGTTCGAGCCGCCACGCCGCCTGGCCTTCACCTGGGGCGGCGACGAGCTGCACTTCTACCTCGAACCCGCCGGCGACCATGGCTGCCGGCTCACGCTCGTCAACGTCTTGGAGCGGGCCGACACGGCCGCGCGCAACGCGGCCGGCTGGACCGTCTGCCTGGCCGAGTTGGACAAGCACCTGGCCGGCGCCGCGGCCGGCGGGCCGCACAGCGACACCGCGCTGCCGTGGCGGCAGGTGTACGAGGCGCATGTCTCCTCCGGCATGCCGTCCGGAGCCCCGATCCCCGGCGCTCCGCGGGAGACGCCCGACACCGCGAACTGAGGCCGGGCGCGGCGGTCAGACCGAAGCAGGATGTCCGGCACGGTCAAACGAGGAGCGGGAAGCGGGCGCGGCCGAACGAAGCCAGATGATCGGCCGGAGCCGGGAAGTCGGCGCGGTCAGACCGGCGCCCGGTGGCCGGTGCAGTCCGACCGGATCCGGGGAGCCGGCGTGGTCGGAGCGAATCCGGGTGTCGGCGTCAGAGGTGGAGGGGGAGGCGGGCCAGGCGCCAGGAGCCGGGCATGGGCTGGCGTTCCAGATCTTCGGCCGCGACGGCCAGGGCCATGCCGGGGAAGCGCCGCAGCAGCCCCGCGAAGGCCACCTCGGCCTCCTGGCGGGCGAGCGCCGCGCCGAGGCAGTAGTGCAGGCCGTGCCCGAACCCCACGTGGGTCTCCCTGCGCCCGTCCGGCTCGCGGGTGACGTCGAGCCGCTCGGGGTCGTCGAACACGCGGGGGTCGTAGTTGCCCCCGACCAGCACCGCCATCACCGCCTCCCCCTTGCGCACCGGCATGCCGCCGATCTCGACGTCCTCGGCGGCGTACCGCAGGCGGGTGCCCTGCACCGGCCCGCACCAGCGCATCAGCTCGTGCACGGCGCGCGGCATGAGCCCCGGGTCGCCGCGCAGCAGGGCGAGCTGCTCGGGGTGGGTGAGCAGGGCGGCGACGCCGTTGCCGATCAGGTGGGCGGTGGTCTCGTGACCCGCCAGGACCAGGGTCAGCACGAGGGTGACCATCTCGGTGTCGCCGAGCCGGTCGCCGCCCTCGTCGTGGGTGCGGATCAGGCCGGTCAGCAGGTCCGCGGTCGGCGCGGCGCGGCGCCGTTCGATCAGGGTGTGGATGTGCTCCACCATGTCCCGCAGGGCGCCGGCCATGCCGCCCGCCTCCAGGGCCACCAGGGCCTTGCCCCATTCGCGCCACTGCGGGCGGTCCTGTTCGGGGATGCCCACCAGTTCGCAGATGACGGTGATCGGCAGCGGGTAGGCGAAGTGTTCCATCAGGTCCACCGCCCCGTGCCGCCCGAGGCCCTCCAGCCGGTCGAGGAGGGACTCGGTGATCTCCTGGACGCGCGGACGCAGTTCCAGGACCCGGCGCGCGGTGAAGGTGCGCGACACCAGCCTGCGCAGCCGCAGGTGGTCGGCTCCGTCGGCGTCCAGGACGCTGTCCAGGATGTACGGCGCGTACTCCTCGGGGATTCCCCGCGCGGCGAGTTCGCGCTCGCGGATGTCGCCGACGTCCATGCCGGGCACGTTCGCCGGATCGTTCACGAAGCGCGGGTCGCCGAGGACGGTCTTGACGTCGGCGTACCGGGTGACCAGCCAGATCGGCGTGCCGCGCCCGAAGAACGTCCCCCGGACGAGCGGGGCCCGCTCGCGCAGCCGCGCGTAGCCGCGGAAGGGGTCGCGCATGAGCTCGAAGTCCATCAGGTCGACGGCGTCCCCCGCCCCGGCGGACGTGCCGGGATTGCCGGACGTGCGGGGGTGTGCGGGAGTGCCCATGCTCGCCTCCTGGAGCGTCGGGTGAGGTCGCGCCGTGTGCCCCTCCTCGTCGGACGCTCGGCGCTCGCCGGCCGCCACCGGAACGCGACACCGCGGAATCAGGAGGACCGCGTACAGGTATGCGCGGTAGGAATGATTTTCAACCCTGCCGCACCGCAACTGTGGAACGGTTGTGAAGCGGCCCTTACGCTCCGGGAAGGTGACGGACTCGGCTGTTGCCCGGGTCGTAGAGCGGCTCGGCCGCGATTTCGGCCGGCACCCACCCGCCGTTCACCCCCACCTCGACCACGCCGGGCGGCGCGGCGTCCGGCCCTTCCTCGCCGACCGGCAGGTAGGCGTACGCGATCGAGCGGTCGACCCGGTGGCCGTAGCCGCCGCTGGTCACCCGGGAGGCGGGCACGCCGTCCACGCGCACCGGCTCGCCGCCCAGGCAGACCTGCCGCGGGTCGGCGAGCACCAGGCAGCGCAGCGAACGCCGCGGGGCGGTGAGGGCGTCGCGCCCGACGAAGTCCTTGCCCGCCGCGACGGCGAAGCCGAGACCGGCCTCCAGCGGCGTGGTCTCCGGCGTGATGTCCAGCCCCCAGACGCGGTACCCCTTCTCCAGCCGCAGGCAGTCGAGCGCCCGGTAGCCGGCCGGGCGCACGCCGTGCGGCGCGCCCGCCTCCATAAGGGCGTCCCACAGGGTCAGGCCGTACTCGGTGGGGCAGTAGAGCTCCCAGCCGAACTCGCCGGCGAAGGTCACCCGCTGGGCCAGCACCGGCACGTTGGCCACGCTGATCTCGCGCGCCCGCATGTAGCCGAAGGTCAGGTCGTCGTCGCTGAGCTCGCCGAGCACCTCCAGAGCCTTCGGACCCCACAGGCAGTAGCAGGCGTGGGCCGAGGTGACGTCCCGCACGTCGAGCCCGTGGCGGCGCAGCCAGGCGGCGTCGTGCACGCCGAACGCGGTGCCGGTGACCATGCGGAAGCGGTCGGCGGCCAGGCGGGTGACGGTCACGTCCGCCTCGATGCCCCCGCGCTCGTTGAGCAGCTGGGTGTAGACCACCGAGCCGACGGGGCGGTCGAGGTCGTTGGCGCACAGGCGTTGCAGGCCGGCCAGCCCGGTGATCTCCAGTTTGGCGAAGGAGGTCTGGTCGAACAGCGCGGCGGCGTCGCGGGCGGCCAGGCACTCGGCCCTGATGGCCGGCGACCAGAACCTCCCCGCCCATCCGGCCGGCCGGAAGTCCTCCCCGCCGCCGTCGCCGTCCCCGGCCGCGACGGCGGCGCCCGTGGACGCGGAAGCGGGGGCAGGGGCGGCGAACCAGTTCACCCGCTCCCAGCCGGCCTTCTCGCCGAACTCTGCGCCCAGCGCGAGGTGGCGCGGGTAGGCGGGAGAACGGCGCAGCGGGCGCGCGGCCGTGCGCTCCTCGCCGGGATAGACCACGTCGTAGTACTTGCTGTAGGAGTCCAGCGCCTTCGCGCGGGCCCACCGCGCGCCGCGGGCGTGCGCGCCGAACCGGCGCACGTCCATGCCGAAGACGTCGTACTCCGGCGTGCCGTCCACGATCCACTCGGCCATGACCTTGCCCACGCCGCCCGCCGCCGCCAGGCCGTGGACGCAGAATCCGGCCGCGACCCACAGGCCGGCGACCGCGGTCTCGCCGAGCAGGAACTCCCCGTCCGGGGTGAACGCCTCGGGCCCGTGCACCACCTTGGCGAAGTCCGCCGCGTCCTGCCCGCCCGTCTCGCCCAAGCCGGGGAGCCTGCGCCGGGCCGACTCCCACGATTCGGCGAACTTGCCCATGTCGGGCTCGAACAGCGTCCGGGGCTCGGACAGCGGCTCGGCGGCCTGCCAGACCTGCGGGGTGCGGATGTAGCCGCCGACGAGGATGCCGCCGTCCTCCTCACGGAAGTACACGATGTTGTCCGGGTCGCGCACGGTGGGCGTCGAGGCCGGGACGCCGAACGGCCGGGTGACGACGTACTGGTGCTTGATCGGCACGATGGGGATGTCGGCCCCGGCCAGCCGGCCGAGCCGCCCGGCCGCCGCGCCGGCCGCGTTGACGACGGTCCCGGTGGCGATGACGTGCTCGCCGGCCCGGACGCCGCGCACGCGCCCGTCCCGCACGTCGAAGCCGGTCACCTGGACGCCGGTCACGATGCGCGCTCCGAGCTTCTCGGCGCCGGCGGCGAGGGCGCGGCCGAGGCTGGCCGGGTCCAGCCAGCCGTCCCCTGGCAGCCACAGGGCCGCGCGCACGTCCCCGACCTCCATCAGCGGGAGCATGTCGCGGGCCTCGCGGGCCGAGACGAGGTCCATGTCGAGCCCGTAGGTCTCGGCGGCGCCGGCCTGGCGCAGCAGTTCCTCGTGCCGCTCGGCGGTCGTGGCCAGCCGCAGCCCGCCCACGCCGTGCCAGCCGGGGTCGAGCCCGGTCAGCTCGCGCAGCTCCGGGTACAGCCCCGCCGAGTACATGATCATGCGAGTCTGGGTGACCGTGGAGCGAAGCTGGCCGACGAATCCCGCCGAATGCCAGGTGGTGCCTTCCGTCAGCCCGTGCTGTTCGAGCAGGATGACATCCGTCCAGCCGAGTCGTGCCAGGTGGTAGGCGACGCTGCACCCGGCGACGCCGCCGCCGACGACCACGGCCTGCGCCTCGGCGGGAAGTTCCACCATCGATACCCCCGTGTAACGACCGGCCCGCAGAATCGGATCAATGGTCTGAAGGTAGACCAAAGGAGGCCCGCGTGCCAGACCTCGGCTCGGCACTCGAACTCGTCGCGGCCTGGGCGGGCCGGCCGGTCATCCCTACCCCGATCAAGGGCGGGTTGAGCCACCACATCGTCCGCGTCGACACCGAGGCCGGCGACCGCTGGCTGCTGCGCGTCCTGGACCCGCGCGTCTCCGCCGCCGGGCTGGGCATCCCCCTCGACCTGGAGATCGTCAACACGGTCCGGGCCGCCCAGGCGGGAGTGGGGGCCAAGGTGCTGCTGCGCCTGCCCGGCGCGGTCCTGCTGGAGTACATCGACGGCGCCACGCTCGACGCCGCCGCCGTGCGCGACCCGAAGATGACCGAGAGCATCGCCCTGGCCTGCCGCCGCCTGCACGCCGGGCCGCGCTTCGCCACCGACTTCTCGATCTTCCGCAAGCTCGACGAGCTACTGTCGCTGTGCCGCGGCCACGCGCTGCGCATCCCGGAGGGGTACGAAGACCGGCTGCCCGCCATCGCGGCGATCGAGGCCGCCATGGCCGCGCGGCCGGCGCCCACCGTGCCCTGCCACAACGACCTGCTGCCGGAGAATTTCATCTTCGACGGCTCGGCGGTCCGCATCGTGGACTACCAGCTGTCGGGCAACAACGACCCGGCGTTCGAGCTGGGCGACATCGCGGCGGAGGCCGATTACGACCCCGAGATGGCCGGGCGGTTGACGCGGGCCTACTTCGGGGACGAGGATCCCGCGGCAAGAGTCCGGCTCTACCTGCTCATGTCCAACTTCACCTGGACGCTGTGGTTCAGCGTCCACCACGGCCTGCTCGCCGAGCATGCCGCGGCGGCCGACTTCGACTATGAGGCCGAGGCCGCCGACAAGTACGCCCAGGCCGTCCGCGATCTCGACGATCCGGGGTTCGGCCGGCTCCTCGACGACGTCCGAGGCGGGCGACGCCCGGCGGGAGGCGCGGTGCCGCCCTCCGCCCCGCCGTCCGCGCATCCTTCACCGGCCCCTCCTCCTCCCACCGCCCCGCCTCCGGCTTCTTCCACCGCCCCGCCTCCGGCCCCCATCTCCGACCCGTCCCCGGGAAACACCACCACCGGCCCGTCCCCGGCCCCCTCCACCGGCCCGTCCTCAGCGCCCTCCACCGGCCCGCCCCACGGAAACGCCCCCGGAGGGCGGGACCCGCGGGCCGGCTGACCCGCCCGACCTCCCGGCGGTCGCCCGACCTCCCGGCGGTTCCCTCGCAGTACGCACCCCCCGCACCGCACCATGGCACCACCCGCGCCACCAAGGAGGCCTCGATGGCCCAGCCCACCCTCGACGACGACGCCAAACGCCTCGCCGAACTCGGATACAAGCAGGAGCTCTCGCGATCGTGGAGCGGCTTCTCCAACTTCGCGATCTCCTTCTCGATCATCTCCATCCTGGCCGGATGCTTCACCACCTTCAGCCAGGCGTGGAACAACGGCGGGCCGATCGCCATCTCCGTCGGCTGGCCGCTGATCTCGGCGTTCATCCTCATCATCGGCTTTTGCATGTCCGAGCTGGTCTCGGCCTACCCGACGGCCGGCGGCATCTACTGGTGGGCCGCCAAGCTGGGCCGTCCCGTGCACGGCTGGTTCACCGGCTGGCTGAACCTGATCGGCCTCATCGCGGTCACCGCCTCGGTGGACTACGGCTGCGCGACGTTCCTCAACATCACCATCGGCCGGTTCAGCGACGGCTGGGCGAAGGGCGACCCGCTGCACCAGACGTTCCTGCTGTTCGCGATCGTCCTGGTGCTGCACGCGCTGATCAACATCTTCAGCCACCGGCTGATCTCACTGCTGCAGAACATCTCGGTGTGGTGGCACGTGTTCGGCGCGGCCGTCGTCGTGCTGATCCTGATCTTCGGGCCGTCGGAGCACCAGAGCGTCGGCTTCCTGTTCGAGCGGTTCAACAACTCCGGCTTCGGCTCGGGCGCGTCGGGGCCGACGTTCTGGCTGTACGTGTTGCCGCTGGGCTTCCTGCTCACCCAGTACACGATCACCGGTTTCGACGCCTGCGCCCACGTGTCGGAGGAGACGCACGGCGCGGCCACCTCCGCCGCGAAGGGCCTGTGGAAGTCGATCTTCTACTCGGCCATCGGCGGATGGGTGCTGCTGCTGGCCTTCCTGTTCGCGGCCACCGACGTGGACGCCGTCAACAAGGAGGCCGGCTTCGTCGGGGCGATCTTCACCTCGTCGCTCACGCCGAGCCTGGCCACGGTGATCTTCGGCATCTCGACCATCGGCCAGTTCTTCTGCGGCATGAGCTGCGTGACCTCGATGTCCCGGATGACCTACGCGTTCTCCCGCGACGGCGCGGTGCCCGGATGGCGTCTGTGGTCGCGCGTCGACCGCAACAGGACGCCGGTGAACGCGATCATCGCCGGGTGCGCCGTCGCCCTGCTGATCACTCTGCCGGCGCTGTACGCCCCCGCCGGCACCACCACCCCGGTGGCCTTCCTGGCCGTGGTGTCCATCGCGGTGATCGGGCTGTACCTGGCCTTCCTCATCCCGATCTGGCTGCGGCTGCGGATGGGCGCCGCCTTCCGCCCCGGGCCGTGGACGCTGGGCGGCAAGTACAAGGTGCTCGGCTGGATCGCGGTCATCGAGATCATCGTGATCTCGGTGTACTTCGTCCTGCCGATCAGCCCGGCCGGCGTGCCGGGGTCGGCGGACTTCACCTGGACGTCGGTCAACTACGCGCCGATCGCCGTCGGGGCCGTGCTGCTCGGCATCGCCCTGTGGTGGACGCTGTCCGCGCGCCACTGGTTCACCGGCCCGCGCCGCAACGTCGACGAGCTCCCCATGGACGAGCCCGTCGGCTGACCCGCGGACGCGAGCCGGCCGCTCCTGGTGGCCTTCTCGCCGGCGCCGCGCCGGCGAGAAGGCCACCGGCGCACGCCGCGCCGTCCCATGGCTCGGCGCACGCCGCGCCGTCCCATGGCGGGAAACCCGGCCCGTGGTCCGCGCCGACGACCTCTCAGGAAGCGGACGCCTCGTAGGCCTCGGCGACCACACGGCGCACCTGGTCCATGGACGGCGGCTCGGACAGTTCACGCGCCAGCGAGGTCATGTCGACGTCGGGCATGCCGCACGGGATGGCGTAGTGCCACGGGTCGAGGTCGCCGTCGACGTTCAACGCGAAGCCGTGGCTGGTGACGCCCCGGCTCGCGCGCATGCCGATGGAGACGACCTTGCGGCCGGTGCCGCGCGTCCAGACGCCGGTGAGCAGCTCCGACCCCGGCGGGGTCTGGCGGCGCTCGGCCAGCAGGCCGAGCTTCTCCAGCGCCTCGACCATGCGCAGCTCCACCTCGCGGACGTAGTCCACGACGCCCTCGTCCGGGCGGAGCCGGACGATCAGGTAACCGACGAGCTGCCCCGGCCCGTGGTAGGTCAGCTGGCCCCCGCGGCCGGTGAGGACGACGGGGATGCCGTGCGAGGGATCGGGCAGGTGCTCGGCGGCGGTGCGCTTGGTCGCCGTGAACACCTGCGGGTGGCTGAGCAGCCACAGGGTGTCGGGCGACTCGTCGCGCTGCCGCGCGGCGACCAGGTCGCTCATGCGGTCCATGGCCTGCTCGTAGTCGACGAGGTCGTCGTCCACCAGGGTCAGCGGCCGCGCACGTACGCTTCGTTCGCTCACGGCTCCGAGCATACGTCCCATGAAAGGATGACAAACCGCCCACGCGTCGTCGCGGGACGGCCCCGCCCCCGCGACCGGCCGCCGCCGGCCGCGAGCCCAGGGACGACGGGCCCGTGGACCACGGGCCCGCGCGGCGTCAGTGCCGGTAGGCGGCCGCCGAGTCGTAGGCCGCCGGGGCCTTCGGCACGAAGGCCCACATGATGAGGTAGATGACGAACTGCGGGCCCGGCAGGATGCAGGACAGGATGAACAGCAGGCGCACCATGGTGGGCGGCCAGCCCCACTTCTCGGCGATGCCACCGCAGACACCAGCGATGATCTTGTACCTTCTCGAGCGATACATTAAGACTCCTCCCCCGTTCCGTTGTCTTGACCAACGAACGAGACTCCTGCCCCGTTCCGGAGTGGACATTCGTCATCACCCGCCCACGTACGCCGCCGGAAGGCCGACAAGCCTTAGGGTGGCAATCCCCTGACTATGGAGAACAACGTGGACCTCCCCACTCTGCAGGCACAGCGCCGCCTGCTCGTCCGGCAGAAGATCACCATGATGGTGAACCGCTATGTGGTCCACATAGAGCAGCCCGACGGCTCCGAGGGGCCGATGGTGGCGTTCGCCGAGCAGAAGCGCCTGGCGTTCAAGGAGCAGGTGACCCTCTACACCGACGAGTCGCGCCAGTACGTGCTCGCCGGGTTCAAGGCCCGCAAGGTGCTCGATCTGGGCAGCGGGTACGACGTCGTGGACCACGCCGGCCAGCCGATCGGCTATTTCCGCAAGGAGTTCGGCGCGTCGCTGCTGCGCTCCACGTGGCACTTCCAGCAGCCGGGCATGCCGACGTTCACCGGGCAGGAGCGCAATGTGCTGGTCAGCATCCTGCGCCGGTTCGTCGACTCGCTGTCGTGGCTGCCGTACCACTTCGACTTCGGCGCCGGGGCGCAGATCGCCTTCTCGGTGGACCGCAAGTACGGCCTGCGCGACCGCTACATCGTGGACATCCAGGATCCCCGGCTCGACCGGCGAGTGATCATCGCGATGGCCGTCGCCCTGGACGCGCTCCAGGCCCGATGACGCCCGGCGACGCCCAGACGGTCCACCCCCCGATGAGCATGGCCCGGTACGAGATCAGGCGGTAGACCGCCACCACGGCCGCGGCCACACCGGCCCTTCCCGCGCCGACGACGGTCGCGGCCCACCGGCCGGTGCCCGGCACTCCGCCGGGTGCGGCAAGCTCGGTACTTGACCTCGTCCCCCTCCTGAAGGAGGGGGACTCCCACGGTCGCCCGTGAGGTTTCCTGCTTCACTGCCGGTCGCCCGCCCGAGAGGACTCTCGTTGAGGTCTTACACCGGCTCCACAGGCGTTTCAGCTCTCCGCCAGCCCGGCGGCGAGCACGTTCTTGGCCGCGTTGACGTCCCGGTCGTGGACCGCGCCGCAAGCACAGTCCCACTCCCGGACATTCAGCGGCATCGCCTGTTGCAGGGTTCCGCAGGCCGAGCACAGCTTGGAGGAGGGGAACCACCGGTCCACCACCACCAGTGTGCGCCCGTACCAGGCCGCCTTGTACTCCAGCATGCCCCGCAACTCCCGCCAGGAGGCATCGCTGATGGCGCGCGCCAGCGAACGGTTTTTGACCATGGTGCGGACGGTCAGGTCTTCCACGGCGATCACTTGATTCTCGCGAACAAGCCGTGTGGTCACCTTGTGCAGATGATCCCGGCGCCGGTCGGCGATCCGGGCATACACCCTCGCCACCCGAAGTCGGGCCTTGGCCCGGTTGCTGGATCCCTTCTGTTTCCGGGAGAGCCCGCGCTGGGCACGGGCCAGTTTGCGCCGGTCGGCCCGCTCGTGACGCGGGTTGACGATCTTCTCCCCGGTGGACAGCGTCGCCAGCGCGGTGATGCCGGCGTCCACGCCCACCGACGCCTCCATCGAGGGCAGCGGCGTGATCTTCTCCTCCACCAGGATGGACACGAACCACCGCCCCGCCGCATCCCGGCAGACCGTGACCGTGGACGGCTTGGCCCCTTGCGGCAGCGGGCGCGACCACACGATCTCCAACGGCGCGTCCATCTTGGCCAGCGTCAACCGCCCGTCGCGCCAGCAGAACGCCGAACGGGTGTACTCAGCCGACAGCCGCGACTTCTTGCGGGACTTGAACGTCGGGTACTTGGCCCGTTTGGCGAAGAAGTTCGCGAACGCCGCCTGCAGGTGGCGCAGGGCCTGCTGCAACGGCACCGACGACACCTGCGACAAAAAGTCGTACTCGTCGCTGCGTTTCCACTCGGTCAGGCGCGCCGAGGACTCCACATAGGAGACACCGCGGCCTTCCTGGGTGTAGGTGCGGGTGCGTTCCTCGAGGGCTTTGTTGTAGACCAGGCGCACGCACCCGAACGTCCGCGTGAGCTGTTCGGCCTGGTCGGCGGTGGGGTAGAAGCGGTACTTGTAGGCCCGCTTCACGATCTGCGCCACGCCGCACACCTTACCGCGTCACCAGCCAACAATCGCGCGTTTGTTCGATACGGGGGTTCGCCTCACGGCGAACTCCCTACCCCTGTCCTGCTCCGCAGGGGTCCGATTCCTCCCCCGCCTGAAGGCGGAGGTCTCCTCGGAGGTCTTCGATGACCGTGGAGGAGTCGCGCGCGGGCGACCTGCCCGTGCGCGAGGCGCTGCCCGAACTGCGCGCCGCGCTGGAACGGGCCGGCGGCGCCGTGCTGGCCGCCCCGCCCGGCACAGGCAAGACGACCCTGGTGCCGCTGGCCCTGGCCGGCCTGTACTCCGGCGGCCCGCCGCGCCGGGTGGTCGTGGCCGAGCCCCGGCGCGTCGCGACCCGCGCGGCGGCCCGGCGCATGGCCTGGGTGCTCGGCTCGCGGGTCGGCGAGGAGGTCGGCTTCACCGTACGCGGCGAGCACCGGCCCGGCCGGCGGGTCCAGGTGATGACGACCGGCGTGCTGCTGCAACGGCTCCAGCGCGACCCCGATCTGGACGGGGTCGACGCCGTGCTCGTCGACGAGTGCCACGAGCGCCACCTGGACGCCGACACCGCGCTGGCGTTCCTGCTCGACGTCCGGGCGACCCTGCGGCCGGACCTTCGGCTGCTGGCCGCCTCCGCGACCGCCGACACCTCTCCCTGGTCGCGGCTGCTCGGGGACGTCCCCGTGGTCCGTGCCTCCGGCACCGCGCACCCGGTGCGGGTGGTGTGGGCCCCGCCGCCGCGTCCGGCCGCCCCGCCGCACGGCATGCGGGTGGACCCGGCCCTGCTCGCCCACGTGGCCGGGGTGGTCCGGCGGGCCCTCGACGAGCGGGAGGGCGACGTGCTGTGCTTCCTGCCCGGCGTCGGGGAGATCGGACGGGTGGCGTCCGCGCTGGCCGGCCTGCCCGCCGAGATCGACGTGCTGCGGGCCCACGGCAGGGCGGAGGAACTGGACGCGATCCTGTCGCCCGGACCGCGCAGGCGGGTGATCCTGGCCACCTCCGTGGCCGAGTCCAGCCTGACCGTCCCGGGAGTCCGGGTGGTGGTGGACGCCGGGCTGGCCCGCGAACCGCGCACCGACCACGGCCGCGGCCTGGGCTCGCTCACCACCGTGCGCGTCTCCCGGGCCTCCGCCGAGCAACGCGCCGGGCGCGCGGGCCGCGAGGCACCGGGCACGGTCTACCGGTGCTGGACCGAGGCCGAGCACGAGCGGCTTCCCGAGCAGGCCCAGCCCGAGATCGCCCTGGCCGACCTGACGGCGTTCGCGCTCCAGGCCGCCTGCTGGGGCACGCCGGACGCCTCCGGGCTCGCGCTGCTCGACCCGCCACCGGCCGCGTCCATGGCCGCCGCGCTGCGCACGCTCCACGCGCTCGGCGCGCTCGAGGACGGGCGGGTCACCGGGCGCGGCCGGCGGATGGCCGGGGTGGGCGTCCATCCGCGGCTCGCCCGCGCCTTGCTCGACGGCCCGCCGCGTGCCGCCGAAGTCGTCGCGCTGCTGTCGGAGGAGCTTCCCCGCACGGCCACCGACGACCTGGTGGCGCTGTGGCGCGACGCCCGCCGCGACGGGTCGCCCGCCTGGCGTAAGGAGACCCGCCGCCTCACCCAGGCCGCCCAGACCGCCGTCTACGACACGGTGGCCGGCCCCGATGCCGCGGACACGGCGGCAGGCGCGGGGACGGCGAACGACACGGCGGCCGGCGCGGCAACCCAACGGCAGGCGGTCACGCGCGGCGACGCCGGGGACGACGCGGTGGCCGGGCTGGTGGTGGCGCTGGCCTATCCCGAGCGGGTGGCGCGTCGCCGGGGCGGCGGGTACCTCATGGTGTCGGGCACGGCCGCGACGCTGCCCCGCGACTCCCGGCTGGCCTCGGCGGAGTGGCTGGCCATCGCGGTCGCCGACCGTCCCACCGGCTCGCCCTCGGCACGGGTGGGACAGGCCGTGGTCATCGACGAGGACGTCGCCCGGCGGGCCGCGGCGCCGTTCCACCGCGTCGAGGAGGAGATCGGGTGGGACGGCGAGGTGGTGGCGCGCCTGGTCGAACGGCTGGGCGCCGTCGAACTGTCGTCCACGCCGTTGCCGGCCGCCCGCGCCGGCGAGGCGATCATGGCGGGCCTGCGCGCCGAGGGGCTGTCGCTGATGCGCTGGACCCCGGAGGCCGTGGCGCTGCGCGACCGCATGGCCTTCTGCCACCGGGTCCTCGGCGACCCCTGGCCGGACGTCTCCGACGCCGCCCTGATCGAGGCGGCCCCGGTCTGGCTCGACCTCCCGCGCCTGCGCCGCCGCTCCGACCTGGCGCGGGTCGACATGGCGGCGGCGCTCAAGCGGCTGCTGCCCTGGCAGCTGCGGCTCGAGGAGGTCGCCCCCGAGCGGATCACCGTGCCGAGCGGCTCCCGCGTCCGCGTGGACTACTCGGGGGACCAGCCGGTGCTGGCCGCCAAGCTCCAGGAACTGTTCGGCTGGCAGGCCGCGCCCCGGATCGCCGGGGTCCCGCTGGTGGTCCACCTGCTCTCTCCGGCCGGACGGCCCGCCGCCGTCACCGCCGACCTGGCCTCCTTCTGGCGGGAGGGCTACCGCGCCGTCCGCGCCGAACTACGCGGCCGCTACCCCCGCCACCCCTGGCCCGAGGACCCCGGCTCAGCCACCCCCACCCGCCACACCAACCGCCGAGCCCCCGGCTGACCGGACGACCGAGACCGGCCCGGCCGGGCGCCGTAACCGGCGCCGGCATCGCCGTATCACGATCCACCGCCCCGGCGCCGATCACCTCCAGCCCATGGCAGGGAGGAACCGGCCGGGTGAAGATTCGCGCCCGACGCACATGTGCGGCCACCGCATGAGTGTGCCGCGCCGAAAGGTTCCAGCACAGGACACCAGATCTCAGGCTCACCGGTCGGAAACGGGAGCCGAAGGCGGGATGTGCTGTGAAGAGGGCGGCGCGACGACCCTGGTGTGCGGGGGCCGTCGCGCCGCGGTGGGGTCAGACTCCGATGGGGTGCCAGACGGTCTTGGTCTCCAGGAAGGCCGTCATGCGGTCTGTGCCGGGGTCGGCGAGCCAGTCGGTCTTGCCGGCCGGGCGCAGCACCCGCTTGAGGTTCTCGGCCGCGGCCTGCTGGCAGGACACCGCCAGCTCCTCCGGGCAGCCGGTGAGGTCCACGGCGTTGACGTCCATATGTGACGCCAGCCACGGGGCCATCTCGGCGAGCCTGCCGGTCAGCAGGTTCACCACCCCGCCCGGCAGGTCGGAGGTCGCCAGCACCTCCGCCAGCGTGATCGCCGGCAGCGGCGCGCGCTCGGAGGCCACCACCACGCAGGTGTTGCCCGTGACGATCACCGGGGCGATGACCGACACCAGACCGAGCAGCGGGCCCTCCCCCGGCGCCATGACCGCGACGACGCCGGTCGGCTCGGAGGTGGACAGGTTGAAGTAGGGCCCGGCGACCGGGTTGGCCGCCCCCTGGACGGCGCCGATCTTGTCCGACCAGCCCGCGTACCAGACCAGCCGGTCGACGGCGGCGTCCACCAGCTCGCCGGCCTTGCGCGCCGACACCCCGTCGGCGGTCGTCACCTCCTCGACGAACTGCGCCCGGCGCCCCTCCATCATCTCGGCGATGCGGTAGAGGATCTGCCCCCGGTTGTAGGGCGTGGCGCCGGACCAGCCGGGGAACGCCTTGCGGGCCGAGGTCACCGCGTCGCGGGCGTCCTTGCGCGAGGCCAGGGCGGCGTTGGCGAGGAAGTCGCCCTTGGAGGAGGTCACGGCGTAGGACCTTCCGCTCTCCGAACGCGGGAACGCCCCGCCGATGTACAGCTTGTACGTCTTGCGCACGGCGAGCCTGCCCGGCTCAGTCATCGCCTCTCCAGGTGATCTCTTCCGGCGAGAGCCGCGCCGTCAGGATCACCTGGCGGCAGCGGCTCACCCCGCAACGATGGGCGAACCAGCCCTGGCGGGCGGTCGTGGCCGTAAGGCCGGAACGGGCGTGGGCGTGCCCGCGGGTGATCTGCGCCCGGCGGGCCCGGCGGGGCGCCCGGCGGTGCTCACAGGGGTCAGACATCGAGGTAGGCCTCCAGTCCGTGCCGCCCGCCCTCGCGTCCGTATCCGGACTCCTTGTAGCCGCCGAACGGCGATGCCGGGTCGAAGCGGTTGAAGGTGTTGGCCCACACGACCCCGGCGCGGAGCTTGTCGGCCATCCACAGGATGCGCGACCCCTTCTCGGTCCACACCCCCGCGGACAGCCCGTAGGGGGTGTTGTTGGCCTTCTCGACCGCCTCCGCGGGCGTGCGGAAGGTGAGGACCGACAGCACCGGGCCGAAGATCTCCTCGCGGGCGATGCGGTGCGACTGGGCGACCCCGGTGAACAGCGTGGGCGGGAACCAGAAGCCCTTGTCGGGGATCGGGCAGGGCGGCGACCAGCGCTCGGCGCCCTCCTGCTCGCCCGCCTCGCTGAGCGTCTTGATCCTGTCGAGCTGCGCCGCGGAGTTGATCGCGCCGATGTCGGTGTTCTTGTCCAGCGGGTCGCCGAGCCGCAGCGTGCCCAGGCGACGCTTGAGCGCCGCGAGCAGCTCCTCCTGGATCGACTCCTGGACCAGCAGCCGCGAGCCCGCGCAGCACACGTGGCCCTGGTTGAAGAAGATGCCGTTGACGATGCCCTCGACGGCCTGGTCGAGCGCGGCGTCGTCGAAGACGATGTTGGCGGCCTTCCCGCCGAGCTCGAGCGTCAGCTTCTTGCCCGTCCCGGCGACCGAGCGGGCGATCTGGCGGCCGACCTCGGTGGAGCCGGTGAAGGCGACCTTGTTCACGTCCGGGTGGGAGACCAGCGCCTGCCCGGTCGCCCCCGCCCCGGTGACGATGTTGACCACGCCGGGCGGCAGGTCGGCCTGGCGGCAGATCTCGGCGAACGCCAGCGCGGTGAGCGGCGTCGTCTCGGCCGGCTTGAGCACGACGGTGTTCCCGCAGGCCAGCGCGGGCGCGATCTTCCAGGCCAGCATGAGCAGCGGGAAGTTCCACGGGATGACCTGCGCGGCGACCCCGAGCGGCCGAGGGTCGGCGAAGCCGCCGTCGGGCGTCCTGCGGGCCAGCCCGGCGTAGGACAGCTTGTCGGCCCACCCGGCGTAGTAGAAGAAGTGCGCCGCGACCAGGGGAAGGTCGACGTCGCGCGACTCGCGGATCGGCTTGCCGTTGTCCAGGGACTCCAGCACGGCCAGCTCGCGGGCGCGCTCCTGGATGATGCGGGCGATGCGGAACAGGTACTTGGCGCGCTCGCGGCCGGGGAGCCGCCCCCAGACCGACTCGTAGGCCTTGCGCGCCGCGGAGACCGCCCGGTCGACGTCGGCGCCTGCGGCGAGGGCGAACTCCGACAGGACCTCTTCGGTGGCCGGGTTGACGGTCTTGTCGCGCGCGTCCCCCAGCGAGTCGACCCACTCCCCATTGATGAACAGGCCATAGGACGGCCGGATGTCGACGATGTCGCGCGACTCGGGCGCCGGTGCGTATTCGAACATGGGGGCCGCCTCAGTCGAGGGTGAAGTAGTCGGGGCCGGCGTAGCGGCCGGTGGCCATCTTCTGGCGCTGCATCAGCAGGTCGTTGAGCAGGCTGGAGGCGCCCAGCCTGAACAGGGCCGGGTCGAGCCAGTCGGCGCCGGCGGTCTCGTTGACCAGCACCAAATACTTGATCGCGTCCTTGGTGGTGCGGATGCCGCCGGCCGGCTTGACGCCCACGACGCGGCCCGCCTGCTCGCGGAAGTCGCGCACGGCCTCCAGCATCACCATCGTGACGGGGAGCGTCGCGGCCGGGGACACCTTGCCGGTCGAGGTCTTGATGAAGTCGGCGCCGGCCAGCATGGCGAGCCAGGACGCCCGCCGCACGTTGTCGTAGGTGGCGAGCTCCCCGGTCTCCAGGATGACCTTCAGGTGGGCGTCCTCCCCACCGGCGTCGCGGGCGCAGGCGGCCTTGATCGCGACGATCTCGTCGTACACCTTGCGGTAGTCGCCGGACAGGAACGCGCCGCGGTCGATCACCATGTCGATCTCGTCGGCGCCGTCCTGGACGGCCTGCCTGGTCTCCTCCACCTTGACGCCGAGGGACGATCTGCCGCTGGGGAAGGCGGTGGCCACGCTCGCCACCTTCACGCCGGACCGGCCGAGCGCGTCCACGGCCTGCGGGACCAGGTCGGGGTAGACGCAGACGGCGGCGACCTTGGGGACGGAGGGGTCTGCGGGGTCGGGCCGAACGGCCTTGGCGCACATCGCGCGCACCTTGCCGGGGGTGTCGGCTCCTTCCAGGGTGGTCAGGTCGACCATGGAGATGGCCAGGTCGATGGCTCGGGCCTTGGCCGTCGTCTTGATGGAACGGGTGCCCAGCATCGCGGCGCGCTGATCGGCACCCACACGATCGACACCGGGCAGGCCGTGCAGGAATGCCCTCAGGGACGCGTTCGACGACGCGATCTCCGTGGGCGAGGTCGTCAGTGTTGACACCTCACCAGCATCGCCGACCGGCCTGATTGTTCCAAACCGGGCCGCCCGCCCGGCGGGGCCTGCGGCATTTCATCACCTGTCGCCTACGGCTCTATTAAGGGGCCTAAGGCGGCTCAGAGCGCCTTAGACGGTCCTAGGCCGTAGGACGCCCGGGAGATAAGGCATCCGCCCGATGTGGGAGGGGGCGCCTTAGCCCGAGTCTAGAGATGTCAGAGAAGACGACATCGAAGGAGAAGCCGAAATGGCTCCCGAGCTCCACTACCAGCTCATCATCAGCCGCGTGGCCGAGCTGCACGCCGAGGCCGGCGAGCACCGCCGCGCCCGTGAGGCCGCCTCCGGCCGCAAGGCCCGGTCCGAGGGCTCGCAGCACCGCCTGCGCGCCGCCTTCGGCAAGCTGCGCACCTCGTGACCGCCCTCGGTCACAACCTCCCCGGCGTGCCGCGGGCCCGGTCGCGGGCCGACGGCGAGCCGGAGGGGCGAACCCCGCAAGCTCATCCGCGGCGATCGCGGCTGAGACCCTCGCGCACGATGCCCGGCCGGGACCTCCCTCCCGGCCGGGCGTCACAGCCGCCGTAATGAACCCGGAGGGGCGCTCCCCATCCTGTTCACCCTGACCGAAAAGCAGTACGAAAGACGCTATTGGGCATGACATGCTGGCAGACATGGTGGGCCGGATGGTGAGTCCTGTCTTCGTGGGCCGACAAGCAGAGTTGCGCACTCTCTCGGACGCCTTCGAGCAGGCGCGCAAGCAGGCGGCCTCCGCCGTTCTCCTCGGGGGCGAGGCCGGCGGGGGGAAGACGCGCCTGGTGTTGCGCTTCACCGACGAGGCCGCCGACACCGGCGCGCACATCCTGGCCGGAGGCTGCGTCGAGCTGTCCACCGAGGGCCTCGCCTACGCGCCGTTCACCGCCGCCCTGCGCCAGCTCGTCAGGGAGATGGGCGCCGCCGAGGTGGCCGCCCTGCTCCCGGAGGGCGCCGCCCGCGACCTGGCCCGCCTGCTGCCCGAGTTCGGCGAGCCCAGCGGCGAGCGGGAGACCGAGACCGGCCGCGCCAGGCTGTTCGAGCAGATCCTCACCCTTCTCGAACGGCTGGCGGAGCGCCGGCCGGTCATCCTGGTCATCGAGGACATCCACTGGGCCGACCGGTCCAGTCGCGACCTGATCGCCTTCCTCAGTCGCAACCTCAGGACCGCCCCGATCTTGATGATCATGACGTTCCGCTCGGACGAGCTGCACCGCCAGCACCCGCTGCGCCCGGTGCTGGCCGAGCTCATGCGCGTCGAAGGGGTGGCGCGCATCGACCTGCCCCGCCTGAGCGAGAGCGAGGTCGCGGCGCAGATCGCCGGCATCCGGGGCGACGCGCCCGAGGCGGCGGTCGTCCGCAAGGTCTACCAGCGCAGCGAGGGCATCCCGCTGTTCGTCGAGGCGCTGATGGAACGCGGCGACGACTGCTCCAGCGTCCCCGACTCCCTCCAGGACCTGATCATCGGCTCGGTGGAACGGCTGCCGGAGGACAGCCAGCGCGTGCTGCGCGTCGCCTCGGCCGGCGGCAACCGCGTCGGCCACGAACTGCTGGCCGCGGTCACCGGCCTGTCCGACATCGACCTGGAGAACGCCCTGCGCCCCGCGATCGCCGGCAACGTCATGCTGGTGGACGGGCGGGCGTACGTCTTCCGGCACGCCCTGATCCGCGAGGCCGTGCACGAGGAGATGCTCCCGGGCGAGCACAACCGCATCCACGCGCGCTTCGCCGAGGAGATCGACCGCGACCGCAAGCTCGTCCCTCCCGGCCGCGCCGCCATCGAGATCGCTCACCACTGGTACTCCGCGCGCGACCACCTGTGGGCGCTGACCTCCGCCTGGGAGGCCGCGGGCAAGGCCGCCGACGCCTTCGCCTACACCGAGCAGATGCAGCTGCTGGAGCGTGTGCTGTCGCTGTGGGACCGCGTGCCGGACGCCGCCGAGCGCATCGGCGCCGACCACGTCGGCATCCTGGAGCGGGCCTCGGAGGCCGCCGCCATCAGCGGCGAGGTCGAGCGGGGCCTGAAGTTCGTCAAGGGCGCCCTGGCCGAGCTGGACGAGGCCGCCGAGCCCGAACGGGTCGCCTACCTTCTCGTGCGCCGGGCGCAGCTCACCATCGACCGGGGCCGGCGGGGCGCGCTGCCCGACCTGCGCTACGCCGAACGGCTCGTGCCCGCGCCGAGCGCCGCCCGCGCCCAGGTCCTGTCCCGGCTCGGCTCGTTCCTGATGTTCAGCAACGAGACCGACGAGGGCACCGTGCTCACCGAGGAGGCCCTCCAGATCGCCCGCGACCTCGGCGACGTGTGCATGGAGGCCGACCTGCTCTGCACCCTCGCCCTCGGCCACTCGCTGGCCGGCGACCTCGAGGGCGCGCTGCGCACCAACGAGCGGGCCATGGAGGCCGCCACCGAGCTCGGCAACCAGCGCATCGTCCTGCGCACCATCGGCAACAAGGTGGACGCCCTGAACAACCTCGGCCGCTCCGAGGAGGCCGTGGCCCTGGCGCTGGAGGGCGACGCGCTGGCCCGTGAGTACGGCCGCTATCGGGTGAGCGGAGCCTTCATCGCCAACAACCGGGCCGAGGCCCTGGAGGCGCTCGGCCGCTGGGACGAGGCGATGGAGGTCATCGAACAGGCCCTGGCGCTGGACCCCATCCCGAAGATCCGCGGTCACCTGCGGCGCCTGCGCGGCCAGCTCGCCGCCGGACGAGGCGAGGTCGAACTGATGGAGCAGGTCCTCGCCGAGGTCGGCGCCCTGCAGAACGAACGCGACGAGTACGCCCAGGAGTGGCTGACCAACCTGCGCCTGCGCGTCGAGCTCCACCTGCTGCGCGGCCGGCCGGGCCCGGCGCTCGACGACGTCGAGGAGATGCTGCGGGTCGGCGACATGCCGCACTCCAACAAGGCGATGCTCGGCTGGCAGTTCATGGCGCAGGCCCGGCTGACCTGCGAGGTGGCCGCCGCGGCGCACCCCGAGCGGGCGCGGGAGGTGTGGCACCGGGCCCAGGGGCTCTTCGCGACCATGAAGTCCGACGGCCCGGTCGCCGACGCCTTCGGGCTGATGTTCACCGGCGAGCACGACGCGGCCGCCGAAGCCTGGCAGCGGCTGGGCCGCCCGTACCCGCGTGCCCGGTCGCTCACCCATGCCGCCGCGGCCCGCGCCAAGGCCGGCGACCGCGACGGGGCGGCGGCGCGGCTGACCGAGGCCCGCGCCATCGCCGCCGGCCTGCGCGCCCGGCCGCTCATGGGGGAGATCGAGGCGCTCGCCCGCCGCGTCGGGGTGACGGTCACCGCGGGCCCCGCGGCCCCGGTGGACGCCTCGGCGGCCCCTGATCTCACGCCGCGCGAGCTGGAGGTGCTGCGGCTGGTCGCGCTCGGCCGCTCCAACCGCGACATCGCGGGCGAGCTGTTCATCTCGGCGAAGACGGTCAGCGTGCACGTGTCCAACATCCTGGGCAAGCTGGCGGTCTCCACCCGCGGCGAGGCGGCCGCCGCCGCCCACCGCCTCTCCCTGTTCACCTGACCTGCGCCGGAGCCGGTGGCCCGACGTGCCGGTCCACCCCCTGAGCGCCGTCGGGTAGGGTGGGGCGAACACCGAAGGGGAGTAGTCCCGAACCGCGTGGTCGACATGCTGGCGTGAGCCCGGTCGCGTGGGCCTCGATGAGGCGGACGAGACCTTCGGCCCGTTGTCGTGCACATGCGCGGCGGGCCGAAGCCGACTCCCCCGAGCTCTCTGGTGATGCCGCTTCCGGCCCGGTCGCAGGAACAAGAAGGGCGACCCCCCTGTGGAAGCGTTCTGGATAAGCCTCGGCGTCATCTTCGTGGCCGAGCTGGGCGACAAGAGCCAGCTCATGGCCATGACCTTCGCCACCCGCTTCAAGCCGTTGCCGGTGCTCGCCGGCATCACCCTGGCCACCGCGGTGGTCCACCTGCTCAGCGTCGGCCTCGGCGGCCTCATCGGCGACGCCCTGCCGACCACGGCCATCTCGATCGTCGCGGGCGTGGCCTTCCTCGGCTTCGCGTTGTGGACGCTGCGCGGCGACGAGCTGAGCGACGAGGAGTCGCGCAAGGCCGAGCGCACGACCCGCAACGCGCTGGTCGCCGTCACCGTGGCGTTCTTCCTCAGCGAGCTGGGCGACAAGACCATGCTCGCCACCATCACCCTGGCGACCCAGCACGGCTGGTTCGGCACCTGGGTCGGCTCCACGATCGGCATGGTCGCCGCCGACGCGCTGGCCATCCTCGTCGGGCGCATGCTGGGCAGGCACCTGCCCGAGAAGGTCATCCGCTACGGCGCCGCCGCCGCCTTCGCCGTCTTCGGCATCCTCCTCATCGGCGAGGCCCTCATCGGCTGACCGGCGGCGATCAGAGCGTCAGGCGGACCAGGACCGGTTCGGGGACGAGGGTCACGCCGAAGGCGGCATGGACGCCGTCGCGGACCTCGCGGGCCAGGGCCAGCAGGTCGGCCGCCGTCGCCGGGGCCGGCGACGGAGACGGGCGGGACGGGACTCCGAGGGCGACCACCTCGGGGTCGCTCGGGAAGCCGGTCACCGCGTGCCCGCCGGGGTTGGTGAGGGCGAGGGTGTGCTTGGTGGAGATGCGCGCCGGGCCCCGCCGGTGGCCCTTGGCGAAGCCCGCGTGCTCGATGAGCCAGGCGGCCGGCACCTTGACCGCGCCGCCGGGCATGTCCCAACGGGGGTACCCGGGAGCCCGGGCCTCCAGCTCGGCGGCCCGCTCCGCGGAAAGCACGGGGTTGGTGAAGAACGACCCGGCGCTGCAGGTGTCGGGATCGGCGGCGTCCAGCACCATGCCCTTGCCCCGGCGCAGCTCCAGCACGGCGTGGCGGGCCTCGTGCAGGGTGACCCGGTCGCCGAGGGCGACGCCGAGCTTCGCGGCGAGCTCCTTGTACGCGATCAGTCCGGACTTGTCCGACCTTTCCAGCACGTACGTCACGGACAGCACGACATAACGGGCCAGGTCCGCCTTGAACGCGCTGTGCCGGTAGGAGAACCCGCACTGGGCGGCGTCCAGGTCGAGCACCTCGCCCGAGCGCCGGTCGTAGACGCGCACGCCGGTGACCGTCTGCGAGACGTCCTGCCCGTACGCGCCGACGTTCTGGATCGGGGTCGAGCCGACCAGCCCCGGCACGCCGGACAGGCACTCGACGCCGGACCAGCCCTCGGCGACCGCCCGGGTGACCAGCGCGTCCCAGTCTTCCCCGGCCCGCGCGGTCACCACGACGCGATCGGCCTCGTCGCGCACCTCGACCCCGCGGGTGCACACGCGCACGACCAGGCCGTCGAAGCCCTCGTCGGAGATGACCAGGTTGCTGCCGCCGCCGAGGACCAGCACGGGCTCACCGGCGCGGTCGGCGACCGACACCAGCTCGACGAGCTCCTCGTCGGTGGACGCCTCCGCGAAGGCGCGGGCGGCGCCGCCCACTCTCAACGTGGTGAACGGCGCGAGCCGCACCCCGGCCACTCGGTCAGCCATGCGTCTTCCCCAAGGACATGCGGAACGGCACGCGAAGGCCGCGTGCCGGCCATCAGCCTAGTGCCGCCCCGGCGCCCGCCGGCGTCACCGGGCCCCGGCTCCGGCGTCCGTCGGTGTCACCGGGCCCCGGCTCCGGAGCCCCGCCTGGTCAGTAACGGCGTGGCGCGTCCGCGTTGCGCGCGTCCTCGGCCCTGTCCTCGTCGTCCGGCCTGTCCCCGCCGGAGCGGAGCTTGGCCAGCACCCGGTCGTAGGTGCGGCGGGACTCCCGCTCGCGGTAGTCGGGGTCGACGTCGTGGTAGCCGCGGTGGCGCTCCTGGTGGACCGGGAGGGGCTCGTGCGGGACGACCAGCGTGCCCGGCAGCGACAGCGAGAACTCCAGGTCGGCGTTGCGGTAGTACCGCGCCTTCTCCGGGAAGCCGCCCGCCGCCAGGGCCTGGTCACGCCGGACGGCGAACAGGTAGCCCAGCAGCCCGCGCACCCGGCCCGGCCCGGCGTCGTGCCAGTCGAGGCCGCCCTCGTCGGGGTCGACGCCCTTCCACCCGGCGGCGACGACGTCGCCTCCGAGCGCGGCGACCAGCGGGGTGATCGCGTCGCCGTCGAGGATCGTGGAGGTCTCCATGACGACGTGCACGTCCCCGGAGTCCAGCGCCAGGAGCTTGTTGCGGACCGCGCCCCACCCGGCCGGACCGCCGCGCCAGTGCGGGGCCTCGGCGACGTGCCAGGCCTCGATGCGGCCGGGATGACGCTCGGCCAGCTCGTGCAGGACGACCCCGGCCTCCTCGACGTTCCCGAGGTCCACGGCGAGGATCTTGGCCTCGGTGTGGCCCACCAGCGCGTCGACGCACGTGCGCAGCTCGGCCGGGCCGCCGTCGACCAGGAGGGCCACGGTCACCGCTCCGGGGGCGCCCTCGGCGTGGTCGCGCGCCGGCGTCGCGGCACCGGCCGCCTGGTCGAGCCGCGAGGCCGCCAGCGTGGAGTCCCACAGCATCTGCGAGGCGACCATGTTTTCAGCGTGCCGGGTGCCGGTCTCGGCCTCGGTGCTCTCGGCCACGTCGGCGGTCCCGTCGGCGGCTCTGTCGGCGCCACCGCCCGGCCAGTCGGGCGTCAACGGGACGGGAATCGACGCGACCGTGGGCCAGACCTTGAACGGCTTGGGCGTCAGCTCGAATCCGCCGGCCTCGTCACGGACCAGCCAGCCCGCGTCCTCGATCTCCTGGCGCAGTGCGTCGGCAGCGGCGAAGTCACGCTCCGCACGGGCCTTCGCCCGTTGCTCGGCGAGTCCATATACGTGGTTCGGTGGCTCTGTCACGCTCGCCCCAGTACCCACCTGGCACCGAAGCATTCAGGCCCGCCCCAGCTCGCCCCCCGGTTCGGCGGCGAGCCGGTGCTCCCAGGCGGGCCGGTGCCCCTGGTGAGCCGGACCGTCAAGCGAGCGGACGGTCAGGCGAGCTGGACGGTGGCGCGGGCCCGGGACAGGACGCGCGAGTCGCCGGACCTGGCGGTGAGCGCGATGACCACGCGGTCGCCGTCCAGCTTCTCCTCCACGAGGCCGCTCACCGTGATCACGGCGCCCTCGTCGTTGTCCGGGACGACCACCATGGACGAGAAGCGGACGCCGTAGTCGACGACCGCCCCGGGGTCGCCGGCCCAGTCGGTGACGAAGCGGCCGGCCTGGGCCATCGTGAACATGCCGTGCGCGATCACGTCGGGCAGGCCCACGGCCTTGGCGTGCCGCTCGTTCCAGTGGATGGGGTTGAAGTCGCCGGAGGCCCCGGCGTACATCACCAGGTTGACGCGGTGGACGGGGTACTCGACGGCCGGGATCTCCTGGCCGACCTCGACCTCGTCGTACTTCACGGTCGCCGTCATCGGTTACGCCGCCCCTCCGCGCTCGATCAGGGTGTTGTAGGTCCTGCACACCGGCTCGCCCTGGACGGTCGTCACCTCGCTGGTCACCGTGAGCAGCTCGTTGCGGCCGACGCTGCGGATCTCGGAGATGGTCGAGGTGCACAGCAGCTCGTCGCCCGCGTAGATCGGCCGGGTGTACTCGAAGCGCTGCTCGCCGTGGACCACCATGGCGAAGTTGAGTCCGAGCTCGGGATCGGCGAGGGCCGCGCCGACGCCCGTGACACTGAACACGATGGGGAAGGTCGGCGGGGCGACGACGTCGGGGTGGCCGGCGGCCTTCGCGGCCTCGGGGTCGCGGTAGATCGGGTTCTGGTCCCCGATGGCGGCCGCGAACTCCTTGATCTTGACTCGGCCGACCTCGTAGGAGCCGGACGCCGGATAGGTCCGTCCGACGAAATCTCGGTTCAAAGCCATCGTGCCGGTGCCTTTCGACGCGCGCGCGGAGCTGACGGAGGCGGTGCCCAGGGACGATTCGCCGGTCCGCCCGCCGAAGGCCAATGGACATCGCGCCAGCCCGACCGTAACAGAACAACCTTCGGCCGTCGCGAACCACCGGCGTGGCCGGGCGTGCGGGCGCGGGCCGTTTCCGGACGCGACAAACCGGCGCCCTCAGGGAGAACGCCGGTCGTGCGTGATGGTGCCCAGGGGTGGCCGAAGGCGCCGGGCCTTCGTGCGCACCATGCCCTGTCGCCGCCCGTCCAGTGGACGGCGGCGTCCGTCGCGGCCCTGCGGCGCGGCGGGCGGTGGGACCCTAGCGGGTCTCGCGGTGCGGGCGGTGGCACCTGCAGTTGGGGCAGTACTTCTTCAGCTCAAGCCGGTCCGGGTCGTTGCGCCGGTTCTTCCGCGTGATGTAGTTGCGGTGCTTGCACTCCTGGCAGGCCAGCGTGATCTTCGGCCTAACGTCGGTGGCAGCCACGTGGGAGTGCCTTTCTACGTTTGGGACACATGGACAACCCGAACCCGGTCACCCTTCACAGGGAACCCGGCAGGGTAGTAGCGGAGGCCGGACTTGAACCGGCGACACAGCGATTATGAGCCGCTTGCTCTGCCTGACTGAGCTACTCCGCCTCAGGCCGGCGAACTGGACCGGCCACGAAAGGATACCCGACCCGTCTGACGACCGCGCACGCCCATCGCGCGCCCGATCGGGACCAGGCGCTCCCAGTATGCCTGATCACGGGACCCCCATACTTCCCCTATTTCAGGCGACCGGCGAGCACTGGTATCCCACAAGCGAAAAGCCCCACCCGGAATTCCGGGAGAGGGCGATTACGCTGTGGAGCCCCTTTACGGAATCGAACCGTAGACCTTCTCCTTACCATGGAGACGCTCTGCCGACTGAGCTAAAGGGGCCGACCTCGCCGCGTTTCGCGTTACCGCTCCGCGCTTCGGACAGGTGTAACCATACACTCCCCCAGCGGTCGACGCGAATCAGAACGTCCACCGCAGCCGCCTCCGCGACGGCCCGGCGGGGGCTAGCGCAGGGCCTCGGTGCGGGCGCGCGGGGAGCGGACGCCGAACGGCACGGTGATCACTTCGCACAGGTCGGCGAGGTCCAGATATAGGCGCAGCTCGTCGACGGCGGAGCAGTCGGTGACGAACTCGCCGTACCGCCACAGGCGGAGCACCTGGCACCCGCCGCGCGTCGCGGCGGTGATCTCGTACCCGTCCGGTCCGACCCAGCGCGTCTCCATAGCCGCACAGAGTATGCCTGATGCCCGACAGTTGCCCGAATTATCGGCATTCGCTCTATCACCATCGTCACCGCCGGACACGGTGGTAGTGGCACCGGTCCACGCCGGCATACGGCCGCGAAGACGGGCCCCGCAGGAGACTTGTGGAGTTGTTCAACAATACTTACATTTGAGGGTACTCCGTACGAGCGCCACCCCCATCTCACAGCGGCTCTACCTTGGAGGCCCTCATGTCCGTGCGCGCCGTATCGGCTTCCGTGGCGGCGGTCGTGGCCGTCATCGTCGCCATCGTCAGCGTCATCGGCCTGCTCAGCGGCTACGAGAGCACCGACGGCGGCGAGGTGGCGGTGGTCCGCGACGGCGGGCCCCTCGACGACAACCGGGTGCGCGGCGTGATCGACCCCGCCTCGAGCCTCACCTGGACCGGCTGGTGGTCCGAAGTGCACCGATATCCGGCGCAGCAGCGCTTCTACACCATCACCGCGGACCCCAAGCGCAGCACCCTGCTCGGCGTCGACGTCGTGACCGTCCCGAGCAGCGACGGCGTCAACATGGGCATCGAGGGCACGCTGTACTTCACCCTCAACCTCGACCACCAGACCCTGCGGCTGTTCGACGACAAGTTCGGCACCCGCAGGTTCCGCGGCCAGGACAACGAGATGCGCTACGCCTACGAGGGCGAGGAGGGCTGGTCCGGCTTCTTCGGCCAGGCCATCAGGCCCGTCGTGGACAACGCCCTGCGCAGCCAGATCGGCGTGTTCCGCTGCGCCGAGCTCGTCTCCTCCTGCGCCTTCGTGGAGAGCGGCGCGGCCCAGAAGGCCGTCCGGCTCACCCCCCGGGACAACAACGCCGCCCTGGTCAAGGTGCAGAACGCCGTGAACAGCACCCTCGCCGGCGACCTACGCCAGATGCTCGGCGCGGACTTCCTGGTCGACCTGCGGTTCAACCTGGTCAGGATCACCCTGCCCACGCAGGTGCAGTCGGCGGTGGACCGCGCCCAGGCGGCCTTCGCCGGAGTGGCCGAGGCCCAGGCCGCCGTCGCCCAGGCGCGCGCCCAGGCCGACGCCAACAAGGCACGCCAGGACGGCTACGACCGGTGCCGCACCTGCGCCGAGATCGAGAAGCTCAAGGCCCTCCCCCAGGGCATCACCGTCTACGCCCCCGGCAACGGCGCCGCGCTGTCGCTGCCCACCAAGTGACGGCGCCTGTCGCCGCCCACCAGGTGACGGCGCACGGCGTCAGTCCTGGCCGAGGTCGCTCGCGGCCAGCTCGTTGAAGCGGGCGAGCATGCCGGCCAGCAGCTCGACGTCCTCCTGCGGCCAGGCGCCGAGCATGGCGTAGAAGCGCCGCTGGCGGGCCGCCCGGGCCCGGTGGAGCCTGGCCTGGCCCTCGCCGGTGAGGGCCAGGAGCTGGGCGCGGCCGTCCAGCGGGTCAGGTTGCCGCCCGACCAGGCCGAGCTCCTCCAGCACCTTGATCTGGCGGCTGATCGTCGCCTTGCCGACGCCGAAGTAGGCGGCCAGGTCGCTCGGGCGGGCCGGCGCGGCCTCGTCGATGCGGACGAGCAGGCTGTAGGCGCCCGGTTCGAGCTCGGGGTGCACCTCGCGGGCCACCTCGGCCGACAGCGCCCGGGAGCGCCGGAACAGCAGGCCGAGCTGGCGCTCCAGCGCGCAGTACGCCTCGTACTGCTCGACGGGCACCGCCGTCTGCGTCTCCATCGTGGTCATCTCGGCCTGCCTCCCCTCACGCGCCGCGCACCGCGTCCGCGCCGGAGGTCCGGGCGCCCGCGCCGTTCGGAGACTCATTGTCGCGTACCGCCTGGACGTCGAGCTCCACTTTCAGTGTCGCTCCTATGAGCGCGATGCCGGCCTGCACCACCTGGTTGTAGTTCATCGCGAAGTCCTCCCGGCGCAGCTCGGTGACCGCGCGGAAGGCGGCGCGCAGCCCGCCCCACAGGTCCGGCCCGGCGCCGAGGTAGGAGAGCGCGAGGTCCACCGGACGGGTGACGCCCGCGAGGGTGAGCTCGCCGCGCATGGTCCAGCGGTCCGGGCCGGCCGGGGACAGCCCGGTGCTGCGGAAGGAGATCCGCGGGTGCGCGGCCACGTGCAGGAAGTCGGCCGAGCGCAGGTGCTCGTCGCGCGTCCGGTTGCCGGTGTCGATGGAAGCGGCGTCGATCTCCGCGACGACCGAGGAGCTCTCGGCCGTCGCGCCGATCTGGATGCGTCCCGCGAACTCGGCGAACCTACCCTGCACGCTGGACAGCCCGAGGTGCTGCGCGGTGGCGGCGACCTTGGAGTGGGCAGGGTCGATCGTCCACAGCCCGGGCGGCGGCAGCTCCACGCCGCCCTGGCGGGCGAGCTCGATGACCCCGAGGTCGGCCGATCCCGAGGCGGAGGCGATGGCCGTCACGGCGGCCGGCGCGTAGCCGACCGCGGTGACCACAACGGTGTGCACGCCGGAGGGCAGCGGCGCGGTCGCGACCGCGCCGTCCGCGCCCACCTCGGCCCGGACCACCTGGCGACCGGACATGTCGGTCACGGTGAGCACCGCGTGCCCTACCGCCCACCCGTCCTTGCCGCGCACCACGGCACGCAACCCGTGCGATCCGGTGGCGCCGGCGACGACGCCGGGCCCGGTGGTGTTCCACTCGCCGCTCATTCGGGGTGACCGAGCCAGACGTCGTGGGCGTCCTCGCCCTGCCCGTTGAGGGTGACCGTGCTCGCCACCGGGGGGTACCCGGTGGCGATGACCGTGTACTGGCCGCCGGTGAGGTCGGCGAAGGCGTATTCGCCGTCCTCTCCTGTGGTGGCGGAGCCGACCACGTTCCCCGCCGCGTCGAGCAAGGTCACGCGGGCGTCGGCGAGCGGCCGTCCGTCCTGCTGAACCCGGACGGTGCCCCTGACCCGGGCGCCGTGCAGCAGGACGACGTCCTGCCTGGTCTGGCCGGTGCCGACCGCGACCGGCACCGCCGCCGGGCGGTAGCCTTCGGCGCTGACCGCGAGGGTGTAGTCGCCCGCGACGATCCCGGCGAAGCCGAAGTCGCCGCCCTGACCGGTCAGGCCGGTGGTGACGACCTCGCCGCGCACGTCGGCCACGACGACCATGGCCGCGGGGACCGGGGCGCCGTCCAGGTCGCGGACCGTGCCCGCGAGCCGTCCGGACCCGACGAGCGTCAGGTCGAAGTCCAGCGGCCGTTCCCCGACGGCGAGCGTGGCCACCTGCGGGTCGTGCTCGCCCGCGGAGGCGATGAGGACGTAGCTGCCGGGGCCGGGGGTCCACATGCCGTACCCGCCGTCGGCCTGCGTGACGGCCCGGCCGAGCTGGTGGCCGCGCAGGTCGATCAGGGTGAGCGTCGCCTGGGCCACCGGGGTGCCGTCGCCGCCGCGGATCACGCCGCGGATGCCGCTGCCCTCCTGCGGCTCGGCGCCGATCTCCTCACCGGGGAAGGCCGCGGTGGCCTGCGCCGTCCGGGTGGCCGACAGCGCCGCGCCGGCCTGCGCCATCCCATTGGCGGGCAACGCCGCGGTGACCGGCGTCATGGTGTTGGCCGACAGGGCCGCGGTGGGCTGCGTCGTGCCGTTGGCCGACAGGGCCGCGGTGACCGGCGTCTCGCCGTTGCGCTGGGCGTGGCGTCCGGGGCCGCCGACCGGGGCGGGCACGCCGTCGGCGGTCGCGGCCTGCAGCTCCTCGCCGCTGGCGCTGCGCAGCGGGATCTCCTTGATGAACAGGATGGCGATGAACGCCAGCAGCGCGAACGGCGCGGCGTACAGGAACAGGTCGCCGACGCCGTGCCCGTAGGCGTCCTCGACCACCGTGCGGACGGGCGCCGGCAGCTCCGACAGCCGGGGGACGGCGCCCTCGCTCAGCCCGCCGCCGCGGATGCCCAGCCTGCCCAGGCCCTCGGCCATGTAGTCGATGACGCGGTGGGCGAGCACCGCCCCGAGGGCGCCGACGCCGATCGCGCCGCCGAGCGTGCGGAAGAAGGCGACGACCGAGCTGGCCGCGCCGAGCTCCTGCGGACGGACCTGGTTCTGCACCGACAGCACGAGGTTCTGCATGGTCATGCCGAGGCCCACGCCGATGAGGAACATGTAGACGGCCAGCAGCCGGTAGTCGGTGTCGTAGCGCAGCATGCCCATCAGCGCGACGCCCGCGGTGAGGAGCAGCGAGCCGGTGACCAGGAAGATCTTCCACCGGCCGGTGCGGGTGATGACCTGTCCGACGATGGTGGAGGCCAGCGCCAGGCCGAGGATCATCGGCAGGGTCATGACGCCCGCCATCGTCGGCGTCTCGCCGCGCGCGAGCTGGAAGTACTGGCTGAGGAAGGTCGTCGCGCCGAACATGGCGACGCCGACCAGCAGGCTGGCCACCACGGCGAGGCTGATGGCGGCGTTGCGGAACAGCCGCAGCGGGACGACCGGCTCGGCGGCCCTGGACTCCACCAGCAGGAAGAGCAGGGCGAGTACCACCGCGCCGCCCACCATGGCCCCGGTCTGCCACGACAGCCAGTCGTACTTGTGGCCGGCGAAGGAGACCCACACCAGCAGCAGCGAGACGGCGGCGGTGATCAGCAGCGCGCCGAGCCAGTCCACCTTGACGGCGCGCCTGCGCACCGGGATGTGCAGGGTCTTCTGCAGGACGACCAGGGCGATGAGGGCGAAGGGCACGCCGACGTAGAAGCACCAGCGCCAGCCGAGCCAGGAGGTGTCCACGATCACGCCGCCGATGAGCGGCCCGCCGATGGTGGCCAGGGCGAACACCGCGCCGAGATAGCCGGAGTAGCGGCCGCGCTCGCGGGGCGCGATGATCGCGGCCATGATGACCTGGACCAGGGCGGTGAGGCCGCCGGCGCCGAGTCCCTGGATGACCCGGGCGCCGATCAGCATGCTCGGGTTCTGCGAGACGCCCGCGATCGCCGAGCCGATGATGTAGATCAGCAGGGCGAGCTGGACCAGCGTCTTCTTGCTCACCAGGTCGGAGAGCTTGCCCCAGATGGGGGTGGAGACCGTGGTGGCGAGCAGCGTCGCGGTGATCACCCAGGTGTAGGTGTTCTCGTCCGCGTGCAGGTCGGCGATGATCGTGGGCAACGCGTTGGACACGACCGTGGACGACAGGATCGCCACGAACAGGCCGAGCAACAGGCCCGACAGCGCTTCCAGGATCTCCCTGTGGGACATGGGTGCGGCCGGATCGGGGGCGGCCTCCCGCGTCTCCGCCGGTACTGCGGTGGTCATCGAAGTCCCTTCACTGTCTGAGCTCGGGCCGTGTCCGGCACAGGGGCCGTGTCCGGCATAGGTTGTGGGGGGCGGTCGCGATGGAGGGGCCGGTCGCGGTGGGCGTCGAAGCCGGCGCGGAAACGGCCGAGCAGTCCCGACAGCTCGGCGACGTCCTCGTCCGTCCAGCCGTCCAGGGCTCCCTCGATGGAGTGCCGCGCGTGGGCGAGCGCCTCGCGCACCACCCGCTCACCGTCCGGGGTCAGGCGGACGTACCATGAACGCCCGTCGCGGGGGTTGGGCACGCGTTCGACCCAGCCCCGCTCCTCCACGTCGGCGACGTGCCTGCTGATCACCGACTGGTCGACCTCCGAGCAGTCGGCCAGCTCGCCCAGGCGCATCGCGCCGCAGCGGTACAGCACGACCAGGAGGCTGAGGCCCGCACGGGGGCCGGGGAACGGCAGGTCGCGCTTGACCGCCTTGATCACCGGCACCAGTTCGGCCAGCCGGACGAGCAGTTCTCCGCGGTCGCCGTCGGACGCCATGACCCTTCCTCCATCTAGTTGCCTTAGGCAAATATATATTATTGCCCAAGGCAACCTTTAGGGGGGTCTGTCCTATTCCCGGCCTCCCGGCGTGCACCCGCCGGCGCGAGCGGCCCGTCCGGGACGCGAAACGGCGCCGCCCCCGCCCCGAAGGGAGGAGACGGCGCCGCGTCAGCGCGCCGGCCGGCCGGTCAGCCGGCGGTGGCGATGGTCAGGTGGTGGCCAGTGGCGATCAGTGGTGGTCGTGACCGTGGTCGCCGTGGCCGTTGCCGTCGGACGGACGGCGCCACGGGCCGGTGATGGCGAACACGTAGCCCGGGGTCTGGATGTTCGCGAACAGGATCCTGCCGTCCTGGCTGAACGTCGGGCCGGTGAACTCGCTGTCGTTCAGCTCGTTGCGGGCCATCGGGTACGGCGTGCCCTGCTTGGTGACGCCGACCAGGTGCGAGACGCCCTCGCCGTCCTCGGCCAGGATGACGCCGCCGTACGGCGAGACCGTGATGTTGTCCGGTCCGTCGTAGTCGGTGTCGGCCTCAGGGTCGGGGTTCACGCCGAAGATGGTCTTCAGCGTGATCGTCTCGGACTCGGGGTCGTAGAACCAGACCTGGCCGTCGTGCTCGTTGACGCTGCCGTCGTCGTGGCGGGCGTAGCTGGCCACGAAGTAGGCGCCGCCGTCGGCGAACCAGGCGCCCTCGAGCTTGCGGCTGCGGGTGATCTGGTCGTCGGTGAACTGCTTGCGCACCGAGACGGTCTTGGCGTCGCGGTCGGGAACCGCCACCCACTTGACCTTGTACCGGGTGCCGGGCTGGGTGGCCTCGGACAGGTCCTTGATGTGCTTGCCGCCCTTGTAGGCGCTCAGCGCCTCCAGCGTGCCCGCGGTGTCGCCGCCGCTGGTCAGGGCCAGCGCCCGCAGCGCGCCCTTGCGGGCGTGGAAGCCGCGCGGCGGGGTCCAGCGGTAGTAGAGCCCGTTCGGGCTGCTGGCGTCCTCGGTGAGGTAGATCTCGGAGTTGCGGGGGTTCACGGCGACGGCCTCGTGCGAGTACCGGCCGAGGAACTTCAGCGGGACCGGGTTCTTGTTGGCGTCGCGGTCGAAGGGGTCCACCTCGAACACGTAGCCGTGGTCCTTCTGGAACGCCCCGCCGGCGCGCTGCTCGGTCTCCTCGCAGGTGAGCCAGGTGCCCCACGGGGTGATGCCGCCGGCGCAGTTGTTGTGCGTACCGGCCACGCTGACGTACTCGCGGACGCGGTCGCCCTGCTTGTCGACCTCGATGTTGGTCGTGCCGCCGTGCGCGCCCGGGTCGTAGGTGAGGCCGTCCAGCGCCGGTACGCCGTAGGGCTCGCCGCCGCCGATCTCGTGGTTGTTCACCAGCACGAAGCCGTGCGGCGCGCGGAAGCAGCCGGTGCCGTCGGCGTCGCTCGGGGTCGGCTCGCCCGTCTCCAGCAGCGTCTTGCCGGCCTGCGCCACGATCTTGTAGGAGAAGCCGGGCGGGAGCGCCAGCAGGCCGGCCGGGTCGGCGACGACGGCGCCGTAGCCGGTCGCGCCCTTGGCCCCGGTCTGCGCGAAGGCGGCGGGGCCGGCGATCGACTCCACGCTGCCGGCGATGGCGATGCCCAGACCGCCCACCGCGCCGGCGCGGAACAGGTCACGGCGGGAGAGGCCGCGGCTCGACACGTCGCCGTCGGACACGTCACCGCCGGTCGCGCCGGTCGCCTCGTGGCGTGACATCGAGGAGGTCATGAAAGCACCTTTTCCATTCGCATGGTGTGTAGACCTAATGGACCCAAGCCGCTACATATGAACGCTTCCTCCCCTGATGCGGACTTATTGGTTAAGGAACAGCTAACGTCCCCTACGTCCCGATGACCATGACACCGGGACAGAGCGGGACACGCCGCCGTCCCGCACCAGAGCGGACACGCCTTCGTCCGCATCGGGACGGGACGCGCCTTCGTCCGCATCCGGACGGGACACGCCTTCGTCCGCACCTGGGCGGGACACACCTCGGTCCACACCAGCGCGGGACACGCTTCGTCCCGCACTTCCAGCCAATCAGCTACCCGCCCGGGTCATCAACCCTCCGCCGCGCCGTGTTGCCGCTGCCCTCCGGCGCCGCGAATTCCCCTGCCTCGCCGAAAGCACCAGAGAGCCTCGTTCGTGCGGCGACAGGTCATCAATCACGCTTTTATGCAGGTATAGGCGCCATAGGCACCCGCCTGGAACCGGCTGTCCACGATACGCAGGCCGACCGCGGCGATCATGGGTTCGAGCAGCCAGCGGAAGGTGCTGAACTCCGTGCGCACGTGCTCGGCGTACTCCTGCGCGGTGTACCCCTCCGCCGGATCGGACACCGCGCCCGCGAACCAGCCGTCGAACACCCGCCCCGCCTCGGAGGGCTGGAAGTCGTAGATCAGATCGTGCAGGCGCAGCACGCCGCCCGGCCGCAGCAGGCCCGCGATGCGCTCCAGCGCGATCGCCTTGAAGAAGTCGGGCAACTGGTGCAACGCGTTCCTGGTGTAGACGGCGTCGACCGGCGGCCCGGCGTGCTCGTAGGTCAGGAAACCCGCCCGGACGAGCTCGATGTTGGACAACCCGGCGTTCTCCGCACGCCCGCGCAGGGCGTCCTGCATCACGGGAGAGACGTCCACCGCCACCACCCGCCGGAACCGCCGCGCCGCGGCCAGCGTGAACTGCCCGGTGCCCGCGGCGAGATCCACCACGGTGGCGTCCTCGCCCACCCCGTGCTCGGCGAGGACGGCCAGGTCCGCGGAGGGGTCGGGATACCCCTGCTTGCGGTCGTAGCCGGTGATGAACTCGGGGTCGAGATGCTCATGGCCCGCGTAGGCCAGCTCGTCGATCATCCATGCTTCAGCCATGCGCTGATCCTCGCGAACGCCCTCGCCTGGACGCATCTCCTTTTACCCGGGGCCTTTCACACGGGGCCAGATCGGGCCTGTCGCGCCGTAGAACGCGATCCGAGCGAACTCATCGGGACGGACGAGCGTCGAACAAGGGCACACGGACAAGACCACAGATGATGAGGCACCTTATGAACCGATACCTGCCGCTCGGCGCCGTCCTCGGCGCCGCGCTCCTCGCCCCCCTGGCCGTCGCCCCGGCCTCGGCGAGCACCACCCCGCTCTCCCCCGCCCGATCGGCGCCCACCTCCACGACCGCGGCGGCGAAGCCGGCCCCGATCAAGGGCGTCGCCGTCTACGCGCGGTTCAACCGCGGGTACGTCGTGACCCGCTTCGAGCCCGGCAAGGGCCCCATCCGGCTGGGGGTCACACCGGAGACCGGGCAGTTCTCCGCCTCCCCCGACGGCAGGAAGATCGCCTGGATCACCGGGCTGGGCAAGGTGCAGGTGAGCGCCGCCGGCAAGGTCACCACCCTCGCCAAGGGCGCCGGAGCCAACGCCCCCTGCCTGACCCCGGTCTGGTCGCCCGACTCCGCCAAGGTGGCCTTCCTGCCCAGCAGTGAGAGCGACGCCTCGCCGGTGGCCATCGCCGGCGCCGCCGGCGGCGGCACGCGCAAGGCGGGCACCACCATGGGGGTCTGCCACCTGGCCTGGTCCGCCGACGGCCGTTACCTGGCCGGGTACGCCGGCACCACCGACGGCGTCTACCGGCTCGACCTGCGCGCCCGCACGTCGGTCAGGGTCAAGGGCGTCAAGCTCGCCAACCACGTCCAGAGCCTGTCGCCGCACGGCGAGCGCGTCGTCGTGGCGACCCTGTCTCCCAAGGACCCCGGCGGCGACGGCGGCTGGCCCGTGTGGTTCCGCCCGACGATCGTCGACACGACCACCGGCGCCAAGGTCCCGATCGCGGTCCGCGGCCGTCTCATCGGCGCCCTCTACCTGCCCGACGGCCGCCTGGTGGTCCGGGTCGCCGGCTCCGGCCACAACACCCTGGTCGTCCTGGACGCCTCCGGCAGGCAACTCCAGCGCCTCGCCGAACCCGCGCAGGCCCGGACCCAGGCCCTCCTCCAGATCGTCCGCTGACCTGGCCCGACCGGCTCATGCCCGACCGTCCGCTGACCTGGCCCGACCGGCTCATACCCGGCTGGCCCGTGCCCGACCGGCCCGTGCCCGACCGTCCGCCGCCCCCGAGCGACCGGGTGCGGGCGACGGCCCGGGTGAGGGCCGGGACAGGCCGGCACGGGCGGGTATGGGCGAGTCGGTCACCCGCGCGGCGCGTACATCATGACCAGCACGCCGACGCGAGTGGGGGGAGACGGACGCCGCTGTGGTCAGGCCGGGAGTGCCGTGGCCTGGGAGAGGTGGGAGGGGTTGACCAGGGCGTGCAGGTGCATGTCGTGCCAGCCGTCGGGGTGCAAGATGGAACTGCGTTCGGTGCCCTCCAGGGCGAAGCCGGCCTTGAGCGCGAGACGGCAGGAGGCGTCGTTGAGCGTCGAGTGGTAGAGGTACAGCCGGTGGAGGCCGATGCCGAAGGCCCAGGTGGTGAGCGCCCGCACCGCCGTCGTGGCCGCGCCGCGCCCCCGGGCCGCCGCCCGCGTCCAGTAGGCCACCTCCGCGTGTCCCCAGAAGAGGTCGAAGGTGCGGAACGCGACCCGGCCGAGCACCTCGCCCCGGGGCGTGACCACCGCCCAGTGCGCGCTGGACTCGGCGCGCCAGCCCTGCGCGTAGCCCTCGATCATCTCTTCGGCCTCGGCGAGCGACTCGACGCTGCGCGCGTGCCAGTGCTGGATGTCCGGATCTTGGAAGGCATCGACGATCGCGGGCGCGTCCGCCGCCGTCCAGGGCCGCAGCACCAGATCGTTCTCCGACGACAGCACCGGTTGCGGGGCACGCTTCAGCGATCCCGGCACGACGACCGCGGGCACAAGGCTAGGCATCGCGCTGCACTCAACCCCAATCAAGGTCCACATCGGTTCCGGCGTCCGTCGACCTGGCCGGCCGCCTCCGGGCCCTCAGGCGGCCCAGAGGCTTAAGACGTCCGGCAGGTCGTCAAACAGCCGGCAGGTCTTCGGGCGGCCGGCGGGTCTTCAGACGTCGGGCAGAACGATCAGAAGATCCAGTCCAGCAGGCCGCCGCCGCTCTCGCTCTGGGTCGGGCTCGGCGCCGGCGGCGGGGGCGCCTGCGTGGTCGGCGGGGGCTTCGGGGACGACTCGGGGTCGTCCTCGATCCGCGGATCCTGCGTCTGCTGCGGGCGGCCGCTGGACCTGGGCGACGGCCGCGGCGAGTGGACCCGGGTGCGCGTCGGCGTCGGCCGGGACGTGGGCGGGCGCGTCTGCCGTCCCTGGCCGGCCGTCGGCGTGGGCGTCCCGCTGGGGGGCTCCGCGGTCTCGCCGGTCCCGGCGGTGGGCTCGGTGGCCGGGTCGTCGATGCTGGGCCCGGCACTGGGGGTGTCGGTCAGCGCGGGGTCCGGCTGCTCGACCGAGGGGCACTTGCCGGGGGCCGAGCAGGCCGCCTCCGGCTTGGAGCCGACCGAGGTGGACACGATCCAGCCGCCCGCCACCGCGAGCAGCACGATCGCGGCGATGGCGACGATGAACCCCTTGTTCTTGCCGCCCTTCTCCTCCGCGTCCGCCTCGCCGGTCCACCCCGAGCCGAGGAAGCCGCGCTCCCCTCCGCTCTCGGTGTCCCATTCCTCGTGACCTGGCCGCTCAGGGTCCTCGGACCGCTCGTCGTCGAGCACCATCTCCTCGCCCTCGCGGCGGTAGAGATAGTCGAATTCTTCGAGACTCTCGGGCCGCTCGTCACCCTCGGCCCACTGATGGTCGGCCCGGTCAGGGTCGGACGCCTCGTCGTCTGGGGCGTGAGCGGGTTCGTGTCCGGGCGTCCAGCCGTCGGACAGCACGTCACCGCCCGGGCGCACCGGTTGGTCGTCCCGGTCGATGCCCGTGGGCCCCACCTGCTGGAGAGGATCCTCTTCGTGGGATCTCGGGTGGCCGTCGCGGTCCATGCCGAACCTCTCTGCTGTGAATCCTGGCCGCACAACACTTAGCAGCTCTGACTCCGCCTTGTCCGGAAACTCCACATTATTCCCGGAGGCCGCAATCTTCCCACCGGTCACAGCCGTCACAGACCCCTGGTAGATGGCGAAGCCGCAACGATTGGACGGCGACTCGAGATCCGCCCGCGGCTCGCGGCCAGGCTCGGTGTCTAGAGGGGTTCGCCGGATCGCCGCACGCGATCGGCGATGATCTCCGCGCACGCCAGGGACCCGGTCCGCGTGGTGTCCACCTCCACGTCATAGACCATGCCCTCGTGGACGATCTCCGCCTGCGTCACCGCCATTCCCGGGACCCGGTCCCCCCTGGCCCTCTCGCGCTCGGCGGCGACCGCGCTGTCGCACCTGACCCCGACCCACAGGACCTCCAGTCCGCCGAGAGCCGCCTGCCAGCGCCGCTGGGTCGCCGCTCCGCCGAGGAAGACATCGTCGATGATGACCGGGGCTCCGGCGCGGGCCATCGCGCCGATCCCCTCCATCCACGCGGTCTGCAGCGCCATGAACTCCGGCCCGACGTTCACTCCGCCGTCCTGGTCGAACTCGATTCCCGCATCCGACGCCCGCATGGACGCGGGCATCGCCTCGATGAGCGAGTCGACCCCGAAAGCCAGCCATGGCCGTGGCAGGACGGCCTGCAGGCGCCGGACGATCTCGGACTTGCCCGCGCTGGACCCGCCGTTGAGCACGATCACCTGAGTCGTCACGGCGTACAGGGTAGAGACCCGCCCGCGGGCTGTGAAACCGTTTTCGACCGGCGCCGCCCTGCCGCGCCCGATTCGATCACGGCACTAGGTCACGATCTCCGTGGTCTCGCAGCCGCTGAAGGTGTCCACCGTCTCCAGCAGACCTCGCAGGTCGGAGGTACAACGGTCGGCGCCGGCGCCCCCGTCGAGGGTGCCGCCGCCCCTGCCGGTTAGCCGGTCGTCGCCGCCCAGGCCCTGGATCAGGTCGTGGCCGTTCGACGCGTCGATGACGTTCGGGCCCGCGTCGCCGATGAGCACGTCGTCGGCGTTGGTCCCCTCCAGGTTCTCCACGTCCGCGGCGATGGTGTCGCGGGCGCCCGCGGGCCCGTCCTCCGAGCTGCCGTCGTCGCCGGTCGCACCGTCGAGATCGGCCCGGACGCCGAGCCGGTTCGACACCTCGGAGTAGGCGACGGTGTCGGAGCCGGCGCCGCCCCGCAGCAGGTCGCCGCCGAATCCGCCGACCAGCGTGTCGTCGCCCGAGCCGCCGACGAGCCGGTCGTCACCGTCCCCGCCCATCAGGCGTGCGGCGAGGCCCGTGGAGTTGGTGATCACATCGTCGCCGTCCAGCCCGCGGACGACCATCGAGCCGACGTTCGCCGACGCGCAGCGCGCCTCGTGCGGGGTCACCAGCGTGCACCCGGCGCCCACGGTGAGCGTGGCGGTGGGATCGGCGACCGTGAGGAACCCGCCGGCCGCGCTGACGGTGATCTGGTCGTCCACGCCCACGGGGGCGTCGTACTTGAGGACCCCGGCGGACCGCACCACACCCGGTTGGCAGTCGCCGTAGCAGGGCCGCGCCGCCATCGCGGGCCGCACGGACAGAATCGCCGGCAGGGCGGCCAGCGCCGCCGCGCCGCCGAGCACCCGCATCACGCGACGGGAGACGCGGTGGTTTCGATCACGCCCGGACATGCGCTTCTCCTGACGACGGGGACGACGAAAGGCGATCGTCGTCGCGGGAGTTCTGCGTGGGGGTCATCCGTCACCACGGCCTTCCGGGTGACCTGATGGACGTGCCTTCATGTGCGCCCCTCTGATCGTCCTGAAACGGTGCCCGTTCAGCACCCACCCGGTAGGCGTTCCACCGCGTTCCACCACGCTGGTGTCAACTGCCGCTCCCGAGATCGCCGTCGTGAGACGCGCAGGGCCGATCCGCGTGAAGGGCCGGCGATCGGTCGAAAGGACTGCTCGGAAACCGTGCCGACCGCACCTTCGGTCGATACCGGGGCCGTCCTGAACTCGCAAGATCGCTCCATGCCCTACGACGATTCCGCTCCGGCCCAGCGCACCGAGCGCCTGACCGAGCACGACGAGAGTCACCCCCCCCACCGGCCCCGGTCCGAGCAGGAGAAGGCCGCGGGCCGTGGCCGCGCGAGGCGGCCACGGCCCGCGAGGCGGCTTGGCCGCCGTTGCCGGACTGCTCGCGCTGGTGGCCGCCACCTCCTGGGCGCCCGCGTCCGCCTCTGCCTCCGTCCCTGTCTCCGCCTCTGTCTCCGCCTCCTCCGCCGGTCCTTCGGCCACGCCGAGCGGCGCCCCGTACCTGCCGGCGCCGACCGGTCCCCATCCGGTCGGCACGACATCCCTGTACCTGAAAGACGCCTCCCGCCCCGATCCGTGGGTCCCCGAGGCCGGGGCGAGGGAGCTCATGGTCTCCCTCTGGTACCCGGCGACGTCGCGGAGCGGCCCGCGCGCGCCGTACGTGACGCCCAAGGAGTCGGAGCTCATCCTGCAAGGCAAGGGAGTGACGGGCGTCCCCGCCGACGTGCTGAGCAGAACGCGGACCAACGCCCACACCGACGCGAGACCGGCGGGAGTCCGGCGCACTCTCCCCCTCGTCGTGCTGTCTCCCGGCTTCACCGACCCCCGGAGCTCGCTCACCGCCCTGGCCGAGGAGCTGGCGAGCAGGGGCTACGTGGTGGCCGGCATCGACCACACCTACGAGACCTTCGCCACCACCTTCCCCGGCGGGCGGCTGACCACCTGCGCCGCCTGCGAACTGGAGACCGACGACTTCGGGAAGAAGGCGGTGGAGAACCGGGCGGTCGACGTCTCCTTCGTGGTCGACGAGCTGACCGGACCGCACCCCGCGTGGCAGGGCGCTTCGCTGATCGACCCGTCCCGGATCGCGATGGCGGGCAGTTCCCTCGGAGGCGCGAGCGCCGCCGAGACCATGCTGAACGACCCCCGGGTACGCGCCGGGATCAACATGGACGGCACGATGTTCGCCCCGATCTCCGCGAGCGGAGTGGCGCGGCCCTTCCTGTTCCTGGGCCAGACGCTGCACAGCCCGGGCGGCGAGGACCCCACGTGGGACCGTGACTGGGAGCACCTGACCGGGTGGAAACGCTGGCTCGTCGTGGCCGGAGCCGTGCACGCGTCCTTCACCGACTATGACCTGCTGGCCCAGCAGATCGGCGTGGACCTCGGCGGCGACCTGTCCGCGACCCGCACCGTGGAGATCACCCGCCGATACGTCCGCGCCTTCTTCGACCTGCACCTGCGCGGCATCCCGCAACCCCTGCTGAACGAGCCGTCCCCCCGTTATCCCGAGGTCGAGTTCTGCGCTCCGGAGACCGCGACCTGCCGGTAACGGCCCATCCCCCGCGCCGGCGGTCCCGCACGCGCCCACGAACCTGCGCGCCGGCTCCGGGGCACCGGCCAACGCGACGCAAGGCCGGCACAGGACGCGGCATCAGACGCGGCGGTCAGACAAAACGCAGCACAAGACGCGACACAAGACCTGGCCGGCCGGCCGGCCGGACGCGTCGCGGCGGCTATGCGCCGACGTCGTCGGCCAGGCGCCGCAGATAGCTCGCGAACCGCCGCCGGTCGTCCTCCGGCCACGAGGCCGTCAGCTCATCGAACGCCTGGCGCTGCCATCGCCTGGCGCTCGCCAGCAACTCCTCCCCGCTCTCGGTGAGCCGCAGGCAGGCGCGGCGCCGGTCGCGTTCGGAGGCGGCGCGGGCGAGGTAGCCGGCTTCGACCGCGTCCCTCACCATGCGGCTGGCGCCCGAATGGTCGAGCCCGAGCTGGTGGGCCACGGTGCCCACGGTGACCACCGCGTCCTCCCCGGCGACGGCGCGGGACGCGTTCGTGACCACGGCCTCGACGACCAGGATGTGCTGCACGTGACGCGACTCGCCGGTCAGCTCCTCCGATGCGCGGCCGGCCCACCTGCGTGACCAGAAGCGCACCAGGCGGAACAGCGCGGGTCCTCCGTCGTGCCCCTCTCTCATGCCCTCACCCTACGGGCGGTTGCGTGCGATTCGCACATATGATTATGTGCGAATCGCACGCATCTCGATCCTCCTGAAGGGCTCTCCATGACCATCGTCATGAACCACCTGATCGTCCCCGCCACCGACCGGACCGTGGCCGCCGCCTTCTTCGCCGACCTCCTGGGCCTGCGGGTCGGCCCGCCCGCCGGGCCGTTCACGCCCGTCAGGGTCAACGACGACCTCACCCTCGACTTCGACGACCGCCACCGGCCCCAGCCCGGCCACTACGCGTTCCTGGTCGACGACGACACCTTCGACGCGGTCATGGAACGGCTCGGCCGAGCCCCGTCGGTCGACTACGGCTCCGGCCCCGCACACGGCTGGGACCGCGACATCAACCACCTCGCCGGCGGCCGAGGCGTATACGTCCGCGACCCCGACGGCCACAGCTACGAACTCTTCACCGCCGTACCCGAGTGACCGCCACCGCTTGGCCCACCTTCTACCGACCCCCGGCACCCGAGGCGCCCTCCTCGACCGTCGCAGGGAACCAACAATGAGGTATGGCGGGGATGATTCCCCCATATTTGGACACCACGCAACCTGATAATCCAGCATGGATATCGGCCACAACGCACGGACAGCGCCGGACCGCTTGAGCCACTAAACTGAATATCGTCCCCCTTATCGAGAGCCGACCCGGCGGTCATCCTCCCCGGAGGCAGCGTGCGTCAGCGTGGAATCACCCATCTCAGATGCAACGCGTCGAATATTCTCGCCGCCATCGTCCTCGCCACGACCGGTTGTGCCGCCTCCACCACGCCGCCGAACAGGAGCTGCGACGAGGTCGCCGTCGGCAACGGGTCCTCGGCGGGCGGCATCGGCATCAGCGGGAAGTTCGACCTGACCATGGCGCTGGCCATCGTCGACCCGCCGGACGGTGGTGGCACACCCGAGATCGAATGGAAACCCGTCTACTCGATCGCGAACCTCACCAAGAACAGGATTTGCATCGTCGACATCAGCACGACATTCCCCACGAACCGCGACAAAGCGGGCGCACTATTAGCGCTGAAGACAGCCAGAGGGACGCGCCAGGTCGACATCTACCAGAACAACGCGGCGGTCCTTTCCCGGACGCCTTCGGTGACGCAACGGCCGCCTTTCGCGCTTGAACCGGGCGCCACCGTGCTGGTCCGCTTCCACCAGTACCTCACCCTGACCGCCGACGGGCGGGACGTCCCGTTGAGAACCGACGAAGACCTGTCGGAGCGCCTGGGGCCGCTGTTCCGGCTGAACCGCCTGGACGACGGCAGCTACCACTGTGTCCCGCAGTACCCATTGAAGGTCACCGTGACCTCCGACATCGGCACGTCGACCCAGGAGGTGATCAACGCGATCATGCCGGACGGTTGCGGGCTCATCTTGCCGACCGGCTGACGGCAGGTCCGATGACGAGACGACCGCCACCACGGAAGACCCCACCGCGCCACGGACCCATTCCCCGGCAGGGCTTACCGTCACCCCGCCCGAAGACGTCCCCTGACCAGCGCCACCGATCTCCGGTGCTCCGCCACCTCCCCTTCGTCGCGGCAGTACTGCTGTTCTCCGCGGCCCGGGCGATACTGCGGCGGGCGGCCGGCCGGACGCCGCAGGCCGAAGACCCCGCCGACGCCGAAGACCCCGCCGCCTCCCGCACCGGCGCCACGTATCCCGGCCCCCTCTCTGAAGCCACCCCCCGAACAGCGACGGCAGGTCCGCTTTCCCGTGGCCGGCATCCTGCTCCTCACAACCGCGGTGTCGCTGTGTGGGCTGGCCTGGGCGCTGTTCGACGCGGGACGTCCCGGCGCACCGTTGTCCCCACATCTGCGCCCGGACTACGGGTTCGACAGCGACGTGACGATCTACCTCCCCCGCGAGGCCAAGCTCACCGAGTCCTCGCTCAACGTCTCCTACGAGAAATCCCAGGAGCCCGGCCATCAGGACGAATGGACGCAGTCTCTGGCGCTCTACTGGGACACCGCGCGCGCGAACCCATTCCCGGTCATCCTGGAGTTCCGCGGCGGCGCCCGTATCGACCGACCTCGCATCGGTGAGACGAAACTCCAGTCGGTCGAACTCGGCGACCGTCAACTCGTCCTCCTGGACGACTCCCGCCGGCTCACCGGCGAGATGCGCATACCGCCGATCAGCGCCGAGAACTCGCGGATCGCGTTCGCGTCCCCGCAGGTCGGTTCCCAGATGCAGTGCACGGGGCTGGCCGCCGCCACCCATAACGGGAATCTGTCCGGCCTGACCTTCGCCGAGTGGGACCGCATCTCCAGCGCGTGCGACTTCACCGACTTCAAGCGGTACACGCAAATGGTGCTGATCCTCGACGAGGCGCCACTGCGGGTGGACTACCTCAGCGTCGATCCTGTCGAAGCGGGCAATACGCCCGGCTTCAGCTGGAAGAGCGAAGGCGAGCTCGCCACCCTGCAGGTCCGCGCCAGCTACGTCGACGTGAACGGCGAAGCGATCGCGCAGCGCATGCTGTTCCTCTCCGGCGTCGTCATCGGCCTCGCCGCGGCCTGCGCTCCCAACGCCATCCACTCCATATCCACCTACATCCACCGCCGCCACCGCGCCTGACCGGCCCCTCGACCTCCGCTCTTCCACCTGTGGCCGCTTGGCCGCGTCAAGACATCCGACTTCCCGCGTCCCGACGCGAAATGATGGCCCTTCTCTCTACATAGGCACAGATGTCCGTGGACCGCGCCATGAGGAGAGCAGCATGAGAATGCCAACGAGACCGGAGATGGGTCCAGCCGGTGGGTGGTGAGCGGGCCAGGTTCGAGTCCGTGTACAGGGAGACGTATGGCCGGCTAACGGCGTACGCGGCCCGGCGCTGCGACTCACCGCAGGATGCGGCGGACGTCGTGGCCGAGACCTTCGCCATCGCCTGGCGGCGGATGGGCGAAGTGCCGGACGGCGGACAGGCCACGCTGTGGCTGTACGGCGTGGCGCGCAAGGTGCTGGCCAACCACTATCGCGGCGAGGTGCGTCGCCAAGCCCTCAGTGTGCAGCTCGACGCCGAACTGGCCGACGTGTACCAGGCCGCGCCCGACAGCGAGGTCGAGCTGACAGCGATCAAGCAGGTCTTCCTCACCTTGCCGGACGCCGATCGGGAATTGCTGTCCCTGGTCGCCTGGGAAGGGCTGGACCGAGAGCAGATCGCCACCGTGCTCGGCCTGTCGCGCAACGCCGTACGCATCAGACTCCACCGCGCTCGCAGGCGCTTCGCCCGCGCGCTCGCCGAGGCTGACGTGCGGTTCAGACCGGAAGGCCGGCTGATCCCGGCGGAGGAAGGGCAGCTGTGAAGCACATCGACGACATCGACGTGATCACCCGTGCGCTGGCGCGGGTGGAACCGGGCGCGCCGGGTGGGGGCGCGTCCGACACGGGGGCGCGGGAGCTCCTGGCGGCGATCACCGCCGAGCAGCCCGGCCCGTCCTCCGACCAGCCCGGCCCGTCCTCCGCCCGTCCCCGCCGGCGCCATGCCCCACAGCTGCTCATGGGGTTGGCGGGCGCGGGCCTGCTCGCCGCGGGCATCGTGGTGGGGCCGAGCCTGCTGGAGAACGGCGGCACCCCCTCCTACGCGGTCACCGAGGAACCCGACGGCGTCGTGTACGTCCAGATCCGGGATTTCCGCGACCAGGCGGGCCTGGCGAAGCGGTTGAAGGAGCTCGACGTTCCGGCCATCGTCGACTACGCACCGCCCGGCAAGTGGTGCAGGGAACCGCGTGGAGCCCATGTCCAGGACATTCCCCGCGGCCTGTACTCCGTGCCGGAGAACATCCCCGGTGAAGAGTCCGGACAAGGCTGGCAGATGCGGATCGACACCCATCTCTTCAAGCCCGGCCAGACGTTCGTCTGGACGATCAGCGACCATTCCACCAGCACGATCCTGATGAGCGGCCCGGTCGCCCCATGCGTTCTCGTGCCCGACACGTCACACGAGCCGCGGATGATCAAGTACGAGTACCGGACGGCGACCACGAAGGGCGGCTCGCTCGCCGATTTCCGGGTGGACGAGAAGACCGTCGGGGAGGTTCTACCCGAACTCAGGAAGCGCGGGTTGAAGGTCACCTACCTGATCATGGCGGTCGCGCCGGACAACCCCGGCGGCTATAGCGAGGTGCGCACGCAGACCAATCCCGTCGGCGATGACTGGATCGTCTGGGAGGCGGAGCAGCCCGACCGCGATCCGAGAGCGATCCGCCTGCTCGTCACAGAGAAACGCTTCGACACAAACCCCGTCTACGGCGGCCCCCGGGACCGCGTCATCAAGGAACAGCCCTCTACCGGTCAGCCATGACACATTGCTCACCGTCACCCCCGCCCGCCGAACTGCCAGTCGTGGACCTCGATGTCGGCGTAACGGTCCGAGGTCAGGACCGCGCGTGCCGCTTCCGGGTCCGGCGCCCGGATCAACAGGGCCGTGCCCAGCCAGGTGGTGCCGTCGTCCGACAGCAGCGGCCCATACGCGATCAGCTCGTCCTGGCCGAGGGGCGGGACAAGGTCGGCAGCCTGACCAGAGCCGAGCCCCAGCACCAGGTACCGGTCGCCCCCGTCTCGGCCGCCGGAGAAGTCCCACATGGTGCGCCCCAGCACGTTCTGCCACCGACGCAGCATCACATCCCGGTACACGCCGGCCTGGTAGTTGGGCTCGTCGAAGACGAACGCACGCGCAGTGGCGAGATCGGGCAGGTCAACGATGTGCACGCTGCCGGTGGCCGTATCGCGGCCACGATCGAGGGTCGGGCCCCGGGCGATCATCTCCGCCGCGTACCGGTCCATATAGGACCAGTGCTCTTCCAGCAGCTCATCGCGCAATGCCGCGGAGTCACGCCGATCCCGGTGGTAACAGAAGAACTCCATACGCAGAGTACCTATCATGGGCAACACCGATGCTTCATTCTGATTCATCCGCGCCAATGGCGATCGCTGCACCAGGTCAAAAGCCGGCCGACACCCTCGTACAGGCCGCGACACACAATGGCTGACCCCCGTCGAATCGGCGCATGATCAGCGACTGGAAGAGAGGCAATGAGCATGCAGTCGAGAACACACCTGTACGACCTGCTGGAATCGACCCTCTTCACCGAAGGTCTCGACGACCACAATGACCTCTGGTCGCTGGGATTCTGCGCCGTATGGGTACAGGGGGTGGACATCGCGACCATCGCATCCCACTTTTCACTGGACCCCGGCACTCGCACCCCGTGCTACCTGAGCGAGATCCTCGATGACGCGATCGACGACGGTTCCCTCTGGGTGGCCGAGGTCGGCGACTGGACTTGTGTCCTGCCCGCACGTACCGACGCCGCGTTCGTACGATCCCTCGCCGCCGGCGGCGGGCAAGCCCTCAGCCTCGACATGGACATCAACAACAACGCCCTGTTCCAGTACGCCCGCGATGGACGCATGGTCGTCGCCTTCGAACCCAGATGCCCAGGCGACCGGCTCGGCGACGATCCGCACGCGCTCGATCACCTGATGGAAGGATTGCGCTTCCAGATCAGCGGGGACGAGCCCACCGATGATCGGGTTGATTCGGACGAAAGCCTGGCTTCGGCATTGGAGCTCATCGGACGGGTCACGCGAACGGACATAGCCGCCGACTGGTTCGAAGCGCAGCACTCCCGTATGAGATCCATGTCCCCTTGATGCTCGCTGAGCATGCACCTTCCGACAGCGGCAGTACAGCAACCCAACCCGTCATCCGCGCCCTAGCGGTCTGCGAGTCGTCCGGCCGGACATCGCCTCGCATGCTCGTAGCGGACTCGGCCGCGTATTGGCCGCGACGCCCCGCAGAACGCCGCTGATGACCACGAACAGCCGGACACACAGCAAGGAGGCTTCGCCGTGTTTCCGCTGGTGACGGCGGCGTGGGTCGATCTGTTCGGCTGTGGTCACCCGCGTGGGGCGTACATGATGACCAGCACACCCAGCAGGCAGATCGCCGCCCCTATGAGATCCCACCGATCCGGGCGGAACTTGTCCACCACCATGCCCCACACCAGCGACCCCGCCACGAACACACCGCCGTAGGCGGCCAGGATGCGGCCGAAGTCGGCATCCGGCTGGAAGGTGGCCACGAGCCCGTAAAGGCCCAGGGCGATGAACCCGGCGCCGACCCACGGCAGCCCGCGTTGTTCTCGAACCCCCTGCCAGACCAGCCAGGCCCCGCCGATCTCGGCGAGCGCGGCGACCACGAACAGCAGAAGGGAACGCGCGACAGTCACAGCCGTGACTGTAGAGGGTCGCTCACCGAGTGCCGACGGGTCTTCGCACTGTGGCAGCCGCAGCCGTCTCCGCCTGCGCATGCAGTGGCCCGCCTGCGGCTCCGGAGGAACCACGCCAGTCCCCACGCCGGCACGGCCACGCCCGCCAGGCCCACAGCCACCATCGGCATCACATTCGTCAGCGCCACAGCTCCAGCGCCACCGATCACCCCTGCCGCCGGCAGTACAGGAAGCACACAGCAAGCGGCGCAGGCCAGTGCGGCCAAGCCCGTCACGCCGGCCGGAAGCAGTCGCCGGCCTCGGCCGGGATCAGTTGGCGTCGGCATGCTCGCCCCCGTCGGCCACGTCCGAGAACGGCAGCGGACAGCACGGACTCCCCGCACACGCCACCAGGTCGTCACACCCGGCATCCACCGCCTGGACGAGCGTCTCGCGAATCGCCTGAAGGTCGGCGATCTTCTGTTCCACCTCGGCCAGCTTGGCCGACGCCCGTACCCGCAAACCCCGATCCGGTCTGCCATGACGATGTGCGACCGCCTCCACCAGGCCGGCCACCTCGTCCAGCGTGAAGCCCAGCCGTTGCGCCACCTTGATCACACGAAGAACCGTCACGGTCTCCGGCGGATACAGCCGGTGCCCTCCGTTGCTCCGCCGCGGCTCCTCCAGCAGGCCCCGCCGATGGTAGTAACGCAACGTCTGGACGTTGACCCCCACCGCCTCCGCGACCTCTCCCGTACGCAACCACTTCCCGCTCACGACGCCACCCGGGGAGCCGCCTTGACCGCCTGAGCCGCCAGCCCATCAAGCACACGGGCGTGAACCGCGGGCACCTCGACGTCCAGGACCAGGCCCTCACCGTCGCCGGCGAAGGTGAAGACGAAGAACGAGCAGCAGGCCGACTCACGCGCAGCCAGATCCCTCGCGGCCTCCTCCACCCGCGCACCACCACCCAGCACCAGCCGCAGACGCGTAGACGTCACACGCTCCAGCCGGCGCAGCGCCGAGGCGAACAACTCATCGAACTCCGCCACCCTCAACGGCCGTTCCTCCGTCGGCAGCGTGCATGCAGCCGGTGCCCACCCCATGAGCCCTCCACGTGCCAAGACCGCCCGACTCTCACGCGAGCGACCCCTACAGCTCGACGGTAGGCCCGTACCCCGGTACAGGTTGCAACCCCAAACCATGCCTCCGGCGGGGGCCTCGGCTCCGGGTAGGAAACGGTGCACGCCAAGGGCCGTACGTGGCCGAGGTGGAAGCCTGATCGTCCCGCCTGCCCCGACCCAGGCAAGCCCAGCAGACCGACTCCTCCGGCTCAGGAAACGTGCGCGTCCGCGCGGGAATCGCGTCTTGATCGCGTGCCAGATCTCACGGGAAACAGCGGGGAATCATGGTCACTCAGGGGCGATGAAACGAGGAAGCCCTCGACCACATCTCTGCTGGTAAGGGGCCCTCTCTGCTGGTGTGGCAGGTCCAGGGTTCGAACCGGGGCAGGCTGAGCCGACGGTTTTACCGTCTCACCGCGAAAACGCGTCTACCCCGGCCCCTGAATCTCAGATCCAGGGTTCTTCACTCCGCCAGCCCTCGTCTCAACTTCGGCAGTAGGTCCTTACGAGAGGCGTACCCGGGGATTGGTGCCTAGTCCCGCAGCGGGCCTCTTTTCGGCCGACGCCGTCCCTGGTCGGTCATTGCTCCTTCCACGAGCTGCCTACGGCGACGCGCGCGGCCGGCCGGTCGTGCCGGCCGCTCCCAACACCAGGATCGTGTCGCGTACGGTTCCTGGGTTAGCTCGCGGCGCGGTCGCCGAGCAGGCGGCGGCGCAGCGCGAGGTCGGTCAGGGGTGCGGGACTCCAGAGACCGACAGGGTGGTAGACGTTGGTGCCGGGTGGCACGAGCTCGTCGATCCGGTCGAGCACGGCGTCGTCGAGCGCCAGTGAGGCGCCCTTCAGCAAGCTCTCCAGTTGCTCCATCGTGCGCGGGCCGAGGATGACCGAGGTGACCGCCGGGTGTGACGCGACGAAGGCGACGGCCAGCTCCGGCAGGGTGCAGCCGACCTCGTCCGCCAGCTTCACCAGCTCCTCGACGATCTCAAACTTGGCTGCGGTGGTCGGGACCGACGGGTCGAACCGTTCCGGCGCGAGCGCGGCGCGGCCCTGCGACATGTCGACCTGCTGCCCCTTGCGGTATCGGCCGGTCAGGAACCCCCAGCCCAGCGGGCTGTAGGTGAGCACGCCCATACCGAGCCGCTGCGCAGTGGGAAGGACGTCGCCCTCGATGCCGCGGGCCAGGATGTTGTACGGCGGCTGCTCGGTGCGGAAGCGGTACAGGCCGCGCTGCCGAGCCACGTGGTAGGCCTCAACCGTCTCGTGCGCTGGGAAGGCCGAGCTGCCGAAGGCCCGGATCTTGCCCTGCCGTACCAGATCTGTCAGTGCGGAGAGGGTCTCCTCGATGTCGGTCCGGTGGTCGGGACGGTGGATCTGGTAGAGGTCGATCCAGTCGGTGCGCAGCCGCTTGAGACTCGCCTCGACCTCGCGCATGATCCAACGCCGCGAGTTGCCGCTGCGGTTGGGCCCGTCCCCCATCTGGAAGTGCACCTTGGTCGCCAGCACCACCTCGTCGCGCCGGCCCTGCAGCGCCTTGCCCACGATCTCCTCGGACTCGCCCGCCGAGTACATGTCGGCGGTGTCGACGAAGTTGATGCCGTGGTCGAGAGCGGTGTGGATGATGCGGATACTGTCATCGTGGTCGGGGTTGCCGGACGCGCCGAACATCATGGTGCCGAGGCAGTGGGTGCTGACCTCGATGCCGGTGCCGCCGAGGATGCGATATCTCATACCTCGGACCGTAGAATCTAGAGCCGACTCTAAGTCAAACTGGGCCACATGTCGGGTTTGAGAATCGGCCAGGTCGCCGAACGCACCGGGCTCAGCGTGCACACACTCCGCTTCTACGAGCGGGAGGGGCTGCTGGCCCAGCCGGTACGGCGGGGAGCCGCAGGCCACCGGGTCTACGCTGCGGGCGACGTCGACTGGCTGGGCGTGTGCATCCGGCTGCGAGCCTCCGGCATGCCCTTGACCGACATCCGGCGCTACACCGAGCTCGTCAAGGCGGGCCAAGGCAACGAGGTGGAACGGCTGGAGGTGTTGCGCGAACATCAGGAGCGGGTGCTCGCACAGATGCACGAACTCAACGACTGCCTCGAGCTGATAACCCATAAGGTGGCCATCTACGAGAGCCGTCTGGGTTTGCGAGACGACGTCACAGATTGTGCGCCCTGACCTTATTGGGGCTAACGAATGTGCATACTGCGAGCCAGGGCCTGCCACCACCGACTCCGCGTCCAGGCCGGGCGGTCATCACCTGGTCGAGGTCGGCGCGGCGGGCATGCGACACCCCACCGACCTCTCTCCACGCATCGCCGAGCCGGCCTGCGGCCCGGTCATGGCGGACCGCGGCGTAGCTCACGCCGAGGTACTCGGCGGCGTCCTGCTCGTCCAGCAGATCGTCGGGATGCTGCGCACGACAGGGCCCCGTGGTCCGCTACACCCGCACCCGCACCCGCGTCGGCGGCGCACCGCTGCAGGACAGCCACTGCCCCCCGCGGACACGGGAAACGCGCGGCCGCACAAATCAGGATGAAACGCTCACTCAATTTGGGCCCTGGTCAAGTTCCGGGGGCCCGTAGATGATGTGGGCGCCGGCATCGTTCACATGACTTTCGCGAGCGGACCCATTCACAGAACTCCGGACGTCCTTAATCATGCATGCCGACGCCCGGTAGATAGGCCTGTCGCCGTACTGCTTCCGCGTCGAATCAGCACTGGGAGGGCAATATGAACGTACCGAAAAACGGTTCGGCGAAGCGAACCCGATCAGGAGCCGGGCGAAGGCGGCGCACCCGGCTCGGTGGCATCACCTCGATGGCGATCCTGCTCTCCGTGCTGGCCGTGACGGTCACCCCGACCGCGGCCAACGCCGGCGCGATCGTGCCCTGCCCCAACGGGATAACCGAATGGAAGCTCATCGCCTACAGCAGGGGGGTGGCAGTTTGGGAAGGGTATCGGTTCACGACGCTGTCCGTCACGCCCCAGTTCCTCGTCAGCGACGGGCAGCTACTTGATAACGGCACCGACTCCCCTGTCAGATACACGATCTCGTCATCGAGATCCCAAACGTTCCGCGTCGCGGCCACGACCGGGGTCACCGCGACCCCGGGGCCCTATCTCACCGCCAACGTCAGTGCCACTATCGAGATGAGCCGCACGACCTCCATCGGGGTGAACCTGGAGACGACCGTGCCGCCGAGAACCCGGTTGATCGCCGAATATGGCGTGGACGGATACAACGTGGACTACGCCATCGAGGCATGGCGGGTGAGAAAGACCGACGGCAAGACGCCCGTGACCGGCGATCAATGCGAGGAGTGGGGTTGGTACCCGCAGCACACCATCGCGCCGACCCACCTCGAAGGGTGGCGTCTGAGGACCGCGTGACCCTAGCTACTTGCCCCTGAAGAAGGGTTCGAGGTAGGCACTTCTGACCTCGGCAATCACAGCGCTGGCAGGCTCGGCCGGTTGAGAATGACGTCGATGTCGTTCCCGCCGGAGGTGGTAACCGGTGCTGCGTGTCTCGGGGCAACAGATCGCGTTGTGGGAGACGCTGCTGCCGGAGGAGGTGACGCGGCTACCGCAGGAGCTGGCCCGGATCGACGCCTACCTTGATGATGAGCGGTTCATTGCACCCTGGAGAGGGTTGTTCCACGCCCGGCTGGGGCGCCCGTCGGTGCCGATCTCCTGCCTGGTGCGAATGTTGTACCTGAAACACCGCTACCAGCTGGGCTATGAATCGCTGTGCCGGGAAGTCGCCGATTCCATCAGCTGGCGTCGCTTCTGCCGCATTCCACTGGATGGGCGGGTGCCGCACTCAACGACGTTGATCAAACTGGTCCGGCGGGCGGGACCAGAGGTGTTCGACCAGCTCAACACCGCACTGGTGGGCAAGCTGACGGAGGACAAGCTACTGCGAGGACACAAGCTGCGCATCGACACCACCGTGGTCGAAGCCGACATCGACCACCCCACCGATGCCGACCTTCTGGAGCACGGGGTCCGAAAACTGGGCGGGCTGGTACGGCGCATCAAAGCGGCGGGCGCGGCGATCCGGACCCCGTTTCGCAACCGCAGCCGCTCAGCGGGGCGCCGGTTGAAGCAGATCAGCCGCACCCTGCGGCGGCGCACCGGCCAGGCGCTGGGGGAGATCGATCGGCTCACCGGCGAGATCGCCGGCATCGCGGCCACGACGTCGGCGCAGGTGGCGCAGGTGATCCGCAATGCCCGCCGTGCCCTATCGCGTCGGCCCTCCAGGCGGCTCGCACGCCTGATCAACGATCTGGAGCAGACGGTGTCGGGCACCGGTCGGCTGCTGGCTCAGACCACGCAACGCCTGGCCGGCAACCGCACCATCCCCGACCGGATGGTGTCGCTGGCCGACCCCGATGCCCGTCCGATCCGCAAGGGCAAGCCCCAGCACCCGACCCAGTTCGGTTACACCCTGCTGGTGGCCGAAGACGAACGTGGCTTCATCTGCTTCCATCGGCTGAACAAGGGCAATCCCAGTGATGCTCCCCAACTTGTCCCGGCTGTCGAGCAGGTCATCGAGCGGACCGGCCGTGTCCCGGCCACCGTCGTCGGCGATCGCGGATTCGGTACCGCGGCAGCAGACAAGGCCCTGGCCGAGTTGGGGGTGCGGCACATCGGCCTGCAGCGTGGTGGCACCCTCAGCAAGTCCCGGCGTGAGTACGAGCACACCCGCAGCTTCCGGCGGATGCGCAACTGGCGGGTGGGAGTCGAAGCCCGTATCAGTCACCTCAAGCGGACATTCGGACTCCGCCGGACCCGGCTACGCCGTCTCGGAGGCGCTCAGACCTGGGCCGGGCTGGGGATCTTCGCCTACAACCTGCAGCGGATGGCCGTGATCGGCGGCTGACTACCGGCTGCTGCTCCGGCAGAGCCGACACCCAGCCAACTCGATCAAGCCTCAACCGACCGGCAAGATCCGCCCGAGCCTCAAAGCCTCTTTTTCAGGGGCAAGTAGCTAGCGGGTCTACGCGAAGTACGTCCACGGGCGAGCATGCCATACGCCACACCCGAACACCGCCGGCCGATCCTTGGGCACGCATTGGGCACGATCACCCGTAGAGAGCCGGTGACGGTCGGACACAGCCGGACATGACAAGAACGGCCCCTGACCGCATCTCTGCTGGTCAGGGGCCGTGCTGGCTTGTGTGGCAGGTCCAGGGTTCGAACCTGGGTAGGCTGAGCCGACGGTTTTACAGACCGCTCCCTTTGGCCACTCGGGCAACCTGCCGTGTCTTCGCTCTCGCGGCGACAGGTAGAAGAATAGCGGACTTCCGGGGCGGCTGTGACAACGGCCGCCGACGCCCTGATCCACACGCGACACCTCCTGGGTCGCTAGGGTCGGAGGGACGAGAGAGGACACCTATACCGATGGCCGACAGCAGTTTCGACGTGGTGAGCAAGATCGACCGTCAGGAGGTCGACAACGCGCTGAACCAGACGGTCAAGGAGGTCGGGCACCGCTTCGACTTCAAGGGCACGGGCGCGGGCATCGCCTGGTCGGGTCAGAACAACATCGAGATCAAGGCCAACAGCGAGGAACGCGCGAGCGCCGTCCTTGACGTGTTCAAGGAGAAGATCATCAAGCGCGGGCTGTCGCTGAAGGTGCTGGACGCGGGCGAGCCGAAGCTGTCCGGCAAGGAGTACCACCTGGTCGTCGGCCTCAAGGAGGGCATCGACCAGGAGCACGCGAAGAAGATCTCGAAGATCATCCGAGATGAGGGGCCCAAGGGGGTCAAGGCGCAGATCCAGGGGGAGGAGCTGCGGGTCAGCTCGAAGAAGAAGGACGAGCTCCAGGATGTCATCGCGCTGCTGAAGGGCAAGGACCTCGACATCGCCCTGCAGTTCACGAACTACCGCTAGCCGGTCGAGTTTCACGGCTCCGACCTGCCGGCTCATCGGGCGGAGCCCGCGGGGGGCACATCCGGGGCACATGGCCGAGCGCGCCGTCCACCAGGGCACGCGCTCTCTCCTGTGCCTCGGGCCACTCCCCACGTACATGTCGGGTGTGACCACGGGCGCCGCGCCAAGGCGGAGCTGTACGGTGTTGACGCTTGCTCCCCGGCGGACCACGTTTCCGAGGTGACGATATGAGCTCCGCCGATGCGCAGTACTCGGAGCTACTGCACGCCGGCCTGTCGAGGCAACCGTGCCTGACCTGGTGTCAGGAGCGTGACCTGGACGAGGTGGCGCGCAGGTTCGGCGCGGACGTGGAGACCGGGCTGTGGGCCACGGAAGACGAGATCGAGGAACTCGAAGAAGACGACACAGCTGAACTGGTGCAGCTCGCCACGATCGGCGATTGGACGATCGCGTACGAACCAGGTGGATACCAGGGCTCGAGGAACGTCATCCTGGAGTCGCTCTCCGAAGGGGGCCGAGCTTTCAACGTCCACTGGAACGTCGAGCTGGACAGCTCCATCGGTTACGCCGTAGACGGCGTGACCGAAACCGCCTTCGAACTCCTCGACCCCGAGCGACGATCGGGAGCTCATCCAGCCGCATTGGACGGCATTCTGGCCGAAGTGGGCCTGCGGCAAGGTCTTACGACCGAGCAACTCAAAGCGCGCGTCCTCGCACTGGGAAAGAAGATCAGCGGACAGCCGCTGACTCCCGCGTGGTTGCGATCTCCCCGATACGTCTTCAAGATCACCGATGCGCTCCCGGACCCCCTCGTTCCAGCCGCGTACCGGTATCCCCGAGCGCCCTTCCTGGACGAGCCGGAGTTCGCGCGGATCCTCGACGATCCGTCCCCGGCGATGGCCTCTGCCGTCCTCAGACAGGTCGTCTCCATCGTCATCGCGGCCGCCTCACTCGAAGGTCCACTTCCCGGTAAGGTCATGCGAATACTTGATCATGGCGAGCCGGCCCAGGGAGAACGAGACGCCCTGCGCTCCGAATTGAGCCGGCAGGCCGGTGACATACGGGCGAAGATGCTCCGAGATGCACCCGGCGGGAGTGAGACGGACCGGCTGGATCTGGCAAGTCAGACGCTGGTCGTCCTCCGGAGCGCCCTTAACGCCTCACCGGCCGAGGCGGCGAGCGCCGCATCCCGCGCCGCCCTCGGGCTCAGCGGGCTGCCCAGGGAGGACTTCATGCGCCTGCTCGTGCTGAGCAACGTGAGCACACGTATCGAACGCGACCTCCACCGCTCGAATGACCGAATTGCGTCGATTGACGGGGCATAACGCATCGACATAGCGCGACATATCGCGATTGAAAGCTGATTGTGGCTGCCGTCGTTTTGTGGTCGCCGGTCGGGGCTCGGCCGACGCTGAATCGTGACTCAACTTTTCGTCGGAGACCTGCATCTATTGAGGGTGACGAGAGGATCACGCATGAAGCGGACGCGCACAATGGCACTGCTGGCGATGGCCGCCATGGCCACCGCCACCGCCCTCACCGGCCCGGCGGAGGCGTTCACGGGAGCCGCCTCCACCGCGAAGACCCGGGAGACCACACACACCACGCACACTACGAACACAGCGAGCGGCAAGGCGGTCAGGTACGCCTGGGTGGCGAGCTGCGCCAAGGGTGACTACGTCACCCCGTGCGGCTCGTGGACGCTGAGCCTGCGCGACGGGAAGACCGTGAAGGTGCCGGAGGCCACCGTGTACCCGCGCGGCGCCGACGGCAGGCCGGACAAGGAGTCGAGCGCCCCGTTCGCGGTCAGCGGCGACGGCTCGCGGGTGGTGTACTTCCGCAGGTCCGACCACAAGCTGGTGTGGAAGGACGTGGCGAGCGGCCGCAGCCACGGCCTCCCCGGCTCCTCGGCCAAGCTGCCGAAGAGGCTGGGCATGGAGGACGTCGCGGCCACGCTCTCCCACGACGGAGACACCGTCGTGGTCGACTACGGCGACGCGAGCGGCAAGCTGCCGACGCTCGTCGTGCACCTGAGGTCGGGTGAGGTCGTGAAGCTGCCCGGTAAGGACGATGTGCAGGGGTTCAGCCCCGACGGCCGGCGCGTTCTGCTGTCGCGCACGACCGCGGACAACACCACCGAGTTCACGGTGTACGACACCGACGGCCAGGCCGGCGAGAGCCGGGAGGTGCCGCAGGTCGTGTCGAACAACTCGCCCATCGCGCTCGCCGACGACGGCGTCACGGTGGGGGTCGTGATCGTCCCGACGTCCGGCAGGCCACGCCTGCGGCTGTACGACCTGTCCACGGACGCGGTCTCACCGGCCGTCGACCTGAACGTCCCTTCCTCCGAGAGCCCCTACCGGCTCGACTGGGACGAGTCCGGCAAGCTGACGCTCTGGCGGCTGCGCTCCAGCGACGACGGCACGCTGACGCGGGTGACGGCCAGCAGGGTCGACCCGTCCGACGGCGCGCTGAAGAAGATCGACTCATTCAGGGTACGCGGCAAGATCTACACCTGGTGGCTTCCCGGAGAATGACCGATCTCCCCGGGGAATGACCGATGCCCTCTCCTATAAAGTCCGATATATCGGGTCTTAGGAGGGCTAAATGGCCAAGGTCTACGACGCGTTGAACGACCGGCTGCGCACGTTCATCTCCGAGCAGCCGGTCTACTTCGTCGCCACCGCACCTGAGAGCGGCGGGCACGTCAATATGTCTCCCAAGGGATACGCCGACACTTTCGCCGTGCTGGACGACACCACCGTCGCTTATCTCGACCTCGACGGCAGCGGCGTCGAGACCATCGCGCACCTCCGCGAGAACGGGCGCATCACCATCATGTTCGCCGCGTTCTCCGGCGCCCCGAACATCGTGCGCCTGTCCGGCCGGGGCCGCGTCCTCACCAGCGGCGACCCGGAGTTCGCCCGGCTGCTCGGGCGTTTCGGGCCTCACCCGGGCGTGCGGTCGGTCATCGTCGTGGAATGCGACCGCATCGCCGACTCCTGCGGCTTCGCCGTGCCGCACATGTCCTTCGACGAGGATCGCACCCTGCTCGACGAGTGGGGAGAGCGCAAAGACGTGCGGCAGAGGCGCGCCTACCGCGCCAAGCACAACCGGGAGAGCATCGACGGCCTGCCCGCCCTCAAGGCCGAGGAGACCGACCCCGCGCACGACCGCTCCTAGACCCCCCGTCCCGATCGGGCTCCTCGCCCTTCCCGCAGAACCACTCCGAGCCGACCTCGGAGAACGAGACGAACGTCGCCGCTCCGCTCAAGTCAGCCGGGACGGCGGCGCGTCGCGTACTACAGCGAAGGGGCCCAGGCGTTCGTGGTCCGGGACCTGGCGAGCGGACAGGTCTGGCGCGTGCCGAGGACGATCGCACGCAGTTCGATGGTGAGGCAGGCCGGGACGGTCCTCCCGTTGGTCAGCGGCGGTAGCCGGCCATGCGTTCGAGGCGGGCCACCCGGGCGGCCGTGGAGGGGTGGGTGGAGAACAGCCTGCCCACCCCTGCCCCGCGGAACGGGTTGGCGATCATGAGGTGGGAGGCGGAGGTCAGCCGGCTCTCCTCGGGGAGGGGCAGGTCGCGCGCGCCCATCTCGATCTTACGCAGCGCCGAGGCCAGCCCGAGCGGGTCGCCGGTGAGCAGGGCGCCCGACTCGTCGGCCTGGAACTCGCGGGACCGGGAGATCGCCATCTGGATCATCCCGGCGGCGACCGGGCCGAGGAACATCATCAGCAGCGCGCCGATGAACCCCGGCCCCTCGTCGTCGTCCGCGGAGCCGCCGAAGAAGACCGCGAGATAGCTGCAGTAGGTGATGATCGTGGCCAGCGCCGCGGCCACCGAGGAGATCAGGATGTCGCGGTTGTATACATGGGAGAGCTCGTGGGCGATCACGCCCCGTAGCTCCCGCTCGTCCAGCAATCGCACGATGCCGTAGGTGAGGCAGATGGACGCGTTGCGCGGGTTCCTGCCGGTGGCGAAGGCGTTGGGGTGCACGGTGGGCGACAGATATAGGCGCGGCATCGGCTGGCGGGCGTCGGTCGACAGCTCGCGGACGATGCGGTACAGGCCGGGCTGCTCGACCTCGCCGACCGGGCGGGCCCGCATGGCCGACAGGGCGATGCGGTCGGAGAAGAAGTAGGCGACCGCGTTGGCGGCCAGGGCGACGAGCACGGCGACCTGCACGCCCCGGCCGCCTCCCAGCCATGATCCCGCGATCAGGATCAGAGCCGACAAGGCGCCCATGAGCACTGCGGTACGCAGGCCGTTGTTGTGCACGCTTCCCCCTCTCGGAACGCTGCGCTCACTACTGGCAACGTTCGCGGCCTGCCCCAACGTTCCCAGCCGCGCGACCGGGGCAGGCGGGCGCGCGATGTCAGCACGCTGGGAAAAGACCGTCGTCGGCACGCTGGGACAAAGGACAAAGGACAAGGGAAAAGACGGGTGGGGCGTGCGCGGGAGGGGTCCGGACGGCGGAGCGGGCGGAGGAGTCGTTCGGACAATGCAGCGTGCGGAGAAGGAGTCCGGACGGTGGGGTGCGCGGGAGGGATTCGGACGGCGGGGCGGACGGAGGAGGATTCGGGCGGCGGGGCGGGTGGAGGAGGGGTCGGGCGGCGAGGTCAGCCGGCCACGGAGAGGACCAGTTGCGGGGCGATCGAGAAGGCCACGGAGGCCGCCAGCCCGAGCGCGATCGCGACCGTGACCGCCCGGGAGGGGGCACGCCCGGCGAGCCGGTCGACGCGGTCACCCTCGTCCGGGCCGGTGGCAGGCACGGTGACCGGGCCGGTGGCGGGGCCGGTCACCGGGCGGGTGGCGGGGACGGGGGCGAACAGCCGGGCGGTCCAGCCGATGTAGTAGTAGAGCCCGATCACGGTGTTGACGGCCATGACGACGGCCAGCCAACCCGCGCCGCCCTGGACGATCTCGCGGAACACCACGATCTTGGCGAACATGCCCGCCAGTCCCGGCGGCAGCCCGGCCAGGCAGATCAGGAAGAACGCCAGCGCGAGCGCCGGCACCGGGGCGCGGAAGGCCAGGCCGCGGTAGTCGTCCAGCTCGTTGCGCTCCGCCGTCCTGCTGACCGCCATGACCACGGCGAACGCGCCGATGTTCATGGCCGCGTAGATCGCCAGGTAGGCGATGGACGCGGACACGGCCGCCTTGCCCGCCACGCCCAGCGGGGCGAGGATGTACCCGGACTGGGCGACCGACGACCACGCCAGCAGCCGCACGGCGTGGCGCTGCCGCAGGGCCAGCAGGTTGCCGGCGGTCATGGTGAGCGCGGCGAGCACCGCCACGAGCGGTCTCCACATCCCCGCCTGGCCGGCCAGCGCCGTGGTCAGGACGAGGATCAACCCGGCGAACCCGGCGGACTTGGAGATGACCGACAGCAGCGCCGCCACGGGCACCGGGGCGCCCTGGTAGACATCCCCGGCCCAGAAGTGGAACGGCACCGCCGCGACCTTGAACGCGAACCCGGCGAGCACCAGCACGACGCCCACGGTGAGGACGCCGGCGGGCACCTGGCCGGGCCCGTCCGCCGCCGCCCCGCCCGACGCGACGAAGTCGACGTACATGCGGGGGAAGGCGGAGGCCGAGACGGGGAGCCGGGCGGCGATGCGGTCGAGGTGGACCGACCCGGTCACGCCGTACAGCAGCGAGACGCCGAAGAGCATCACGGCCGTCGAGATCACCGAGACCAGGAACAGCTTGAGCGCGGCCTCCGAGCCCCGCGCGTCGTACCGCTTGAGCGCGGCGAGCGCGAAGACCGGCAGTGAGACCAGCTCCAGCGAGACCACCAGCATGATGAGGTCGCGGGACGCCGGCAGGGTGACCGCGCCGGTGAGGGTGCACAGCAGCAGGAAGTGCCACTCGCCGGGCGGGATCGTCCGGTCGGCGAGCTGCGCCATGGACAGCAGGACGACCACGACGGCGGCGCAGAGCACGACGGCGCCGAAGACGAGGGTGACGCCGTCGACCACGAACGAGCAGGAGGAGGCGGCACCGCCTGCGCTCCCTGCGCCGGCCGCGCCCCCTGTGCCTGGTGTGCCTCCTGCGCCGCCTGCGCCTCCGTTCAGGCCCGCGGGCACGCAGAAGGTCGCCAGGCGCCCGCCCCGCAGGGCCTGCGCGGCGACCACGGCGAGCGCGGCGAGGACGCCGGCCAGCGTGAGGAAACCGAGCGCCGTGGTCGTGCGCCCGCCGCGGGGCAGGAACGCGTCGAGCAGCAGCACCGCCCCGGCCACCACCGCGAGGATCAGCGGCGGCGCGATGGCCGCGTAGTCGATGGACTGGATCATCGTGCCCCCAGGAACGCCTGGACCGCCGGGTCGGTGACGGCGAGCAGCGCCTTGGGCCACAGCCCGAGCGCCACGGTGAGGACCACCAGGGGCGTCCACGCCGCCAGCTCGTACGCGCTCACATCCGGCATCGGCCCGCGAGGCGCGGGCACACCGCCCGCCACCGCCACCGGAACACCGCCCGAAACCTCTGGAGGCGCGGCGCCCTGAACCTGCGCAGGCGCGCCGCCCGGAGCCCCTGCGGGGACCTCGCCCCAGGTTTCCTCGGGGACGCCGCCCGGGGTTTCCTCGGACGCAGGTTCGCCGAAGATCGCGGGTTCGCCGGAGACCGAGGGTTCACCGAAGACCACGGGTTCACCGAAGGGCGCGGGTTCGCCGGGTGGCGCCTCCGCCAGGGGCTCTCCCGGCACCGGCCCGGCGTCGGGCGGCCGGCCGTGGGTGACGCGGGAGAGCATGCGCAGGAAGTACGCCGCGGTGAGGACGGTGCCGAGGCCGCCGACGGCCATGAAGACCAGGAACAGCGGCCGGGAGAGTCCCTGCGCCGGCTGGAAGGCGCCGAGCAGCGCGAGCATCTCGCCCCAGAACCCGGCCAGACCGGGCAGCCCGAGGGAGGCCACGCAGGCGAAGGTCAGCAGCGAGGCGACGTAGGGCATCCGGGCCAGCATGCCGCCGCCGAGCCGCGACATGTCGGCCGTCCCGTACCGCTCCTTGATCCCGCCCGCGACGAAGAACAGCAGGCCGGTGATCAGACCGTGGGCGATGTTGCCGAACAGGGCCGCGTTCATCCCGACGGGGGTCAGCGTCGCCAGCCCGAGCAGCACGAACCCCATGTGCCCGACGGAGGAGTAGGCGATCATGCGTTTGAGGTCGCGCTGGGCCAGGCAGGCCAGCGAGCCGTACACGATGCCGGCGACCGCGAACGCGCCGAGCCAGGGGGCGAGCGCGGCGGCCCCCTCCGGCACGATGGGGATGGCGATGCGGGCGAACCCGTAGGTGCCCATCTTCAGCAGCACGCCGGCGAGCAGCACCGAGCCGACGGTCGGGGCCTCGGTGTGCGCGGCGGGCAGCCAGGTGTGCAGCGGCCACATCGGCGCCTTGACGGCCAGGCCGAGGCCGATGGCGAGGAAGGCGAGGACCTGCACGCCGTGGGACATCCCGGCGCCGTGCCGCCGGGCGAGAAGTGCCATGTCCAGCGTGCCGGTGTGCGCCCAGACCAGCAGCAGGCCGAGGAGCAGGACGGCCGAGCCGAGCAGCGTGTAGAGGATGAACTTCACCGCCGCCGCCCGGCGTCCCCCGCCGCCCCACACGGCGATGACGAAGTACATCGGGACGAGCACGATCTCGAAGAACACGAAGAACAGCAACAGGTCGAGCGCGAGGAATGTCCCGATCATCCCGACTTCGAGCACCAGCAGCGTGATCACGAGGGACCGGACGCGGCCCTCTTCCGGCCGGTGGCGCACCAGGTACACGAAGCACAGGAAGGTCAGCAGCGCGGTGAGCACGACCAGGGGAAGCGAGATGCCGTCGATGCCGAGGTGGAAGCGCAGGTCCAGGCCCGGGATCCACGCGGCGTCGATCTCGAACTGCGGCCGCGCGGCCCGCGCGTAGTCGAACCGGGCCAGGGGCCCCAGGGCGAGCACCAGCGTCACCCCGGACACCACCGCCCCGTACCAGGGCCACCGCCCGGGGCCGGGGAACAGCACCAGGAGCAGCGCCCCCGCCAGGGGAACGGCGAGCAGCCCGACGACCACCGCGCTCATCACGACACCACCGCCCCGGCGAAGACTCCGCTCACCACGACACCACCGCTCCGGCGGCGACCGCCCTCGGCCCTGACGACGACCGCGCTCACCACGACACCACCGCCCCGGCGGCGACCGCCCTCGGCTCCGACGACGACCGCGCTCATCGCGACACCACCACGCTGACGCCGACCGCGCTCATCCCAGCACCACCGCTCCGATGACGATGATCAGGACGCCGGCGAGGACGCCCGTCAGGTACAGCTGCGCGTTGCCCGTCTGGCCGCGCCGCAGCAGGCCCGAGACGCCGACCGCGAGCCGTCCCGACCCTTGGACGGCCCCGTCCACGACCGTGTCGTCGGCCCGGGCGACGGCTCTCGCCAGCCACAGGACGGGGGCGACGAACAGCCGGTGGTACACCGCGTCCACGTAGAAGGCCCGCTCGCACGGCGTCCGCAGCGGCCCGAGCACCCGGGCCGGGTCGGCCGCCGGGTCGGCGCGCCAGGACGCGTACACGACGCCCGCGCCGAGCAGCGCCACGAGCAGGCTGATCACCGCCGAGGACCACTCGACCAGGCCGGCGCCGGCGAACCCGAGCAGCAGAGCCGGGACGACGAGGACGCCGATCGGCCACAGCATCGACGCCGGAGCCTCACGCCCGTCCCAGACGTGGGCCACGCCCGGCTCGGGCTCCGGCAGCGGGACGTGGCGCACGCGGCTCGCCCCGAAGAACGTACGAAGCCACGCGCGGGTCGCGTACGCGCCGGTCACCGCCACGGTCACCAGGGCGCAGGCGTACAGCAGCCACGCGGCGGCGTCGGTCAGCGGCGCGGTTCCGGTGGCCGCGTGCTCGATGGCGGCGAGCACGGCGTCCTTGCTGAAGAACCCGCTGGCGGGGGGCAACCCCATGAGGGCGGCGAAGCCGATGGTCATGGCCGGGAAGGTGACGGTCATGGACCGTCGCAGCCCGCCCATGTCGCTCATCAGGTTGGAGCCGACGGCGTGGATCACCGCTCCCGCGCACAGGAACAGCAGCGCCTTGAAGGCGCCGTGGGTGACCAGGTGGAAGATCGCGGCCTGGTCGGACCCGGCGGCCAGGGCGCCCGCCATGTACGCGAGCTGGCTGATCGTCGAGTAGGCGAGCACCCGTTTCAGGTCGTCCTGGGCCAGGGCGGCCAGCGCCGCGCCGAGCATGCCGAGGGCGGCCATCACGGCGAGCAGGTCCAGCGAGGGTCGGGCGCCCAGGAACGCCGGGTACAGCCGGGCGACGACGAAGATGCCGGCCGCGACCATCGTGGCGGCGTGGATGAGCGCGCTGATCGGCGTGGGGCCCGCCATCGCGTCCGGCAGCCAGGTGTGCAGCGGCACCTGGGCGCTCTTGCCGGCCACGCCGAGCAGCAGGAGCAGCGTCGCCGCGACCAGCGTGCCGGTGGACATGTGGGGCACCCGGTCCAGCACCGTGGAGACGCGGAAGCTCCCCGCGGCCAGGCCCAGGGTGAACAGGCCGAACAGGAAGCCGACGTCGCCGACCCGGGTCACCAGGAACGCCTTGACCGCCGCCCGCGAGTTGGCGCGGTCCTCCCACCAGTGGCCGATGAGCAGGTAGGAGCACAGGCCCATGACCTCCCAGCCCACGTAGAGCACCAGCAGGTCGGCGGCGTAGACGACCAGCAGCATGGCGCTGGTGAACAGGCTGATGAACGCGCTGTAGGAGGGGTAGCGGCGTTCGTCGCGCATGTACCCGGTCGAGTAGATCTGCACGGCGAGCGCCACGCACCCCACCAGCACCGCGATGACGGCGGCCAGTTCGTCGACGCGCAGGCCGATGGTGATCGGGACGGCCCCGGTGCCGACCACCGACAGGGTGCTCTCGATGGCGCCGGCGGGCTGCCGGGGGCCCTCGTGCATCGGGACGTAGGTCGTGAAGCCGGACGGCAGGTCGCCCAGGTAGGTCACCAGCACCCAGACGGCGAGCACGGTGGCGAGCGCCGTGGGGGCGACGGCGAACCACGCCGCCCTCCGGTACACCGCCCGATCGACCGTCCCGGGCGGCCGGCCGCGGCGGGGCAGGCGGGTGCCCAGCAGACCGGCCACCGCACCGAGGAAGGGCAGCACCACCGCCACCGCCGCGAGCCCGGGCAGAGCGTTCATGCGCCACCGCCCACGACTCCGGCGTCCGCGGCCCTCATGCCGCACCGCCTCAGGCTCGGATGTGACCGCCGGTCGGCCCGCACCGCACCGGCGCTCATGCCGCACCGCCTCGGGCCGGGATGGTCTCGGCGTCGTGCGGGCGGTCCTGTGAGCCGGCGGCCGGGTCCGGGTCCGAATCGGGTTCGGCCAGGTCGCGGAGGCGGTCGATCTCGATGGTGCGCCGGTTGCGGAACACCGCCAGGACGATCGCCAGCCCGACGCCCAGCTCCGCCGCGGCGATCACGATGACGAACAGGGTCAGCACCTGCCCGCCGTGCAGGGCGTCCTTGAGCCAGACGTCGAAGGTCACGAGGTTGAGGTTGACGGCGTTGAGCATCAGCTCCACCGACATGAGCACGAGGATCGTGTTGCGCCGGGCCAGCACGCCGTACACGCCGATCGAGAACAACAGCGCGGCGAGCACGACGGGATAGACGACGTGCACGTCAATCCTTTCCGCCGATGTCGGTACGGGAGAGCACGATCGCGCCGATCAGCGCCGCCAGCAGCAGCACGGAGAGCGCCTCGAAGGGCAGCACCCAGGTACGGAAGATGCTCGCCCCCAGTGGCTTCGCGGCGCCCTCGCCCGGCTCCAGCGGGGCGTAGGCGGTGCGGAACCCGTCGATCACGGTGGTGACCAGGACGGCGGCCGTCGCCACGGCGACCACCGCGGCCACCGTCTTGTTCCCCGAGTCCAGGTCGGTGGACGGGCCGATCGGCGCGCGGGTCAGCATGACGCCGAACAAAAGCAGCACGACGACGGCGCCGACGTAGATGAGCACCTGCACCCAGGCCACGAACTCGGCGGTGAGCACCAGGTAGCACCCGGCGAGCGCGCCGAAGGAGACGACCAGCCACAGGGCGGCGTGCACGATCTGGCGCGTGGTGACCACGAGCAGCGCCGCCCCGGCCGCCACCACGCCGAGCAGAAGGAAGACGATCTCCTGCCCCGTGGGGGGCCACAGGCCGGGCGGCGCGGAGCTCACGACTCCCCCACCGTCCCCGTCTCCGGCCGCCCGTCGGACGGCCCTGGCTCCGGTCGCGCCTCGGACGGCTCCGGCTTCGGCCGCCCCTCGGACGGCCCTGGTTCTGGTCGCGCCTCGGAGTCCTCCGGGCGCTCCCTTGTGTGCGGCGCCGCCTCCGGTCTCCGTCCCGGCCCTTGGCCGGTCCGCGGTCCAGACTCGGAGCCGGTCCGCGGTGCGGGCTTGGAGCCGGTCCGCGGTGCGGGCTCGGAGCCGGTCTCCGGACTCGAGGGCTCCGCGGCCTCTTCCCGGGCGGCGGGGGGTGGGGCCGCAGGGGGTGAGGGTGCGGCGGGCGGGGCTGCAGGCGGTGGGGCGGCGGGCTTCTTGGGGAGCGCGCCTGGGGGCCTGATCGCGCGGACGGCGGCGTGCGCCGTACGTCCCGGCGACGCCCCGCCCGTCGTGGCCCCCGGTCCGGCCGCGGCCCCGGGCTGAGCCTCGGAGGCAGCCGCGGGCCGAACCCCGGATGCGGCGGCAGCGGGGCTGGACGGGGCCGCGGACGGGGAGCCGGAAGAGGTCTCGGACGGGGCGGCGGCACCGGCCGAGGGCTGGGCGGGGCCGGAGGCGGTGCCGGGACGGTCGGGGGCGGGGCCGGAGGCGGCGCTGGGGCGGTCGGGGGCGGGGCCGGAGGCGGTGCCGGGACGGGTGGGGGCGGGGCGGGAGGCGGCGCGTTCGGCGGCGGCGATCTCTTTGGGGGGCTCGGCGTTCGGCTCGTGCGCGGGCGGGATCGGCACCGTCTGCGCCCACTCGCCGAGCCTGTCCTTCTCGTGGAGGAGGTTGCGGATGTCGTACTCCGCGTACTCGAACTCGGGCGACCAGAACAGGGCGTCGAACGGGCACACCTCGATGCAGATGCCGCAGTACATGCACAGGGAGAAGTCGATCGCGAAGCGGTCGAGCACATTGTGGGCTCGCGGGCGTCCCCCCTCGGGGGCCGGCGCGGTCTCCTTGTGGGAGTCGATGTAGATGCACCAGTCGGGGCACTCCCTGGCGCACAGCATGCAGACCGTGCAGTTCTCCTCGACCAGGGCGATGACCCCGCGGCTGCGGGCGGGCAGATCAGGCTGCACTTCCGGGTACTGCCGCGTGTCCGCCCTGTTCAGCATGTGGCGGAAGGTGACGGCCAGACCCTTCGCCAGCCCTTCTCCTGGTATACGAGCCACGGTTCAACATCATGGCGCACATAGGCGTCCCCGTGAATGCACGAGCCCCGGCCATCTCCGGGTTTTCCACAATCATCACGATTTTGGGGGACTAATCGGCCTGGGCATGTGGTCCTTGTGGCCGATGCGGGAGCCTACCGGAGGCCGTATTGTTCGCGGTATGCACCCCACCAACGGCCACGGGGGCCCAGGATCGGGGCCACCGGGAGGCTCCTCCCCCCAGCCTGGTGATCAGAATGGGCCGACGGTGCCACGTCCCCACCAGCTGGACCCGAACGGCCCCACGGCCCCACGGCCCCGCCAGGCGGCGCGGCCGTTGCCGGAGCAGGGACGGCCGCACCAGGAACAGGGACGGCCGCACCAGGAGCAGGGGCAGCCGTGGCCCGGCCAGGGCCGGCCGCGCCCCGCGCAAGACCCCACGCAGAGGCAAGAGCCCACGCAGAGGCACGGGCCTGCACAAGGGCAGGGGCCCGCGCAAGGGCAGGGGCCCGCGCAAGGTCGGCGTCCCCGGCCCGAGCAAGGACGTCCTCCGTACGCCCCGCCGAACCCCCGACCGGCCGCAGACCCGTTCTTTCCGCCTCATCTCGACCAGCACGGGCTGGCCCCCTACTCCCGCCCGGCGCCCCCCGGCCCGTACGGCGCGCCGGGGCCCGCCGGCCCGCACGGCCACCCCTACCAGCCGCCGTTCCCGCCCCGCGTCCCGCCGCCGGCGCCGTCGGGCAACGGCGCCGCGAGCGTCCTGTGGGCCCTCGCGCCGCTGCTGACCTGCGGCGCCGCCACGCCGTTCACCATGGCGTACGCGGCGGCGAAGCTGCGCAGCACGATGCTGGCGCTGTCCGCGGCGATCTACGCCATCGGCATGGTCGCCGTCGTGGTCGGGCTGGCGGACAACGGCTCCGACTTCGCGGAGGCCCTCGCGGTCATCGGCTCGACCGGCAGCTGGCTCGGCGGCACGATCCACTCGCTGGTCATCCGCAGGAAGGTCTTCGAACGCACGGAGACCCCCAACGACCATGCCGTGGCCTTCGCCCAGCACCGCCGCGAACTGCGCCAGCAGGCCCGCGAGCTGGTGGAGCGCGACCCGTCGCTGGCCCGTGAGCTGCGCATCGGGCGTCCCGACCTGCCCCGGCAGTACGACGACGGCGGGCTGGTCGACGTCAACCACGCGCCCGTGAACGTGATCGCCGGCCTGCCGGGCATGACGCCCGAGCTCGCCGAGCGGGTGGCCGAGGTGCGGGCGAACGTCGGCGGGTTCATCTCGGCCGAGGACATGTCCATCGCCGTCGACCTGCCGCCCCGTCTCACCGCCGAGCTCCTGGAGATGACCATCTACCTGCCCTGACCGGCAAAAACCTGCACAAGCCCGTCTATCCCCGTAATCTTCGCGATATGCACCCAGGCAGGCCCTCGCAGACCACCACCGCGATCAGCTTCGTATGGGCGCTGGCTCCGGTGTTCACCTGCGGATTCGCGACGCCCTTCACCATCGGGTACGCGGCCTACCGCAAGCGCGCCCCGATGATCGCGGTGGCGGCGATGCTGTACTTCCTCAGCCTTTTCGTGATGTTCGTGCTCATCGTCGCCTATGACAGCGTCGACAACTACCCCGACTGGGCGGGCCTGCTCATCGTCGTCGGGCTGTTCACGAACTGGATCGGCGGGCTCATCCACTCACTGGCGATCCGCACCACGGTGTTCGCCCCCGGGGTCGCCGCCGCCGCGCCCTACCCGCCGCCGCGCCGGGACCAGCACCCCGCGTACGCGCAGGGGCCCTACCCGCAGCGCCCCGCCTCCGGGCCCTACCCGCAGCAGAACCACGCCCCCCACCAGCGTCCCGGCCAGAACCACGCCCAGAGCCACCCCCACGCCCAGCGGCGGCCCGAGCCCCCCTACCACCCCGGCGCCGTCCCCCCGCGTCATCCGGGCCAGGACTCCCGCCCCCCGTGGTCCCAGCACCAGCGGCCGCAGGACCAGCCGCAGCGGCCGCCGCAGGACCGGACGCGCTTCCTGACGCAGCAGCACCAGGGACCGGCGGACCGAGCGCCGCAGAACCAGGGACCGGCGGACCGGACGCCACAGAGCCAGGGAACGCACGACCGGGGGTCGCAGGACTGGGGGTCGCAGGACCGAGCGCCGCAGAACCTGGCGCCGCAGGACCAGGGGCGGTATCCGCTGGACGGGCGGCCTCAGGACACCCCGTCCTCCGTACCCCCCTCGGCCGTGAACGCGCCCGTGGCGGCCCGGGTCACGGCCCCCGGCCCGTCCGGCTCGCGGGACGTCTCGACGATCCCCACCCAGGCGCCCGGCCCGCTGCCCGCGGGAGAGCCCGACCGCATCGGCCGCTACCGCCTGATCGGCAGCCTCGGGCAGGGCGGACAGGGCTCGGTGTACCTGGGCGAGACGCCCGACGGCACCCGGGTGGCCATCAAGATCCTGCACGCCCGGCTGGCCGCCGAGAACGGCGCGCAGCAGCGTTTCCTGCGCGAGGTGGAGGCGGCCCGTCGCGTGGCGCCGTTCTCGACGGCCCGGGTCATCGACGCCGACGTCGCCGACGAGCGGCTGTTCATCGTCAGCGAGTACGTCGAGGGCGCGTCGCTCGAGCAACTGGTCCGCGACCGGGGCCCGCGCGGCCACGACGGCCTGGTGCGCCTGGCGCTGGGGACGGCCGGCGCGCTCGCCGCGATCCACCGGGCCGGCATCGTGCACCGCGACTTCAAGCCGAGCAACGTCCTGATCGGCGCGGACGGCCCGCGCGTCGTCGACTTCGGCATCGCCCGCGTGCTGGACAACGCCACCGCCACCGGCAGCGGGGTGCTGGGCACCCCGGCGTACATGTCGCCGGAGCAGGTCTCGGGCGAGCGCGTCGGGCCGGAGTCGGACATCTTCAGCTGGGCCGCCACGATGGTGTTCGCCGCGACCGGTCGTCCGGCCTTCGGCGAGGACAACATCGCGGCGGTGTTCCACCGCATCTTCACCAAGCAGCCCGACCTGTCCGCGCTGCCGGAGGCGCTCGCCCGGGTGGTCGGCACCTGCCTGGACAAGCGGCCGGAGAACCGTCCCAGCGCCTCGGACGTGATGCTCGCGATCGTGCAGTGACCTGCGGAGGGCCGGCTGAGGGACGACGCCGGCGCAGGAGGTAGATTGCCGTTCGCGCTGTTCGTCGTGTTCCGCCTACCGGAAGAGGTGTGAGGGTCATCTCCCAGCAGCCCGTCGATGCGACGCCCGACGCCGCCGCCCTGCACGAGGTCGTCCCGGGCGTGCTGGCCTGGGTCCAGCCGGACGGGACGTGGTGGCTGAACAACGCCGGAGTGGTGACGGGCGACGACGGCGTGGTCCTGATCGACACCTGCGCCACCGAGCGGCGTACCCGCCGCCTGCTGGACGCCGTGCGCGGGGCCACCGGCGACGCCCCGGTGCGCGTCGCCGTCAACACCCACCAGCACGGCGACCACGCCTACGGCAACAGCCTGCTGCCCGATTCCACCGTCATCGTGGGGCACGAGGCGATGCGCGAAGGGCTCCGGGTGGACCCGATCATCGACGGGTGCCCGCCGGTCTGGGCGCCGGTGCCCGACTGGGGCGGCGTGCGGCGCCGGTTGCCGTCCATCACGCTGCGCTCGGAGCTGACGGTGTTCACCGGCGAGCGCCGGGTGGAGCTGCGCCACCCCGGATACTCCGCGCACACCACCGGCGACGTGGTCGCCTGGCTGCCGGAGGAGCGGGTGCTGTTCTCCGGGGACCTGGTCTTCCACGGACTGACGCCGCTGGTGTTCATGGGGTCGGTCGAGGGGGCGCTGCGGTCGCTGGACTGGATGGCGGCCTTCCAGCCCGACCATGTCGTCCCCGGGCACGGCCCGCTGGTGGACGCGCGGGCGCTGCCGGAGGCGCTGGCGGCCCACGAACGGTACTACCGCCTGGTGCTGGACACCGCCGAGCGCGGGCGCAGGGACGGGCTGACGCCGCTGGAGGCCGCCGAGCGGTGCGACCTCGGTGAGTTCGCCGGGTGGGCGGACTCCGAGCGCCTGGTGCTCAACCTGCACCGCGCCTACCTCGACGCGGCCGGGGGCGGCGAGCTGGACCTGCTGCGGGCGTTCGGCGACGCCATCGCCTTCCACGGCGGCCCTCTGCCGACCTGCGTCTGATCGGGCGCGACACCCTCGCAGATCCGGCGGCGGCGCGCGCAGCGCGGCATGACTCCGTGTCCGGGGCACGACGGGCTCAGCCGGTCGTGCCCGTGGCGGGGTGCAGGCCGCCGGCGAGGAGCTGGAGCACCTCGACCAGGTCGCTTCCCGTCGGGACCGCCCGCGGGTCCACCAGCCACTGCGCCGCCAGGCCGCTGAGCATGACCTGGTAGAGCGCGCCGATCCTCTCGGCGGTGTGCTCGTCCGCGCCCACGCCGAGGTCGCCGATCAGCTCCGCCAGGCCGAGGCGCGCCTGCCGCCCGGACTCGGCGAACGCCTGGCGCAGCTCCGGGGTCTTGTCCATGTGGGCGACCAGCTCGAACTGGACGGCCCACAACGGCCGGTTCTCCTCGAAGGACCTGACCACGGCCGTCCAGGCCGCCTCGAACCGCTGCCGCGGGGTCGCGGCCGGGTCCACCTGCGCCGACAGGATGCGGCCGAGATCTTCGCCCCACTCTTCGAGCGCCTGGAGCAGGGCCGCGTTGAGCAGCGCCTCCTTCGACCCGTAGTGGTAGCCGATGGCCGCGAGGCTCACCACTCCCGACGCGGCCGCGATGTCGCGCGCCGTCGTGCGCGCGTACCCCTTCTCGTACAGGCAGCGCTTGGCGCCCGCCAGCAGGTCTTCTCGATTGCCCATGGCTCGGAGTCTACACGCGTCTCATACATTCGTCTCGTACAGATGTATTGCACAGTTGACTGATACAGATGTACTGTTCGAGCGGAACGACACGCCGGCCCGCTGAGGGACCGGCGGACGAACGCCGAGGCCCGCACCGAGCGGGAACGGCCGAGCCGATGGAGCCCCCCATGAAGAACCGCACCGTCCTGATCTCCGGCGCGGGCGTCGCCGGCACCGCGCTGGCCTACTGGCTGCGCCGCCACGGCTTCGCGCCCACCGTCGTCGAGCGGGCCCCCGCACTGCGGGACGGCGGCTACAAGGTCGACATCCGCGGCGCCGCGGTGGAGGTCGCCCGGCGCATGGGCGTGCTCGACCAGATCCGCCGCGAGCGCACCGACGTCCGGCAGGGGTCGTTCGTGAACGCCGCGGGGCGGCGGGTGGCGAGCATGGAGGGCGACGACTTCGGCGGCCGGACCGGCGAGGACGCCGAGCTCCTGCGCGGCGACCTCAACCGCATGCTGTACGACCTGACCAAGGACGACGTCGAGTACCTGTTCGACAGCTCGATCGCCGCCGTCGCCGACACCGCGGGCGGGGTGCGCGTCACCTTCGACAGCGGTGCGACCCGCGAGTTCGACCTGGTGGTGGGCGCCGACGGCCTGCGCTCGGTCACCCGCCGCCTGGTCTTCGGCCCCGAGGAGGACTACGTCCACGACCTGGGCTACCACGTCTCGATCTTCAGCGTCGGCAACCACCTCGGCCTCGACCGCGAGGAGGTCACCTACGTCTCCCCCGGCCGCACCGCGCTGATGTACAGCACCGCCAAGGACACCGGCGCCAAGGCCATGTTCCTGTTCGCCTCCGGCCCGCTCGAGTACGACCGCCGCGACCGCGAGCGTCAGCAGAGCCTCCTGGCCGCCGCCTACGCCACCGACACCTGGGAGGTGCCCCGGCTGCTCGCGGCGATGAGCTCCGCGCCGGACTTCTACTTCGACTCGGTGAGCCAGGTGCGCATGGACCGCTGGTCGAAGGGCCGCGTGGTGCTGCTCGGCGACGCCGGATACTGCGCCTCCCCGGCCTCCGGCCAGGGCACCAGCCTGGCCCTCGTCGGCGCGTACGTCCTGGCGGGCGAGCTGGCCGCCGCGGGCGGCGACCACGGGGCCGCGTTCGACCTCTACGAGAAGGAGATGCGGCACTTCGTGGAGGAGAACCAGAAGCTCGGGCCGCAGAACGTCAAGCACATGGTGCTCGGCAGCAGGGGGCTGATCCGCTTCCAGATGACGATGCTGCGCATCATGCCGTACATGCCGGGCAAGGACCGCGTCATCGCTAAGATCCTCGAGCCGATCCACAAGGCCGCGAACGCCATCTCCCTGAAGGACTACTGAGGCGGCGGGTCCCGGAACCACGCGGAGCGGAATGAACGATCTAATAGCGCCACGAACGTCACAGAAGAGGGACGAGATGGAACAGCGACGTGTGGTGGTCTCCGGAGGAGGCACCGGCATCGGCCTGGCCACGGCGGACGCCTTCGCCGCGGAGGGAGCCCAGGTGGTCATCCTGGGCCGGCGCGGCGAGGTGCTGAAGGAGGCGGCCGCCAGGCTGAACACCGCCTACGACGCCGACCTGGTGAGCTGGCGGGCCACCGACCTGTCCGATCCGGCGCAGGCGCAGGAGGCCGCCGAGGCGATCGCCATGCACGGCCCGGTCGACGTGGTGGTCACCAACGCGGGCGGGAACGTCGCCGCCTCCGACGACGGCACGCTGGCCGGCATCGCCGAGGGCTACCGCCGCAACTTCGAGGCCAACGTGCTGACGGCGGTCCTGCTCACCGAGGGCCTGCTGCCGTACCTGCGGCGGCCGGGCGGGCGCGTCGTCCACCTGTCCTCGATCGCCGCCGTCCGCGGCCCGGGGTCCTACGGCGGCGCCAAGGCGTCCCTGCACGCCTACACCTACGAGCTGGCGCAGCGCCTCGGGGCCGAGGGGATCACCGTGAACGCGGTCGCCCCCGGGTACGTCGCCGACACCGAGTTCTTCGGCGACCGCGCGACGCCGGAGTTCGTCCGGTCGCGCGTCGACCAGACCCTGGTCGGCAAGCCGGGCACGCCCGCCGAGGTGGCGGCCGCCATCAGGTACCTCGCCTCTCCGGAGGCCGGATACGTCACCGGCCAGATCCTGCACATCAACGGCGGCGCCGTCTTCGGCCGCTAGCAGCCACCGGACACCTTCACCCGGGTCGCCCGCCGCACGGCGGCGCCGGACTCGCCATCCCCCCTCCCGCCGGCCCGGCGCCGGGAGAAAGGCCCACCCAGGGCGGGCGGGGCAGTGTGCCGCGAGTGGCGGCGCGGGCGTTCAACTGAGGAAAAGGACCTTCACCACACCGGTGAGGGCCAGTTGGAGCAGGGCGAGGGGGACCAGGCCGATCCAGGCGAGCTTCTGGAGCTGGTCGGCGCGGAAGCGGGGGAAGCTGACGCGCACCCAGATCACCACGAACGCCAGCGCGAAGATCTTGATCAGCGTCCAGACCGGGCCGGGCAGCAGCGGCCCCTGCCAGCCGCCGAGGAACAGCACGGCCGTCAACGCCGACAACACCACGATGCCGACGTACTCCGACAGCAGGAACAACGCGAAGCGGATGCCGGTGTACTCGGTCATCGGACCCATGATGATCTCCGAGTCGGCGATCGGCATGTCGAACGGGGGCCTGCGCAGCTCGGCGAGGCCCGCCACGAAGAACACCACCGCGCCGATGAGCTGCCACGGCAGCCACCACCAGCGCCACGCCTCCACGATGCCGGGCAGCGACAGCGTGCCCGCCGCCATCGCCGCCGAGGAGGCCGCGAGCACCAGCGGCAGCTCGTAGGACATGAGCTGTGCCGCCGCCCGCATGCCGCCGAGCGCGGAGTACTTGTTGGCCGACGACCACCCCGCCATGATCGAGCCGAGCACGCCGACGCCCATCACGGCGAGCACGAAGAACACCCCGACGTCCAGGTCGGCGCCGAACAGGCCGGGGCCGACGGGGATGACGGCCATCACCACCAGGTAGGGCACCAGCGCCACCGCCGGGGCGATGGAGAACACCCACCGGTCGGCCGCCGCCGGGATGACGTCCTCCTTCTGGGCGAACTTCACCCCGTCGGCGATGAGCTGCGCCCAGCCGTGGAAGCCGCCCGCGTACATGGGGCCGAGGCGCGACTGCATGTGGGCCATGGCCTTGTGCTCGGTCTGGCCGACGATCAGCGGCAGCGTCAGGAAGGCGATGACGATCACCGCGAGGCGCAGCGCGACGTCCAGCACCTCAGCCATCGCCGTCCTCCCGTCCCTGCGAGCCGGCGGCCGGGCCCGCTTCGGGCCCGGGCCGTTCCGTGCGTTCAGGCCCCGCCGGGGGCCGCCGGGGCGGCGTCTCGCGGACGGCGCGCGGGCCCCGCACCGGCGGGGGCGCGGAGGCGTTCGGCCCCCAGTCGGCGGGGACGCCGGGCGGCAGGGTCTTGCGGCGGCTCGGCGAGCCCGCGCCGGACTCGCCGGGCTCCTTGGCGCCCGGCCACGGCTTGGCGACGCGGGCGGCGAGGATGAAGTCCTTGCGGAGGGGGTGCCCCTCGAAGCCGTCGGGCAGCAGCAGCGGCACCAGGTTGGGGTGTCCCTCGAAGACCACCCCGAACATCTCGAAGGTCTCGCGCTCGTGCCAGTCGGCGCCCCGGTACACGCCGGTGGCGCTGGGCAGCCGCGGGTCGGCGCGCGGCACGCGGGTCCTGGCCAGTAGGTGGGCGTGCTCGACGGGGTCGAACAGGTGGGCGACGACCGAGAAGGCGTCCGGCGGTTCCTCCACGCCGGTCAGCCAGTCGAAGAACGCGCACCCGAGGCCGTCGCGGGCGAAGGTGAGCAGGTCGACCCAGTCGGCGGGGGCGACGTCCACGGTGAGCTGCCCGAAGGCGTCGGAGAGCTCGGCGCGGTCGCCGTAGCGCTCCTCGATGGCCGCCCTCACGCCGTGCCGCCCTGCTCGGGGCGGGCGGCGTAGCGGTCGCCGAGGGACTCGGCGGCGATCTTCTCCTGGAGGCGCATGATGCCGTGCAGCAGGGCCTCCGGGCGGGGTGGGCAGCCGGGGACGTAGACGTCGACCGGGATGATCTGGTCGACGCCCTTGGTCACGCAGTAGGAGTCCCAGTAGGGGCCGCCGGAGTTGGAGCAGGCGCCGAAGGAGATCACGTACTTGGGGTCGGGCATCTGCTCGTAGAGACGCCGGACGGCCGGGGCCATCTTGTCCGAGACGGTGCCCGAGACGATCATGAGGTCGGCCTGCCTGGGCCCGTTGGCGAAGGGGATCACGCCGAACCTGATGAAGTCGTGGCGGCTCATCGAGGTGGCGATGAACTCGATCGCGCAGCAGGCCAGCCCGAAGTTGAACACCCACAGGGAGTAGCGCCTGCCCCAGTTGAGGATGAAGCGCATCGGTTTCGGGGCGAGCCGGGACACCGGCCCGACGGTCGGCATCGGGAGATCGCTGGCTGCCATGAGGGCATTGTCTCCTTTCCGGCACCTCCGTGCGAGTGCCCCCCACCTGCGGACGGGAGCGCCCCGCCGTCGCGGGCGAGGGCGCGGCCCGTCAGGTCCAGGCGAGCACGCGCTTGCGCCAGGCGTACAGGATGCCGATGCCGATGAAGGCCAGGAAGACGAACATCTCGACCAGCGTGGCCATGCCGAACCCGGGTGCGGCGAAGACCGTCGCCCACGGGAACAGGAAGACGGCGTCCACCGCGAACACGACGTAGAGGTAGGTGAAGACGTAGTACCGGACCTGTGACTGCGCCCAGCCCTCGCCCACGGGGTCCACGCCGCATTCGTAGGTCGTGAGCTTGTCGGGCGTGGGACGGTCGGGCCGCAGCAGCCTGTTGACCAGAAGGCCGCCGGCGAACACGGCGACGCCGATCGCCATCAGCAGCGCCACAACGGCATAAGAGCCGAAATATCCGCCCACTCCGCCTCCTCCTTCGCCCGCCCGCGGAGCGCGTGCCCACGGCCTGACGTCGCGAGACCTCCAGTACCGGACAGGAAATAGCCGTCCGTCACCCGTCCACTACCCGTCGCGGTCAAAACCCAGTCTCTCATCACCTAAAATCCCAGTAAATGGGTATCTAAGGGTGCCTAGTGTGGCAGTCATGTCCCGTTTGCCCCTTGCCGGAGGTGTCGCGGCCGTCATCGCGATCACCGCCGGATGCGGGATGGCAATGCCCTTCTCCTCGCCCGACCTGCCCGCCACCCTGCCCGCGCAGCCCACGACGATCAACTTCGTCGACCCCGCCTCCATCCCCGGACTGGCCGTCCACACCACCTCCGACGACTCGGCGGACCGCCACGTCTTCGCCGGGTACCCCGCGCCGGCCTCGGCCCCCGCCCTCGGCGAGCGGCTCCGGCAGGTGACCGCGGCCGCCGTCCGCCGGTTCGCCGCGACCCCCGGCGCCCGCCGGGGCGCGGCCGGGCCGTCCGAGCTCAACATCGGCTGGCAGGTGACGGCGGCCTCGGGCGGGGTGTTCGGCGTGCGCCTGCGCACCGGGACCTTCACCGGCGGGACCTGGCGCACCTCGCTGGCCACCTACTGGTACGACGGCGCGGACGGGCGCGTCCACGACTCGGCCGACCTGGTCAAGGACGCCAGGGCGCTGGACACGCTCGCCACGGTCGTCCGCGCACGCCTCGGCACGTTCGGCCCGGGGATCACCGCGGGCGCGGTCCGGCCCGACCGCACGCTGTTCGATTCGCTCAACTTCAACCCGCACGGCGACCTGGTGGCCGAGTTCGACGACGGCCGGGTGGCCCCGGCGCGGATGGGGCGCATCGCGGTCGCCGTGCCCGGGCACGAGGCCGCCGGCCTGCTCTCGGACCTCGGGCGCCGCGTCATGAAGGCGGTGGACGCGGCCACGCCGCCGACCCTGGCCGCCTCACCCCCGCCGGAGTACTCGCCCTCCCCCGGGGACGACGACGCCGACAACGGTGGTGGCGGCGCCAGCGGCGCCGGCGGCGGGTCCGACTGCTCGGTCACCAAGTGCGTGGCGCTGACCTTCGACGACGGCCCCGGCCCGCGGACCGGCCCGCTGCTGTCCATCCTGGCCCGCTACGGCGCGCGCGCCACCTTCTTCGCCCTTGGCCCCAACGCCGAGGCGCGGCCCGACCTGCTGCGCCGGATCGCCGCCGCCGGGGACCTGATCGCCAACCATTCCTGGACGCACCGCGACCTGACCACGATGGACGTCCACCGGATCTCCGACGAACTGGACCGCACGCAGATCGCGGCCGGCATCGCCACCGGCCGCGCGCCCCGGCTGATGCGGGCGCCGTACGGCGACACCGACGCCAAGGTGGCCGCCGCGGCGCGCGCGCTGAACCTTTCAATCGTCGGATGGAGCGTGGACACCGCCGACGCCAGGGACCCCGACCCGCGTGCCGTCGCACGGCGGGCGGTCGACGGCGCCAGGCCCGGTTCGATCATCCTCATGCATGAGGCCGGCGCGGCCACCGCACGGGCGCTGCCGCTGGTGCTGACGGGGCTGGAGAAGAAGGGGTACGCCTTCGTGACCGTACCCGAGCTGTACGGCTCGCGCCATATGGGGCCGGGGCAGGTGTACGCCGGCGCCGACCCACCGCCGCGACGTGCGCGGACGCGGCGCCAGGAGGCCCCCGCGACCGTCCCGGACACCGGCGGCGCCGCCTCTGGAATCACTCCATGAGGCGAGGCACTCGGAGTCATCGGGTGAAGGGACATATAGTTGGTGAGCGTGACCGGATACGTGCTCTACTCCCGCTTGCACGTTGATCTTTGCAGGCTTGCCGCGGGGCTGTGTACGAGGAACCGCCTCCGGTCGTGACCACGCCCCCCGCGGTGGTCACCGCCCCCGTGTCGATCTGAGCCACCCGGCCCACGGTGCCGGGCGCCTGCCATCGCCCCCGATGTCAGACCTGCTCCGGCACGCCCGAAAGATCATTGCCGTCACCAGGGGACCCACGGTCACACCCCTGATCGACGCGCATGCGTAAAGAAGCCCGCGCAGCCCCAAGGGATCTAGCATGGAAATGAATACGTGCCACGAGCGACGGCGCCCAGGCGCGTCGAGGAGGACCGAGCTGTGACCAAGCAGGTTCAGCAACTCGACCGCGTGATCATTCGCTTCGCGGGCGACTCCGGCGACGGCATGCAGCTGACCGGTGATCGTTTCACGGCGGAGACCGCGCAGTTCGGGAACGACCTTTCCACCCTGCCCAACTTCCCCGCCGAGATCCGCGCCCCCGCAGGCACCCTCCCCGGCGTGTCGAGCTTCCAGCTCCACTTCGCCGACCACGACATCCTGACGCCCGGCGACGCCCCCAACGTCCTGGTCGCCATGAACCCCGCGGCGCTCAAGGCCAACATCGGCGACCTGCCCCGCGGCGCCGACCTCATCGTCAACACCGACGAGTTCACCAAGCGCAACCTGCAGAAGGTCGGCTACGCCGAGAGCCCGGTGGACAACGGCTCGCTCGGCGAGTGGCGCGTGCACGCCGTGCCGCTGACCTCGCTGACCGTCAAGGCGCTCGAGGGCTTCGACATCTCCAAGAAGGACGCCGAGCGGGCCAAGAACATGTTCGCCCTCGGCCTGCTGTCGTGGCTGTACCACCGGCCCACCGAGGGGACGATCAAGTTCCTGGAGCGCAAGTTCGCCAAGAAGCCCGACATCGCCAAGGCCAACATCGCGGCCTTCCAGGCGGGGTGGAACTTCGGCGAGACCACCGAGTCGTTCTCGGTGTCCTACGAGATCAAGCCGGCCACGCTGGCCCCGGGCCTGTACCGCAACATCTCGGGCAACCAGGCCCTGGCCTACGGCCTGATCGCGGCCTCGGTACAGTCGAAGCTGCCGCTGTTCCTCGGGTCCTACCCGATCACGCCGGCCTCCGACATCCTGCACGAGCTGTCCAAGCACAAGCGGTTCGGCATCCGCACCTTCCAGGCGGAGGACGAGATCGCGGGCGTCGGCGCGGCGCTCGGCGCCGCGTTCGGCGGCGCGCTCGGCGTCACGACGACCTCCGGCCCGGGCGTGGCGCTGAAGGCCGAGACCGTGGGCCTGGCCGTCACCACCGAGCTGCCGCTGATCGTGGTGGACGTCCAGCGGGCCGGCCCCTCGACGGGCATGCCGACCAAGACCGAGCAGACCGACCTGCTCATGGCGATGTACGGCCGCAACGGTGAGTCGCCGGTGCCGATCGTGGCGCCCGCCACCCCGTCCGACTGCTTCGACGCGGCGATCGAGGCGGCGCGCATCGCCGTGAAGTACCGCACGCCCGTCATGCTGCTGTCCGACGGCTACCTGGCCAACGGCTCGGAGCCGTGGCGGCTGCCCGAGGTGGACGAGCTGCCCGACCTGTCGGTCGAGTTCACCGTGGAGCCGAACGGCGAGGACGGCGAGACCTACCTGCCGTTCAAGCGCGACCCGCAGACGCTGGCGCGTCCCTGGGCCGTCCCCGGCACCCCCGGCCTGGAGCACCGCATCGGCGGCATCGAGAAGGCCGACGGCACCGGCGACATCTCCTACGACCCGCACAACCACGACCTCATGGTCCGGCTGCGCCAGGGCAAGATCGACGGCATCGCGCAGGACATCCCGCCGCTCGAGGTGGACGACCCCGACGGCGACGCCCGCGTGCTGGTCATCGGCTGGGGCTCGACCTACGGGCCGATCGCCGCGGCCGTGCGGCGGGCCCGCGCGTCCGGCGGGAAGATCGCGCAGGCCCACTTCCGCCACCTGAACCCGCTCCCCGCCAACACCGGCGAGGTGCTGCGCTCCTACGACAAGGTGCTGCTGCCCGAGATCAACCTCGGCCAGCTCGCCCTGTTGCTGCGGGCGCGGTTCCTGGTGGACATCATCAGTTACAACCGCGTGCGCGGTCTTCCCTTCAAGGCCGAGGAGCTGGCCGGAGTGATCCAGGACGTGATCGACAGTGAGTGACATCGCGACGAACGGGCACACCGCGGAACCGATCGGCCGTGGCACCGGGCTCACCCTCATCCCCCGGGCCACCGAGAAGCAGACCCTGAAGGACTTCAAGAGCGACCAGGAGGTGCGCTGGTGCCCGGGCTGCGGTGACTACGCCATCCTCTCGGCCGTCCAGGGCTTCCTGCCCGAGCTTGGGCTCAAGCGCGAGAACATCGTGTTCGTCTCGGGCATCGGCTGCTCCTCCCGCTTCCCGTACTACCTGAACACCTACGGGTTCCACTCGATCCACGGCCGGGCGCCGGCGATCGCGACCGGTCTGGCCGCCTCCCGCCCCGACCTGTCGGTCTGGGTGATCACCGGAGACGGCGACGCGCTGTCGATCGGCGGCAACCACCTGATCCACGCGCTGCGCCGCAACGTCAACCTGAACATCCTGCTGTTCAACAACCGCATCTACGGGTTGACCAAGGGGCAGTACTCGCCGACCTCCGAGGTCGGCAAGATCACCAAGTCGACGCCGATGGGCTCGCTGGACAAGCCGTTCAACCCGATCTCGCTCGCCCTCGGCGCGGAGGCCAGCTTCGTGGCGCGCACCCTGGACTCCGACCGCAAGCACCTCACCTCGGTGCTGCGCGAGGCGGCGGCGCACCGCGGCACGAGCCTGGTCGAGATCTACCAGAACTGCAACATCTTCAACGACAACGCGTTCGAGGCGCTCAAGGACCCCGAGGTGCGGGACGACATCACGCTGCGCCTGGAGCACGGGCAGCCGATCGTCTCGGGCTCCAAGGCCGTGCGCCGCGGCCCGGACGGGCGCCTCGCGGTCGTCGACCGGGCCGGCGTGCCCGAGGACGAGATCGTGGTGCACGACGCGCACGACCCCGACCCCTCGGTCGCCTTCGCACTGTCCCGGCTGGACGAGCCGGCGTTCGAGCACGTGCCGATCGGCATCTTCCGCTCGGTCGACCGCCCGGCGTACGACACGCTGATGAGCAGGCAGCTTCACGAGGCCGTCTCCGACCAGGGCGCCGGCCGGCTGGGCGACCTGCTGCGCGGCGGCGACACCTGGCGCGTCGGCTGACCAGGGGCGCATGACACGAAGGAGGCCCTCCACGCCACGGCGTGGAGGGCCTCCTTCGTTCTCCGGGATGGGCCCGGGGCCGGGTCAGCCGCCCTCGGGGACGGTCTTGCCGTCCTCCCAGACGTTGTTCTTCCACTCGTTGCCGGAGCCGTCCTTGTCCCAGTAGGCCACCGGGCCGTTGTAGCCGCCCTTGGCCCACACGTCCTTGCTGAAGACGTTGCCGACGACCTTGATGTTGGACGAGGTGCCCTTGCTGCCGGCGCCGCCGTAGACGGTGTAGCCGCCGCCGGCCAGGAAGTTGCCCTCGACGGTCACGTTGCGGACCACGCCGAAGTCCTGGAAGAGCGCGACCGCGCCGGTCTGCTCCAGCGTGTTGACCACCGTGTTGCCGCGGATCACCAGCTTGGCCCCGGACGGCGGCCCGCTGGTGCACATGATCATGTCGGTGTGGTCGCCGGAGTAGTACTTCGGATCGTGGATGTAGGAGTCCTCGATCAGGCCCTGCTCGGTCAGGATGCCGTTGCTGATGGTGTGGATGTCCACCCGGCGCACGGTCAGGTCGCCGCCCTGGTTGAGGATGCCGAACTGGGTGCGCTGCTTGCCGTCGCCGAACACCTCGGTGTCCTCGACGGTGAGCCCGCTGTGCCCGTTGCGCTGGATGATGCCCCAGTCGCCGGGCGCCGCGGCCACCCGGGTGTTGCGGATCGTCACGTCGTCGGCCTCGACGTTGATCTCGCCCTTGACCTCCATGCCGTCGATCACCGTGCCGTCCTTGGTGACCGTGATCGACTTGCTGTCCTTGAGGCTCACGCCGGACGGCACGCCGGTGTCACCGGCCCCGGGGAAGCCGCCGGCGGGCGGCGGGGTGGTGGTCTGGGTCGGCTTGGGGGTGGCGGACGGCTCTCTGGTGGGCTGCCTGGTCGGGTCCGGGCTCAGCGACGGCCTCGGGGTGGCGCTCGGGGAGGCCTTGGGCGTCGGGCTGCCGGACGGCTTCGGCGTGCCGCTCGCGGTCGGCGACTCCGAGGCGTCGGAGGTGTGGCTGCGCGTCGGGCTGGACGAGGGGCTCGGGGACCCGTCGGCCGTGGGAGTGGTGGTGACCCCGCCGGTCGGCGTCTCGCTGACGGTCGGGCTCGCCGAGCCCTCGGGCGAGGAGGTCGGCGAGACGCTCGGGTCGCCCGGCGCCGGGGAGTCGGAGGGCCGCGGGTAGTGGCGCTCCCGGTGCCGGAAGATGACGTCGACCCAGTAGCTCACCCGCCTGTGGTGCACGCGCGAGGGGAAGGCCGCCTTGGCGGAGGGGGCGAACACCCCGGCCTGCGCGGTCAGCGGCCCTGAGACGACCGGCTCGTCGAACACGCCGGGCGAGGCGACGTACCCGCCGTTGGTCGTGTGGTACGACACCGTGTAGACGCGGCCGGCGACGATCGGCACGGGCCGGTCGAACATCGCCTGCTGCCAGCCGCTCTTGGTCTCGGCGGTGAAGCTCACCTTGGCCAGCAGCTTCCTGTCGGAACTCCACAGGCTGCCGCGGTGCGTGCCGCGCTCGGCGGCCGGCTTGTAGAACCGCATGCCGGCGACCTCGCCGTCGCGGGCGGCCTTGAAGCGGGTGCCGAGTTCGAGCGGGGTGTGCTCGTCCTGGACGGCGGCCTTCACCTTGCGCGACTTCCACAGGCTGGTCTCCAGCGTCACCTCCGCCGCGACGGGGGCGGCGGCGACCGGCGGCGCGGTGGTCTCACGGTTGACGACCACCACGGTCACGGTGGCCCCGAGCACCGCCGCCCCGGCCAGCAGGGTCACCCATCCCGTGACGGGGAAACGGCGTGACCCGGTCGATCTCGTCTCGGCGGACGCCGCGCGGCGCCGGGGGCGCCGTCCGTCCGCGTGCCGGGAATCGCTCACTGGCCCGAGCCTCCACCTCCGGCGCTCGCGGACGCCGGACTCCGATCATGTTCAAGTCGAGGCCATTGTTGCGGTTGGGAAACGACGAGACAACCAGATCCCACGTTTTATATGGGCAATAGCGCTGAATCAGCATGAGAACCGGGATTTCGATGCCACAATCGCCGGATTCATCACACCCAAAACCGCCCGTCACCTCATGATCACTGCGTGTGCGCCACGCCGGCTCCGGCCCCGCGGGCCGCGCGCAGGCCGGCGTAGTGCGCGAGGCAGTCCTCGTACAGCGGCAGCATCCCCTTCTCGCGCGCCTCGGCCAGCGTGGGCGCGGCGGCGTCCTTGGGCGACAGCAGCGGCTCGACATCGGCGGGCCACTCGATGCCGAGGTCGGGGTCCAGCGGGTGCAGGCCATGCTCCCCGGCGGGGTTGTAGGGCTCGGAGCACATGTAGACGACGGTCGCCCGGTCGCTCAGCGCCATGAAGGCGTGCCCCACCCCCTCGCCGATGTAGACCCCGCGCCGGGTGCGGTCGTCGAGCTCCACGGCCTGCCACATGCCGAAGGTGGGCGAGCCGACCCGGATGTCCACGGTCACGTCCAGGACGCTGCCGCTGACGCAGGTGACGTACTTGGCCTGCCCCGGCGGCACGTCCGCGAAGTGCACGCCGCGCAGCACGCCGCGCCGGGAGACCGAGCAGTTGGCCTGCGCCAGCCTCAGGTCATGGCCGGCGAGGTCCGACAGCCGGTCCGCGCGGTACCACTCGAGGAAGGCCCCTCTGTCGTCCTCGTGGACGGCGGGGGTCAGCAGGTAGGTGTCTTCGATCTTCAATCGTTCCACGAGGCCAAGCGTGACAGCTCCGATCTCAGTGCGCTATCGAATGACGGCGGCGCGTGCTGCGTCCGGACCGGGCCGTGCGATAGTTGGGCGGTCCCGTTGGAACGTGCCCACTCCGGCGGAGTCAATGGCAGCGAGCTCCACACCCCCCATCGCACTCCTCGCCAAGGAGAGACCATGAGCCGTCTGAACGCGCTGCGCAGCCGTTTCGTCGACGCCCCCGACTCGCTCGGCGCCAAAGCGCGGGCCCGTCGATGGAACTGGTTCGCGCAGAGCTTCCCCGACCTGTCGGAAATGTCGGTCATCGACCTCGGCGGCACGGCCAGCGCCTGGCTGCGCGCGCCGGTGCGTCCGGCCCATGTGCACGTCGTGAACCTCGAGAAGCCCCCGGCGGAGCTTCCCGGCTGGCTGAGGGCCGACGTGGCCGACGCCTGCGAGCTGCCGGCCGCCATCCTGGACACCAAGTACGACCTGGTGTTCTCCAACGCCGTCATCGAGCACGTCGGCGGGCACCTCCGCCGCCAGATGTTCGCCGACTCCGTGCACCGCCTCGCCGGACGCCACTGGGTGCAGACCCCCTACCGCTACTTCCCCGTGGAGCCGCACTTCCTGTTCCCCGGCTTCCAGTACCTTCCCATCGCCGTGCGCACGTCCCTGCTGCGCCGCTGGCCGCTGGTGCACACCCCCACCTCCGACCGCGAGGCGGCGCGCACCATCGTGATGGAGGTCGAGCTGCTCAGCATCACCGAGATGCGGCACTACTTCCCCTCCTCCCAGATCCGGTTCGAGCGGCTCGGCGGTCTGGTCAAGTCGGTCATCGCGGTCCAGGCCCGCTGACCCTGGCCGGGCGGGCGCGGCACGCGCGTCAGTGCCCTCGTGTTACGGATGGGACGCATGTGACCGCGGTCGGCGGCACCGCGTAAACCGGTCCACACGCCCGGACGTCGTTCTCGTCGGGACCACGCTCCACAGCGTGAGCACCACCGGGGCAAGCGACCCTTTTCGAAATCACGTGGGAGCTTCATGAAATCGCGCAGTGCCGCGCGCCGACACAGGTCGGCTTTCGCAGCAGCGGCGTTGACTCTCGCCGCACTCCTGTCGACCCCCGCCGCGCCGGCGCAGGCGATGGGTCCCTGCGACGCGGGCGGCAACAAGATCACCTGTGAGAACGAGATCACAGGCAGCGACCGGTCGGAGTGGGACACCAATCCGCACGGGACGGTCGAGGGCTACGGCGACCAGATGAGCGTCAACGTCGGCCAGACCATCAACTTCAAGATCCGGTCCACCGCGCTGAACCTGCAGGTGGACATCTACCGCATGGGGTACTACCAGGGCAAAGGCGCGCGCAAGGTCATCACCGTGCCCGCCACCACCTCGGTCTCCCGCAACCAGCCGCACTGCCCGGAGAACACCACCACCGGCGAGGTCGCCTGTGGCTGGGGCACGGCGGCGAGCTGGACCGTTCCCACCACGTCCGTCTCGGGCATCTACTTCGCCCACGTGATCCGTACCGACACCAACGACGACACCCACATCGTCTTCGTGGTCCGAGACGACGCGAGCACCTCCGACGTGCTGTTCCGCACCTCCGACAGCACCTGGCAGGCCTACAACTCCTGGGGCGACATCACCGCCACCGAGGACAACCCGAACAAGGTGCTCAACAGCCTCTACCGGGGCGACAGCGTCATCGCGCCGGGCCGGGCGGTCAAGGTCAGCTACAACCGCCCGTTCAACACGCGGGAGTCCACGCCCTGGGGCCGCGACTTCGTCTTCGCCAACGAGTACCCGATGGTGCGCTGGCTGGAGGCCAACGGCTACAACGTGTCGTACATGTCGTCGCTGGACGCCGCGCGCAGCCCCGCCACGCTGCTCACCCACAAGTCGGTGCTGTCGGTGGGCCACGACGAGTACTGGTCGGGCGAGGAGCGCGCGGCCTTCGAGAACGCCCGTGACAACGGCGTGAACCTCGCCTTCTTCAGCGGCAACGAGGTCTACTGGAAGACCCGCTGGGAGAACTCCTACCGCACGCTGGTCTCCTACAAGGAGACCCACGCCAACGCCAAGATCGACCCGACGGCGAACGTCTGGACGGGCACCTGGCGCGACCCGCGGTTCAGCCCGCCGGCCGACGGCGGCAGGCCCGAGAACGCGCTGACCGGCACGCTGTTCACCGTCAACTGCACGACCTCCGACAACGGCTGCGAGGGCATCCCGCTGACCGTGCCCGTGGCCGACGGCAAGATGCGCTTCTGGCGCGGCACCGGGGTCGGCGGCCAGACCACCGGCTCGATGAACATCCCCGGCGTCGTCGGGTACGAGTGGGACGAGGACCTCGACAACGGCTCGCGGCCCGCCGGCCTGGTGCCCATGTCGACCACGACCTCCACCGCCGAGCAGGTGCTCATCGACTACGGCACCAACGTCGCGCAGAAGAGCGCCACCCACCGCATCACGTTCTACCGCGCCCCGAGCGGCGCCCTGGTGTTCGGCGCCGGGACGGTGCAGTGGTCGTGGGGCCTGGACGGCGAGCACGACAGCTACGACGACAACGACTACAGCAACCTCAACATCAAGCAGGCGACGGTCAACCTGTTCGCCGACATGGGGGTGCAGCCCAAGTCGCTCACCTCCGGGCTGAACGCCGCGGTCAAGTCCACCGACACCACCGCGCCGTCGGCCGCCATCAGCGCCCCGGCCGCCGGGGTGACGGTGAACAACGGCTCGACCGTCACCGTCAGCGGCACCGCCTCCGACGTCGGCGGCCAGGTCGGCGCCGTGGAGGTCTCCACCGACGGCGGCGCCACCTGGCACCCGGCCACCGGGCGCGGCGCCTGGACCTACACGTGGAAGGTCACCGGAGTCGGCGCGACGACCATCAAGGCGCGCGCCGCCGACGACAGCGGCAACATCGGCGCGCAGGCCTCCCGCAACGTCACCGTCGACTGCCCGTGCAGCCTGTTCACCTCCTCCACCCAGCCCGCGAACCCGGCCGAGAACGACGGCAGCGCGCTGGAGCTCGGCGTGCGCTTCAAGCCGGCGGTGAACGGCTACCTGACCGGCGTGAAGTTCTACAAGGGCTCCGGCAACACCGGCACCCACACCGGCACCCTGTGGGACACCGCGGGCAACCCGCTGGCCACCGGCACCTTCTCCGGCGAGACCTCGACCGGCTGGCAGAAGCTCAACTTCGCCTCGCCGGTGTTCGTCACCGCCGGCACCGAGTACGTGGCCTCGTACTACGCGCCGAACGGCCACTACGCCGCCGACGCGAACTTCTTCCGCTACCAGCCGCTGACCAACGCGCCGCTGACCGCGCCGGCCGCCACCGGCACGGCGGGCAACGGCGTCTACCGGGCGGGGGCGGGCTTCCCCAACCAGACCTTCAACGGCGGCAACTACTACGTGGACGTCGTGTTCACCGTCAACGACGTCTACCCACCGGCGGTCACCTCGGCCGTGCCGGTGCCCGGCTCGTCCAGCGTGCCGACCGGCGTGCAGCCGAAGGTCACCTTCGGCGAGCCGGTGCAGGCGGGCACCGCGACGTTCACGGTGAAGGACGCCACGCAGGCGACCGTCGCCGGCGCCGTGTCGCTGGACGCCTCCCGCAAGTCGCTGACCTTCGTGCCGTCGGCGCCGCTGGCGCCCGGCGAGCGGTTCACGGTCGCGGTGTCGGGCGCCAAGGACGACGCGAACAACACCATGACCCAGCCGTACACCTTCGCCTTCACCACGGCGAAGACCTGGACGGCCGGGCTGTGCCCGTGCAGCATCTGGCCGGACGTCACCGTGCCCGACACCCTGAGCGTCAACGACACCGGCTCGGTCGAGGTGGGCGTGAAGTTCCAGCCGGCGACCGACGGCTTCATCGAGGGCATCCGGTTCTACAAGGGCGCCGGCAACACCGGCACCCACACCGGCACCCTGTGGTCCTCGACCGGCGCGGAGCTGACCACGGCGACCTTCACCGACGAGTCGACGCAGGGCTGGCAGGAGGTGTACTTCGGCACGCCGTGGCCGGTGACCAAGGACACCACCTACGTCGCCTCCTACCACGCGCCGAACGGCCACTACTCGGGGACGGGCAACGGGCTGGCCTCGGCGGTGACCGCGATTCCGCTGCGCGCGCTCGCGAGCGGCACCAGCGGCGGCAACGGCGTCTACAAGTACGGCACGCGGTCCTACCCCGACCAGTCGTGGGGGGCGACCAACTACTGGGTGGACGTCATCTTCACCCGGCTCGCCGACACCACCGCGCCCTACATCACGCTCAAGTCGCCCGACCACGGCGGCACGGGCGTGGCCACCGGCACGGCGGTGACCGCGACGTTCAGCGAGCCGATCAAGGAGAACACCGCCACGATCACGGTGAAGAACGCCGCCAACCAGGCGGTCGCCGGCACGCGGTCGCTGAACGAGGCGCGCACGCTGCTCACCTTCACCCCCGACTCCCCGCTGGCGCAGAGCACGACGTACACGGTCACGGTGAGCGGCGCCCTCGACGACGCCGACAACTCCATGACCACGACGTCGTGGTCGTTCACCACCGGCGGCCCGGCGAGCTGCCCGTGCTCGATCTGGGCGAGCAACGCCGTCCCGGCCAACCCGTCGAACGCCGACGCGGACGCCGTCGAGGTCGGGGTGAAGTTCACCGCCGAGATGAACGGCCAGGTCACCGGCGTCCGCTTCTACAAGGGGGCCGGCAACACCGGCGCCCACGTCGGCAACCTGTGGAGCGCCACCGGCACCCCGCTGGCCACCGGCGCCTTCGTCAACGAGTCGGCCTCGGGCTGGCAGACCCTCCAGTTCGCCACCCCGGTGGACGTCGTGGCCGGGCAGGTGTACGTCGCCTCCTACCACGCGCCGAACGGGCACTACGCGGGCGACGGCGCGTACTTCAACGCCGGGCCGTACGCCAACTCCCCGCTGACCGCGGCGGCCAACGGCGGACCCGCGGGCGGCAACGGCGTCTACCGGTACGGGACCGACTCGGGGTTCCCGTCGGCCAGCTTCAACGGGGCCAACTACTGGGTGGACGTGCTGTTCACCCCGTCGAGCTAGTCCCGTCATCCGGGTGCGGTTCGATCGCGGCGGGACCCCGCGGCGACCGGACCGCACCCGGCCCGCATCACCCGCGTCACCGAAGACCGACACACCACCCGATCCCCGACCTACAGGACAGGAGAGCCGCCTTGACGTCGATCGGCCTTGCCGTGATCGGTGCGGGCTACTGGGGCCCCAACCTGGTGCGCAACGCGATGGCGACCCCGGAGCTGCGCCTTGAGTGGCTGTGCGACCTGGACGAGGACCGCGCCAGGGCGGTGCTCGGCCGCTACACCACCGTGCGGCCCACCTCCTCGGTCGAGCAGGTGCTCAAGGACCCTGACGTGCGGGCCGTGGCCATCGCCACCCCGGCGCGCACGCACTTCGACCTGGTGCGCGCCGCCCTGGAGGCCGGCAAGCACGTCCTGGTCGAAAAGCCCCTCACGCCGACCTACGAGGAGGGCGCCAAGCTGGTGGCCCTGGCCGAGGAGCGGGGGCGGGTGCTCATGCTCGACCACACCTTCTGCTACACGCCCGTGGTGCGCCGCATCCGCGACCTGGTTGCCTCCGGCGAGCTGGGCGAGGTGCAGTTCGTCGACTCGGTGCGCATCAACCTCGGCCTGGTGCAGCCGGACGTGGACGTGCTGTGGGACCTGGCGCCGCACGACCTGTCCATCCTGGACTTCGTGCTCCCCGAGGGCGTGGCCCCGGTCGCGGTGGCGGCGCACACCTCCGACCCGATCGGGGCGGGCCGGCCGTGCCTGGCGTACTTGACCCTGTGGCTGTCGTCGGGGGCCATCGCCCACGTGCACGTCAACTGGCTCAGCCCCACCAAGATCCGCACGACCGTGATCGGCGGCTCGCGCCGCACCATCGTGTGGGACGACGTCAACCCCGCCCAGCGCCTGTCGGTGTACGACCGGGGGGTGGACCTGGCCGCCGCGGGCGAGGACGAGCGCCGGGCGGCCCTGATCTCCTATCGCACCGGTGACGTCGTCGTACCCGCCCTGCCCGAGCGCGAGGCGCTGCGCGGGGTGATGGCGGAGTTCGCGGCGTCCATAACCGAGGGCCGGGCCCCGCTCACCGACGGCAGGTCGGGACTGCGCGTGCTCGCACTCCTGGAAGCGGCGGGGCGAAGCATCCAAAATGACGGCAGACGAATCGACCTTGGGGGAACCATTCGATGATCTCGGCACTTGAGAACAGCCGCTGCCTGGTGACCGGGGGCGCGGGCACGATCGGCTCGACCGTCGTGGACCAGCTCCTCGCCGCCGGCGCCGGCGAGGTGGTCGTGCTGGACAACTTCGTCCGCGGGCGCCGCGCCAACCTGGCCACCGCCGAGGCCGCGGCCGGAGACTCCCGCCGGCTGCGCGTCGTCGAGGGGGACATCCGCGACACCGCGCTCGTGCGCTCGCTCACCGAGGGCATGGACGTGGTGTTCCACCTGGCCGCCATCCGCATCACCCAGTGCGCCGAGGAGCCGCGCCTGGCCCTGCAGGTGCTGGTGGACGGCACCTACGAGGTCGTCGAGGCCGCCGCCGACGCCGGCGTGCGCAAGGTCGTCGCCTCTTCCTCGGCCTCGGTGTACGGCCTGGCCACCGAGTTCCCGACCCGCGAGGACCACCACCCCTACGCCAACGACACCCTGTACGGCGCGGCCAAGACCTTCAACGAGGGGCTGCTGCGCAGCTTCCACGCGATGCGCGGCCTGGACTACGTGGCCCTGCGGTACTTCAACGTGTACGGCCCCCGCATGGACATCCACGGGCTCTACACCGAGGTGCTGATCCGCTGGATGGAGCGCATCGAGGCCGGCCGGCCGCCGCTGATCCTCGGCGACGGCCTGGCCACCATGGACTTCGTCTACACCGAGGACATCGCCCGCGCCAACCTGCTCGCCGCGTCGGGAGAGGTCACCGACGAGGTCTTCAACATCGCCAGCGCCACCGAGACCAGCCTGCGCGGGCTCGCCGAGGCGCTGATGGCCGTCATGGACGCGAGCGACCTCGGGCTGGAGTTCGGCCCGGCCCGCGCCGTCAACGGCGTCACCCGGCGCCTGGCCGACGTCGGCGCGGCGGCCGAGCGGCTCGGCTGGAAGGCCGAGGTGGACCTCGAAGAGGGCCTGCGCCGGCTGGTCGCCTGGTGGCGCGCCGAGAAGGCCCGGTGAGCGACCTGCTGGTCTACGGCGCGGGCACCCGGTACGACGGGGTGAGCGGCACCGACCGGCACATGGCCGACCGGCTGAGCGCGTTCACCGACGTGCTGTACGTCGACCCGCCGCGGCCGGTCCGTTCCGGGCTGCGCGACCCCGAGACCGGGCAGGCCGGGCACGTGCTGCGGAGCGTCCACGCCGGCCTGTGGCGGCTCAGCCCGGTCGCGCCGCCCGCGGCCTACCGCAGGGGCGTCGAACGGGTCACCGCGACGCTGGCCCGCCGTGCCGTGCGCGCCGCCGCCCGCAGGGTGGGCGGCGCCGTGACGGCGGTGGTCGTGGCCGGGACGACCGACCTGCTGGACCTCGCGCCGCGGGCGCGCACGGTGCGCTACCTCACCGACGACCTGGTGGCGGGCGCCTCGCTGATCCGGATGTCGGCCGCCCGGCTGTCGGCGGCCGAGCGGCGGATGACCTCGCGGGCGGACGCGGTCGCCGTCGTCTCGCCCGACCTGGTGGAGCGGCTCGGCCGGGAGGGGCGCACGGCGGCACTGGTGCCCAACGGGTGCGACGTGTCGGCCTACCGGGACATCGACCAGGCCGCCCTGCCCGCGGACCTGCCGGCCGAGCTGGCCGCGACGCCGGCCGCCGGGTTCGTCGGGCACATCAACGCCCGCATCGACATCGCCCTGCTGGAGGCCGTCGCGGCCACCGGGGCGCCGCTGGTGCTGGTCGGCCCCCGGGCCGGCGACTACGAGCCCGAGCGGTGGCCGCGGCTGCTCGCCCGCCCCAACGTGCACTGGGTGGGACGCAAGCCGTACGAGGAGCTGCCGTCCTACCTGCGGGTCATGGACGTCGGCCTCACGCCCTACGCCGACAGCGCCTTCAACCGGGCGAGCTTTCCGCTGAAGACGCTGGAGTACCTGGCGGCCGGCCGGGCCGCGGTCTCGACCGACCTGCCCGCCACCGCCTGGCTCTCGGCCGGGCCGCTGATCGCGGTCGCGCGGACCCCGGCGGACTTCGCCGCCGCCGTGACGGCCGGGCTCGGCACCCCCCGCACGCCCGCGCTCGCCGAGGCGCGGCGGGCGTTCGCGGCACGGCACGACTGGAACCAGAGGGTCCGCCTGCTGGCGGATCTTCTCGGCCTTGAGATCAGGGAGGTGGCCGGGCGATGATCCCGGTGATGCGGCCGTGGTTCGGCCCGGAGGAGCAAGCCGCCGTCGGCGAGGTCATCGCCTCCGGCTGGGTCGCGCAGGGGCCGAGGGTGGCCGAGTTCGAGCGCGCGTTCGCCGCGAGCGTCGAGGCCGGGCACGGAGTGGCGGCCTCCTCGTGCACCACCGCGCTGCACCTGGCCCTGGTGCTCGCGGGCGTCGGCCCCGGGGACGAGGTGGTCGTCCCCTCGCTGTCGTTCATCGCGACGGCCAACGTCGTGCGGTACGTCGGGGCCACTCCGGTGTTCGCCGACATCGACCCGGCGACCGGCAACCTCACCGCCAAGACCATCGACGCCGCCCGCACCCCCCGCACCCGCGCGGTGATCATCGTGCACCAGGGCGGCGTGCCGGCCGACGTCGACGACATCCGCCTGGTGCACGAAGGGCTCGCACTCATCGAGGACGCCGCCTGCGCCGCCGGGTCGTTCTACCGCGACCGGCCGGTCGGCGCCGGCGCGAGCGTCGCCGCCTGGTCCTTCCACCCCCGCAAGCTGCTCACCACCGGCGAGGGCGGGATGCTGACCACCGGCGACCCCGAGTGGTCCGCCCGCGCGCGGCGGCTGCGCGAGCACGGCATGAGCGTCAGCGCCGCCGACCGGCACGCCAGCGGCTCCACCGCGCCTGAGGAGTACAGCGAGGTCGGCTTCAACTACCGGATGACCGACCTGCAGGCGGCGGTCGGCCTGGTGCAGCTGCGCAGGCTCCCCGAGCTCGTCGCGCGCCGGCGGGCGCTGGCGGGCCGCTACCAGGAGCTGCTGGCCGGCATCCCCGGCCTCACCACCGCCGGCGACACCGACCACGGCCGCACCAACTACCAGTCGTTCTGGATCGCCCTGCCGGCCGGCTTCCCGATGAGCAGGAACGACCTGCTGGGCTTCCTCGCCGAACGGGGCGTCTCCGCCCGGCGCGGCATCATGGCCGCCCACCTGGAACCCGCCTACGCGGACGTCCCTGCCGCCGAGCTGCCGCACACCGAGTGGCTCACCGCCAACTCGCTGATCCTCCCGCTGTTCCACGCCATGACCGAGGCCGAGCAGGACCAGGTCGTCGAGGCCCTGCACGCCGCCGCGCGAACCTGACCTCCCGCCCCCCACGGGGAGCCCTCCCATCCAGGGGGCCTCCCCCGGGGGCGTCCCGCGTACCGCCACCTTCGAGGAGACCGACCCGGTGACCTCCCACCCCATGGAGACCTGACCGTGCGCATTCTGGTGTACCCGCACGCCATGGAGGTCGGCGGCAGCCAGCTCAACGCCGTCGAGCTCGCCGCCGCCGTCCAGCGGCTGGGCCACGAGGTCAGCGTGATCGGCGAACCCGGCCCGCTGGTCGCCCACCTCGCCGACGCGGGCCTGCCGCACCTGCCGCTGGACCCCGGGCGGCGCAGGCCCTCCCCCGCGACCGCGCGGATGCTGCGCGACCTGGCCGTGCGTCGAGGCATCGACGTGATCCACGGCTACGAGTGGCCGCCGGGCGTCGAGGCGTTCTACGCGAGCCTGCGCGGCCCCTCCGCGGCGGTCTGCACGATCATGTCGATGTCGGTCGCCCCGTTCCTGCCGCCCTCGCTGCCGCTGGTGGTCGGCACCCGGGAGATCCAGGAGCGGGCCGCCCCCGGACGCCGCCACGTCCACCTCATCGAGCCGCCCGTCGACGTGCACGCCAACGCCCCCGGGCACCCGGCGGCGGAGTTCCGCCGCGCCTTCGACCTGCCGGAGGGGCCGCTGGACATCGTGGTCGTGGGGCGCCTGGTCGCCGAGCTGAAACTCGAGGGCCTGCTCACCGCGATCGACGTCGTCGGCCGGCTCGCCGCCGAGCTGGACCTGCGGCTCGTCATCGTCGGCGACGGACCCGCCAGGGCCGAGGTGGAGGAGCGCGCCGCCGCCGCCAACGCCGCCGCCGGCCGCCGCGCCGTCGTCGTGACCGGCCAGCTCCTCGACCCCCGCCCCGCGTACGCGGCGGCGGAGGTGTGCCTGGCCATGGGCGGCTCGGCGCTGCGCTCGCTGGCCTTCGCCAAGCCGCTCATCGTGCAGGGCGAGCTGGGGTTCTTCGAGCTGCTGACCCCCGAGAGCGAGAAGACCTTCCTCGGCCAGGGGTGGTACGGCCTCGGCGCGGGCCGCGAGGAGGGCGCGCCCCGCCTGGAGGCCATCCTGCGCCGCCTGCACGCCGGCCCCGGCCTGCGGCGCGAGCTGGGCGAGTACGGCAGGCGCCTGGTCGTGGAACGCTTCAGCCTGGAGCGCGCGGCGCGCGTCCAGGTGGAGATCTACGAGCAGGCGGTCACCGAGCGCCCGGCCGCGCTGGACGCCGTCGGCACCGCCGCCGGCGTGCTGGGCCACAAGCTGCGCCGCCGCTACGCCCGCCTGCGCGGCACCGAGGCCCGCGACGACTTCAACGCCGTCGCCCGGAGCAGGCCGTGACCGCCCCGGAGGTCGACGCGCCGTCGCTCGGCAGCCGGGCGGGCAGGGCGCTGGGCTGGAGCCTGCTCAGCACGATCGCGGCGCGGCTCGGGACGCTGGCCATCGGCATCACGCTGGCCCGGGTGCTCGGGCCGGCCGAGTTCGGCACGTTCGCGGTCGCACTGGTCGCGTTGCTGGCCATGCTGAGCATCAACGAGCTCGGGGTGAGCCTCGCCATCGTCCGCTGGCCGGGCGACCCGCGGTCCATCGTGCCGACCGTGGCGACGATGTCGGCCGGGTTCAGCGTGCTGGTCTGCGGCGCGTTCGTCGCGGCGGCGCCCGCGTTCGCCGCGGTGATGGGCAACCCGGCCGCCACCGGCCCGGTGCGGGTGCTGGCCCTCAGCGTCGTCACCAACGGGCTGGTGTCCACCTCGGCGGCCCTGATGCAGCGCGAGTTCATGCAGGGACGCAAGATGATCGCCGACCAGGTGGACAACTGGCTCGGCGCGCTGATCTCCCTCGCGCTCGCCCTGCTCGGCTGGGGGGCGATGAGCCTGGCCGTCGGCCGGGTCTGCGGCTCGCTCGCGGGCGGCGCCCTGCTGGTCTCCTTCGCGCCCCAGCGGCTGCGGTTCGGCTTCGACCGTGAGGTGGCCCGCCGGCTCGTCCGGTTCGGACTGCCGCTGGCCGGTGCGTCCCTGCTGGTCTTCGCGGTGGGCTACGCCGACCAGATCGTCGTCGGCCACGTGCTCGGCTCCACCGCGCTCGGCTTCTACGTGCTCGCGGTCAACCTGTCCGGGTGGCCGGTCGCGGTGTTCTCCCAGCCGGTGCGCGCGGTCGCGCCTGCCGCGTTCGCCCGGCTCCAGCACGACCGGCCCACGCTGAGCCGCTCGTTCGTCACGGTCGCCGCCCTGCTGGTCGGGCTGACGCTGCCCATGTGCCTGCTGCTGAGCGGCGCGGCTCCCGCGATCATTCGGTTCGTGTACGGGGACCAGTGGGGGCCGGCCGCCGTCGCGCTCGCCGGGCTCGGCGTGCTCGCCGGCCTGCGGATCTTCTTCGAGCTGGTCTACGACTACCTGGTCGTCCTGGAACGCTCGCGCGCCGTGCTCGCCGTCCAGGGGCTGTGGCTGGCCGTGCTGGTGCCCGCGATGTGGCTCGGCGTCACCCAGGGCGGGCTGCGCGGGGCCGCCGTCGCGCTGGTCGCCGTGGCCGGCCTGGTGGTGCTGCCCGCCTACCTGTGGATGCTCGGCCGGGCCGGCGTCCGGCCGGCGGACCTGGCGCGCAGCCTGTGGCCCGCGGTGCTGGCGGCGCTCGCCGTCGGCGCCTTCGCCGTGGGCGCCGGCCGCGTCATCGTCCCTGATCTCGGCGTCCTCGCGGCGGCCGGCACGGCGGGCGTGCTCGTCGTCGGCCTGTACGGCTACCGCAGGCGCCGGGTGCTCGCCGACCTCAGGCGGGCCGCGTGAGCCCGCATCGCGACCAAGGAGACCGCATGACACTCCCTTCCCTGCCGGCGGCGCGTCCCCGGGCGGCCGCGTGACGCCGCTGCTGATCGTGGGCGCCGGAGGGTTCGCCCGCGAGACCGCGCAGCTCGTCCACGCCGTCAACGACGTCTCCCCGACATGGGAACTGCTCGGGCACCTGGACGACGACCCGGCCAAGCACGGCGCCGTCGTGGACGGGGTGCCGGTGCTCGGCGGCTCCGACCTGGCGGTGAAGCGGGAGGACGCCCAGGTCGTGGTCTGCACCGGAAGCCCCCGCGACCACACCAGCCGGGCCCGCATCGTCGCCCGTCTCGGCCTGCCGCCCGCCCGGTACGCCACGCTCGTCCATCCGGCGGCGAGCGTGTCCCGCACCTCCACCATCGGCCCGGGGTCGGTCGTGCTGGCGCAGACCGTGCTGACCGCCGCCGTCACGCTGGGCGCGCACGTCAGCGTGATGCCGCACGTGACCTTGACGCACGACGACGTGGTGGAGGACTTCGCCACGCTCGCCGCCGGCGCGCGACTGGCCGGCGCCGTCCGCGTCGGCTCCGGCGCCTACGTCGGCTCGGGCGCGCTGGTCCGTGAGACCTTGACGATCGGGCCCTACGCCCTGGTCGGCATGGGGTCGGTCGTGACCCGCGACGTCCCCGCCCGCGAGGTCTGGGCCGGCGTGCCCGCCCGCTTCCTGCGCCCCTCCACCGTCCCCGTCCCTCCCTTTCCCTCTCCTGGAGCACTGACATGATCCCGTTCGTCGATCTGCGCGCGGCCCACGCCGAGGTGGCCGAGGAGGTGCGCGAGGGCTTCGATCGCGTGCTCGCGACCACGGCGTTCGTGCAGGGCCCGGACGTCGCGGCGTTCGAGCAGGAGTACGCCGCCTTCTCCGGCGTGCCGCACTGCGTGGGCGTGGGCAACGGCACCGACGCCGTCGAGCTGGCGCTGCGCGCGAGTGACCTGCCGCCCGGCGCCGGGGCCGTGCTGCCCGCCAACACCTTCGTCGCCACGGCCGAGGCCGTCGTCCGGGCCGGCCTGCGGCCGGTGCTGGCCGACTGCGACGAGGAGTTCCTGCTGCTGGACCCGGCGTCGGCCGCCACCGCCGCCGGGACCGGCACGGCGGCGGTGCTGCCGGTCCATCTGTACGGCCAGCAGGCGCCGATGACAGCCGTCCACGAGCTGGCCGCGCGCCACGGGCTCGCGGTGGTGGAGGACGCCGCGCAGTCACAGGGCTCCGAGCAGGCCGGGCGTCCCCCGGTCGGCCTGGCCGCGACCAGCTTCTACGCGGGCAAGAACCTCGGCGCGTACGGCGAGGCCGGGGCGGTGCTGGCCTCCTCGGCCGAGACGGCCCGCGCGGTCCGCCTGCTCGCCAACCACGGCAGCGAGGTGAAGTACCGGCACGAGACGCTCGGCTTCAACTCGCGCCTGGACACCCTCCAGGCGGTCGTGCTGCGAGCCAAGCTCGCGCGCCTGGCCCGGTGGAACGAGCTGCGCCGCGCCGCCGCCGACCGGTACGCGGACCTGCTGTCCGGCATCGACGGCGTGCGGGTGCCGCGCGCCGCCCCGGGCAACGTGCACGTGTGGCACCTGTACGTGATCCGCGTGCCCGAGCGCGACCGGGTGCTCGCCGGGCTCCAGGAGGCCGGGGTGCAGGCCCAGATCCACTACCCGGTGCCGGTGCACCTGCAACCGGCCTTCGGCGATCTCGGCCACGGCCCCGGCGACTTCCCGGTCGCCGAGAAGGCCGCCGCCGAGATCCTGTCGCTGCCCATGCACCCCCACCTGACCGCCGACCAGCAGGAGCGCGTCGCCGAGGCCCTGGACAAGGTCCTGCGGCAACTGTGACGCCCGGCCGGGACCTGATCAGAAAGCCAACCCCGCTTCATCCCGTTGTGGTGGGATACGGCGGTGGATCGCGTGCGGCAACTGATGGGCGACATACTCGTCTACTGTTTTGTGGTCGTCCTGCTCACCGGCGGCTTCCTCGCGTACTACTACGAGCCGGGCGGGGGGACGGTGGCATACGACGGCTCCTACGCGCCGCTGCAAGGCGCCCAGATGAGCGACGCCTACGCCTCCGTCCTGAAGATCAGAATGGACGTGCGGGGTGGCCTGCTCGTGCGTCAGCTGCACCACAACTCCTCAGTGCTGCTCGGCCTCGGGGTCGTCGCGTGGATCCTGTTCGGCCGCTTCCGTTACGGGTTCGCCGCGCTGGGCCTCGGCGCGCTCACAGGGCTTGCCGGCTACGCCTCCGCCGACGACCTGCTGAGCGGCACCTTCCTCGCCAAAGTGCCGATCCCCGTGTGGTATGGACTGCACCTGACTGCGGCGGCGACCCTCGGCGCCGTCCTGGTCGTCTCCTCCCGGCGGGAGGCCGCACAGCGTCCCAGAACCCTCGGCTTCGTCGCCCTGAGCATCGGCCTCACCGCCCTGGCCATCTACTCCCTCTGACCTCCCACTCCGGGCTTGCTTCCTCTGACCCGCGACGACGTACCCAGCCTCACCACGCGCGGAGAACCAGGCCGGCGGCCGGGACGAGCAGACCGCGGCGGCGGCTTCAGTCGCCGAGTTCCTCGAACAGGGTGAGCTGTAACCCGGCAGGGGCCGCCAGGCGGGCGTTCAGCGAGTTCCACGGGGTGCGCGTGGGGGGTGCGATGACCTCCGCCCCGGCATCGGCGAGTTCGGCGGCGGTGCCGGCCGTGTCACCCACCTCCAGGGCGACCCTGATCGGCCCGGCGACCCGATGCCCGACCTCCACGCGGTCGATGAACTCCGCCTGCCGGGAGTCGATGATCTCCAGGGTCGCCCGGCCCGCGTCCAGCAGCCGCACCCTGCCGTCCGGCGAGGAGAAGTCGGCGAGCTCAGGCAGGCCCAGCACGTCACGGTAGAACCGCAGCGCCTCCTCGTAGTCCTCGGCGGTGACGACCAGACGAAGCTCGCGAACGCTCATGGCCGCCCATCCTACGATCACGCCACCGGACGTGCGGGCTCCTCGCGACGTCGCCGACGGCCCAGGTGCACGAGGCGCTGGTGGCGAGTCGGTCGTCCACCTTGAGGCACCTGCTGCCTTGACGGCATTTGCTGGAGTCCCAGGCCCGCATCGCATGGCAACCAGCCTGCCTTGTAGTTGGCAACCAAGTAGCCTAACCTGGGTGAAGCGAAATGACCTTCTCAATCGGATGGCGCGCTTGGCGAAGAAGTTCGGCTTCGAATTTTCCAAGACCCCTGATGTGCACGGTGCCGGGCACGACAAGTGGTATGTCGGCGGCGAAGCGGTCATCGTCCCACGGCATAGCGAGATCAATGAGCTGACCGCCAGAGGCATTCTGCGAAGCTGGGAAGAGATGCTGGATGACGCGGCGCGGGCTGAGGACAAAAGGGAGGGAGAGGGCAGGTGAGTACCTTCCGGGTAACGGCTCAGAGGTCCGGCGACTGGTGGGCACTCGTCGTCGAAGGGCCGGGGTTGCGGCGCCCCGCCTACACGCAGGCCCGCCGTCTGGACAAGGCCGAGGCGATGGTGCGCGATCTCCTCGCCCTGCACTTCGACGTCGATCCCGCGGATGTGGGCGACATCGAGATCACCCCCGCCGACGAACCACTCGCCCACGAACTCGTCAGCACTCGCCAGGTGCGCCGTGAGGCCGAGCGTCTCCGCGAGGAGGCGACCAGGCGCACTCGCGCCACCGCACGGCGCCTGAGAGAACGCGGCTATGCCCAGCGCGAGATCGGCGCGCTCCTGGGTGTCAGTCATCAGGCGGTCGGAAAGCTGCTCGGCGAAACCACCAAGCACGGGGTGAACGCCTGAGATTCCGGCGGCGATGACGCCTTTCTGGGTGATCAGCCGTAGCGGGGACGGGCCGAGGGCCTGGCGGGCAGGGCGGCCCGTCCCTCGTTGGAGGAGGCGCGGGGTCAGCGCTTGGCGGAGGCGAGGCCGGGCGGGGCGGCGGCCAGGGTCCTGTGGATGGCCTCCACCAGGGCCAGCGCCGACTCCTCGGTGAGCTCGACCGCCACCCGAGCCGACGGGCCCTCCGAGGGGTTGGTGAAGTCGATGTTCACGGTGTGCTCGTGGGTGGCGTGGTAGGGGTGGTCGACGTAGACGGCGCCCTGGCTGACGGTGAACCAGCCGGTGGCGCCCTTGCCCGCGCCGTCGAGCTCGAAGTTCTCGGTGAGGTAGGTGCACATGGCGGACTCCTGTCAGGCGGCGAGGTGGCGGCCGTAGAAGGCGAAGATCTTCTTCCAGCCCTCGACCGCGGCGACGGGGCGGTAGGCGGCACGGTCGGTGGAGAAGAACCCGTGCCCGGCGTCGGGGAAGATGTGGAACTCGTGCTCCTTGCCGAGCTTGTCCAGCTCGGCCTCGATCACACCGACCTCGGAGGGCGCGGGGTAGGAGTCCTGCTCGCCGAACAACCCCAGCAGCGGGCACGAGAGGTCGGCGGCCCTGGACAGCAGCGAGCGCGCCTTGAGCGGGAAGTCCGCGGGCGGGTCGGCGGCCACGAACGCGCCGTAGCAGTCGACGGCGGCGTCGATCTGGAGGGAGCAGGCGGCCAGGAACGACTGGCGGCCGCCCGAGCAGTACCCGATCACGCCGATCTTGCCGTTGGCGTGGTCGAGGGAGTTGAGGTACGCCGCGGCCCCGGCGACGTCGCCGACGAGCTGCTCGTCCGGCACGCCGCCCTTGGCCCGCGCGGCGGCGGCCTGGTCGTCGGGGCTGACGCCGGCGCCCTCCCGGGAGTACAAATTCGGGCACACCGCCGCGTATCCGCCGGCGGCGAACCTGCGGACGATCTCCTTCGTGCCCTCGTCGTAGCCGGGCATGTGGTGGATCACGACCACCCCGCCCCGCGGCCGGTCACCGAGCGGCCGGGCGAGGTATGCCTCCAGTTCGGCCTGCTCGTGTCCCGTGAAGCCCACCGTGCCGGCCCATATCGCGTCGCTCATCAGACTTGCCTCCTCTTTCTGGTCCCTTATTCAACTACCAGAAGAAGATGGCGTTTCCCTGAGCGCCCCGGGGCCCGCCGGGCGGGCGCGAGCCCCGGGCCGGCTCACCGGCTCCCGCGGCGCGTGGTCAGGACACCTTCGTCGACTCCATGATCCAGTTGGTCTCCCACGTGCGTTCGTCGTCGTAGGAGAACGCCTGCTCCCACCGGCACGTCGTGGGCGTGATGTCCGACCAGGTGTACCGCACCCTGATCGGCTGCCCGTCGTCGGTGTCGTCGGCGTAGAACGCGCCGATCCCGTCCACGAACCGGCCGACGACCGGGACCGGGTCCAGGCCGCGCGTGCTGTTGCCCCAGTACAGCGACCACTCGCCGGTCGCGGGGTTGCGGACGCGGACCGTCACGCCGTTGAAGTCCTTGTCCGGGAAGGTGATCTCGTCGAAGTTCCCGGCCCCGCCCCAGAAGCCGTGCGCCACCGAGACGCCGGAGAACTCCTCCCACTCGGTGCACCCGGCGTTGCGCTTCAGCAGCCGCCGGTTGGCGACCTCCCAGGTCCCGACGTAGAAGTCGAAGTCGTTCACAGTCCCACCATGCCTTCCGGGCGCGTGTCGGCGAGGTAGCCGTCGAGATCGGGGGTGTCGTTGACGAACATGTGCCGCACCCACGAGGACCGCTCGTGCTCCAGCGCGGGCAGCTCCCACACACAGCCGACCCAGGGCCGGTCCTCGGACACGAAGTGCGTGGGGTCCTCGTCGGGACAGTCCACGGCCGGCTGGCCCGCGGCGGCGGTCCGCGCGTCGACCACGTTGTCCCACACCCAGGTGTAGACGCACAGGTAGGCGCCGGTGTCCCCGCCCCTGTGGAGGACGATCCAGCCGGCCGGCGCGTCGGGAGCGGGCGCGGGCACCAGGGTGGGCAGGAACTCGTAGGCGGCCTTCTCCACCTCCGGCTCGATCGGCCGGTCGGCCCGGTCGACGTGATATCGCTTGTACGGACGGCCGCCGACCGTGATGGGGGCGAGCGGCCGCATGTGCTTCTCGATGAACGGCATGGCCGCACGGTATGCCCCCTCCACTGACACGTATTGTCAGCAGATATGCGAGCTTCCCGGCTTCTGTCCGTCCTGCTGCTGCTCCAGTCGCGGGGCCGCCTGACCGCCCAGGAACTGGCGCAGGAGCTGGAGGTCAGCGTCCGCACCATCTACCGCGACGTGGAATCGCTGCACACCGCCGGCATCCCCCTGTACGGCGAAGCCGGGCACAAGGGCGGCTACCGGCTGCTGGACGGCTTCCGCACCCGCCTGACCGGGCTGACCGGCCAGGAGGCCGAGGCGCTGTTCCTGGCCGGCCTGCCCGGACCGGCCGCCGAACTCGGCCTCGGCGCGCTGGCCGCCGCCGCGGAACGCAAGATCGAGGCCGCGCTCCCCGCCGACCTGCGCTCCAGCGCGCGCCGCCTGCGCGAGCACCTGCTGTTCGACGCGCCCGGCTGGTACTACGACGGCGACCAGGTGCCCCACCTCCCGCAGGTCGCGGACGCCGTGTGGAACAGGCGGGTCGTCACCGTGCTCTACCACCGCTGGGCCGAGCCCACGGAGGTCGAGCGGACGCTGGAGCCGTACGGGCTGGTCCTCAAGGCCGGCAAGTGGTACCTCGTCGCCCGGTGCGACGGCACGCTGCGCACCTACCGGGTCAGCCAGATCCTGAGCCTGCGGGTGTCGCAGGAGACCTTCACCCGCCCGGCCGGCTTCGACCTCGGCGGCTACTGGCGCGACCACCTCGCCGACTTCCGCACGCGGCTCGTCCAGGGCCACGCCGTCATCCGGCTCTCACCGGCCGGACGGGAGCGGCTCGCCGAGGTGATGACCTCCGCCGTGACCGCCGCCGTCGCGGACACGGCCGGCCCGCCCGACGACCGCGGCTGGGTCACCGCCACCGTCCCCATCGAGTCCCTCACCCACGCCCACGGCCAGTTCCTCCAACTAGGCGCCGAAGTCGTCGTCCTCGCTCCACCAGACCTCCGCCACAAACTCGCCCAAACCGCCCAAGCCCTCGCCACCCTCTACTCGCAGATCTGACGTCCCCTCAGCACAAGGAGCTGGTCCGCATCTCACCGCGATGCCTCCTCTTGTGCGAACCCGTGCCCACCGTTGCCCCCTGTCGGCTGGCAAAGCGCCTCCAGGCGTGCGATTATCGCAACATGAGTGCGCTCGACTGGACCGAGATCGGGGAACGGGTCCGGGAATCACGCCTGGCCATGCGGTTCTCCCAGGAGCAACTCGCCCAGGCCATCGGCCTCGATCGGACCATGATCAGTAAGATCGAGGCAGGCAGCAGAAGACTGGACGCGCTTGAGCTGGCCCGGCTCGCCCAAGCTCTCGATCACCCGATCTCACATTTCCTGACCGCGCCGCCGGCGGTCATGTCCCGCCGCACGCCCTTGGCCGAAGACACGACCACCGACGCCGCTCTGGCCTCCTATCGCATCGACACGGCTCTGGCGTCGTGGATCCGCGACATCAGGCTTCTCATGTCGCTGGGTGTACTCGTCCCACAGCCCATCAGGCGTTACCCCGGCAAGGTCGACGGACGTGCGGCCGCGGAGGCCGCCGCGACATGGCTGAGACAACAGCTCGGCATCGGCACCGATCCCGTGCAATCCATGGCCGACCTGTGTGAACAGTGCGGTCAGTACCTTCTGCTGACCGACCTTCCCGGGGACGGCGCCTCGGCTGTGGACGGCGATGTGGCGGCGGCGGTGATCAGCGCGAACGGTGATCCCGGCCGCCGTCGCACGACCGCGGCCCATGAACTCGGACATCTGATACTCGGCGACGAATACTCGACCGATCTGGGGGTTCACGCTTCTCGTGAAGAGCGCGAAGCGACGGTCGAAGCCTTTGCGGCGGAGCTTCTCCTTCCGGCAGAGGTGGTCGGCCGTGTGCGGACGTCGTCCGGCCCGATCAGATCCGCCCTCGTCCACCTGGCCGCCGAATACAGAACATCGTGGACACTGGCCCTTCGGCAGGCCAGGGCCGCCGCGGTGATCAGCAGGACGGAGGAGTCCGCCCTGCGAGCCTGTGTGCCGACGTTCGCCGAGTTCAGAGATTCCCTGGGCTGGACCCCCCAGCCGGACCTGGATTCCATCCGCGTGTCTCCTGGGATCGCTCATGCCGTGATGACGGCCTATCGCAACGGCGGCATCACGAGCCGCCGTGCGATGGAGCTGATGCACGGGGAACTGACGAACGAGACGGACCTCCCACCAAGACAGGACGAGGACGACGCCCCATGACAAGGGCCAAGCCCGGCGTCCCATTGCCCCCGCTCGTGGCCGACACCATGGTCATCCACCACTTCGCGAAAGCCGACCGTCTCGACGTCCTCGGCGCCTGCGTGGTCGAGATGTCCACAACGACCATCGTGGCCGCCGAGATCGGAAAGTACATCCACCAGTACCCCTCGCTCACGTCACTCGCCCAACTGGAGTGGCTACAGATCCTGCCGCAGGACACCGCCGAGGGGCTGACCGCCTTCGGGCGGTGGATCGAACTTCTGGGCGCAGGCTCATATGACCTCGGGGAAGCCAGCGTGTTCGCGGCGGCAGAGACGCATTCACTGGTCGCGCTCACCGACGATCGCGATGCGACGAGAGTCGGACGCTGTCAGGGGTTGGAGATCCACGGCACCGTGTGGCTGCTGACTCGCCTGCACGCGCTGGCGAAGATGACATTGGTGGAGATCTGCGGCCATGTCGACGCGCTTAGATCCACCGGCATGCGCCTTCCCTGTACAGGCACCGAACTGCCCAGATGGGCGAAGCATCACGGCCTGCTCTGATTTCTGCACAGTCACAAACTCACCCAAACCGCCCAAGCTCTGGCCGCCCTCTACCCCCGCCCCCACGCCTGACATCGGTCGTGGACGACGACGTACCGGCGGCGATGACCAACGCGAGCGGTGATCGCGATCGTCGCCGCCTGGCAGCGGCTCCTGCCCTTGGGCGAACTCCGGCGCCCGGCCTGGCGAGCCGGGCCGCACGCGGCGGGTACGGAGCCAAGGCTCGCTTATGCACTGCTCAGGTGGCCCGTTCCGGCCTAGCATGATTTGGTGGCCACGATAGGAGAGCGGGTCGTCAGTCTTCGCAAGCGGAGTGGCATGAGCCAGGCGGAGCTTGCCGCCATCTCCGGGGTGTCCGCCTCTCTCATCCGGAAACTTGAGCAGGGTTCCCGGTCGGACGTGCGACTGGAGACGGCGCGGAAGATCGCCGCCGCGCTGCGCGTGCCGACGACCGCGATCTTCACCGACCACGCGACCGACGAGGCGGACGCCGAGACAATCGACCGCTGGCAGGCGGTCCGACGTGCGCTGCACGGTCTTGGAGACCAGCCCGAGGAAGCACCGACCGTGGACGGCCTTCGCGCGGCGCTGGATGCCTCGATGCCACTGTGGAAGGACGACAGGTACGCCGAGTTGGCGACGACCGTCCCGAAGCTGCTGACGGACGCCGACATGCTGGCGGCGGCCGATCGCTCGACGCGCTTCCTGCGAGTTCGCGTGCTTCACCTGACCGGTTGGCTTCTGACCCAGACGCGGCAGTTCGAAGCGGCGGAGCTCGCTCTGCGGCGAGGTATCGATGAGGCGGACGACCGTCTGGAAGCGGCGGCCATCGTGAGCACGCGGTGCTGGCTGCTTCTGCGCCAAGGACGGCTTGACGAGGCCCGACAGTTGGCGATGGCTTGGGCGGATGACGTCGAGCCTCGTATTTCTCGTGCGACTCCTCGGGAACTGTCTGCCTGGGGATGGTTACTCCTGCGGTCATCGGCGGCTTCCGTGCGCGACAACCGGCCGGGGGAGGCGGAAGACGCGATCCGATTGGCGCGGACGGCGGCTGTGGCCATCAGTCGTGACATCTCCCCTGATGACGATTTCCTCCGGACCTTCGGCCCGATCACCGTGGCGATGAAGAGGGCGGAGAACGCCATGGTGGAAGACCGTCCCGACCTTGTCCTGCGCATGTCACAGGCCATCCCCGCCGACGACCTTCTCCCTACCTCCAACAACCGTAACCGCCACCTTCTCGATGTGGCGGACGCCCACCGCAGGACCCGGCAGTACGGCGAGGCATTCGAGGTCCTGCGGCGTATCAGACAGGACTCTCCGGAGTGGATCGTCACCCAGGGATACGCGAAAGACATCCTTAAGGGGGTAATTGCCGGTAGACGCACTCTCACCGGAGATATGCGAGATCTGGCCGATTTCGTCCGGCTGGACTACTGAACAGTGACACGCGATGTGTCACTTCACTTTCGGGCTCCGGCGGAGTGATACAAAGTCGATCTAGTCGTATGGCGCTGCACGCTCATACGTTTTCCCCATGCGAATGCAGGATCCCGGAGAAGAGCATTACGGAAATCACAGACGTCACACCTTCGGCTCGGACGGCGAGATCAAGGGAAGGCTGTTAGGCGTTACCGACCTGATCGGTTCGCCTGCATCGGTAGCCCGAGCACGCGAGTATGTACGGGAGAAGCTGGGCATCGGCCATCCGGCCCTGGACGATGTGACCCTGCTCGTTTCCGAGCTCGTCACCAACGCCGTGATCCATTCCGATTCCCGAAATGGCGGCAGAGTCGTCGTCGCCCTCGCCGACTGCTACGACTTCATACACGCCGACATCGTGGACGACGGGAGTGAATCCATCCCGCAGATCAGCGCTGACATGTACGCCGAGGGCGGCAGAGGTCTCTTCCTCGTAGAAGCCGTCTCCGATCGCTGGGGCGTCTACACCGACCACGCCGGGCGCACGGTCTGGTTCGAGATCGGATACCAGCGGGACGACATTCCCTCCTGTCCCCGCCAACGCATGCCCGAGGACCTACCGGAGCGGACCGAAACAGCCACACGCCGGACGATGGAGAACGCCTCTCGCACCGTCGCCCGAAGCGTTCAGCAGAAACAGGATCTCCGCCGGTTCGACCAATGAAACTTCGACAAAGAGGGATTGAGTGAGGCGGCATACAGATCGGGCGTAGATCCCGTCACACACGAGGGTATGGGCCAATAAGCCGAGACGGCATTCGAGGTGATGGCTCCCAGAAGGAGCTAGGGACCTTGCTCCCCGGCCCTCTCGATGTCGCCCACTCGAATCACGTTGCTTATGCGCTCTCAGGAGCCGGGGGCATCGAGACCGGAAAACCCGACCGCGCCCGGGCCACGGGCGTTGAAGCTGAACGGTGGATCTCGCCACCGTGGGCGGGGGTGCGGGGGCGGAGCCCCTGCCTTGGGGTTTGGGGCGGGAGCCCCAAAAGGCACTGTCCGAGCGAAGCGAGGCCGTCTCCGGGCCAGGGACGACGGTGACCCGCAGAAGGCTGTCCGAGCGGAGCGAGGGCCGTTTCCCGAGGTGTGCGGCCTCTACGGGATGACGGGGTGGGGTGCTTGGGTCTGGAGGCGCCAGAGGGCGCCGCAGCAGCCGACGAGGAGGAACATGACGTTCGTGATCATCGGGAAGCTGAAGGCGTCGAAGGTGCCGAACCCGAAGATGGCGACGGCGACGGAGGCCGCGAAGCACTGGGCGAGGTGGCGGGTCTCGGCGTCGGCGGCGGCCTTGCGGGCCCGCCGGGCGAGGATCCAGCCGGTGAGCAGGAAGATGATCAGCGCGGCCAGCCCGACGAGGCCGGTCTCCAGCGACGACATCAGGTACTGGTTGTCGATCACGCGGTAGATGCGCGGCAGGTAGGTGGCGAACCCCTGGCCGAACAGGGGGCGCTGGGTCACCGCCTCCACCACCGCGTCGTAGTCGCCGGTGCGCGTGGTGGAGTTCTCGTCCGACCCGATGACCGAGACGAGGTTCAGGACGGTGCCGATGAGCCCCGGGATGAGCACGCGCATCACGATGGCGGCGGCGCCGAAGATGAGGATCGCGCGCAGCCGCCACTCCGACGGCCAGGTGGGCAGCAGCACCACCATGACGACGAACAGGCCGAGGATCGCCGAGCGGGAGACGCTCATCGGCAGCGCCCCCGCGATGAGGGCCACCATCATCCACCGCTTGCGCCGTTGTTCGGGGATGCGGCAGTAGATCGCTCCATGCAGCGCGAGCGGCAGGACGGCGGCCAGCACGACGCCCAGTTCGATCGGGTGGGTGGCGGTGCCGGCCGGGCGGAAGAAGCCCTCGCGCTCGAACAGCACGGCCGACCCCTTCTCCACCAGGCCGGGCAGGGCGAGGTACTGGGTGACCTCGATGCCGGTGAAGAACTGGATCATCGCGACGAACGCCGGGAACGACGCCCCCATCACGATGCGGTGGCGCAGGGTCTCCAGGCGGTCCATGGTGTTGATGCCGTCGGCGGTGACCAGGGCGATGCCGGCCCACCCGGCGACCAGCACAAGGCCGAGGTCGGCGGCGTTCACCTCGTCGCCCGACAGCGGCCGGGTCGCCGCGGCGACATAGCTCGCCAGCACCGACAGCGCCATGAAGACGATGACCGGGCGCAGCGGCTGCCTGCCCCGGATGGGCGTCCAGCGCGGCGACAGCGTGGACAGCAGGTACCACACCAGCAGCAGCACGGCCACCATGGACGACGGCGAGCCCGCGCCGCCCAGCGGGCCGACCACGTAGCGGGCGGGCATCACGAACAGGACGATCAAGAAGAAGGTGATGATCGTCACCGGGTCGACACGGGTCTTCTGCAGCCTGGTCCTGCGTACCGGCCTGCCCGCGGGATGGTGGACGGGTGCGGCGGCCTCGGAGGTGCTGGTCACCGCCCCGGCCTGGTCGGGTCGAACACGACGTACGGCTCGTCGTCGGCGTCGTCGGGAGCGGAACGCGAGTGGGAGCCGGGCCTCTTGCGCGCCGCCGAGGAGGAGGACTCGGCGCCGGAGGAGGACCGCGACGCCGCGCCCGGCCGCGAGCCGTTGCCCGGCGAACCGCTCGCGCCGGAGCCCGCGCCGCGGCGCGGGCGCTCCATGTCGTCGGTCCACACGTACAGGTCGTCCTGCGGCTTGACCGGCGGCATGGGGGCGGTGTAGCCCTCCTCGATCTCCTGCTGCCCGGCCCACGGGTCGCGCGGCTCGGGCGGGGGCGTGTGCTTGGACGGCGCCGAGGAGGACGAGGGGGAGGACGGTGAAGAGGTGATGCGCCGGTCGTAGAGCGTCGGCTCGGGCGGGTCGAAGGGCCGCGGCGACCGGGCGGACGGCCGGCCGCGGGGGGCGCCGCCCGCCGGACGCGGCGAGGCGCCGCCGCCGGCGGAGCGCGGGACGCGCTGGGGGTGGGAGGGCCCGGCGGGCGGCTGGCCCACTCTGGTGCCCCCGTGGTCGGGCTGGGCGAGCCGGCGGCGCTTCTGCGCGAGCGACTCGAGGAACAGCGGGACGCCGATGGTCACGAGCATGCCGCCCGCGAAGATGATCACAAGGAGGCGGATCTTCTTCTCGGGGGTCAGTTCGGCCTTGTCGCTGGAGGTGACCAGCTCGGCCCGGATGGTGGCGTCAGGGAGGATGGCGGACTTCTGCTGCATCTCGGTGAGGCGCTGCTGGCTCAGAGTGGCGAGCGTCTCCATCGTCGCCTGGGCGACCTTCGGATCGGGGCCGGTGGCCGTGATGTCGAGCAGCGGGCCCCGCGAGTCCTGGGCGAGCCCCACGGTGAACTCGGCCGTCTTCCCCTCGTCCTTCAGCATCTGCAGAGTGCGCTCGTCGCTCATGCCCCGCGAGATCACCTCGGCGGTGATCGTCAGCGAGGCGTCGAACGCGAGCCAGGGGTTGCCGCCGACCGGCTGCGACCCCTTCCTGGACGACAGGAAGACCACGGTGGCCTTGGACTCGTACTGCCAGGGGATGGCCATCAGCGCCCCGACCGTCGCGATGATGGTCACCGCCAGCAACGCGACCGTCACGGGCCATCGCCGCAGCAGCGCGCGCAGCGAATCAAGCAGGTCCATAGTGTCCCTTCACCCCTGCCGGCCGGCCATGTCTGTCATTCCCACCCCGCCGAGCCGCCGAAGATAGGACGCCCGAACACCTCGGCGCGTTGTCATTCGCCTTCAAGTGTTTCCTCTGAGTGCTTTCTTTACCAGGCCCGTCCCAAACTCCGTACGCCTGTGCCACGATGTGTCGGTGCGAAGGCGAGTGGTTGCGCGGTGCTGCTGCCTGGCGCTGATCTTCCTGGTCGCCGCCTGCGCGGTGATGTGGGTCCGTTATAGGTCACCTCTTTACCAGAGTTCGGTAACGGTCGCGTTCATCACCAAGACCTCCCACTTCCAGGGAGAGGTGTACGACCACTTCACCGACAATCACATCTACATGGCGCTCGCCACGGCGCGGTTCTTCGACAACCCGAGCACCAAGGAGCGCCTGCGCGCCATGGGGGGCACGGCGGCCTTCCACTACGAGGTGGCCCACTGGGGCAACGAGGAGCTTCCCGTGTACGGACAGCCGTACGCGAGCCTGCAAGCCCTGTCGGACGACCCCAAGCAGTCGATCGACACGCTGAACCTGGCGCTCAAGCTGCTCACCCAGAAGCTGCAGCGCCTGCAGACGTCCGCGGGGGCCAGCGGCAAGGTGATGATCAAGTGGCAGCCGATCGGCGACATCATGGGGCCCGAGCGGCAGTCCCTGCAGAGAAGCCGCGCCATGGCCGGCATCGTGCTGCTCACGCTCCTTTCGTCGGTGGCCGTCCTGTTCGCCACGCGTGACAGGAGCGCCGACCGGTACCGGCCCGGGCCGCCGCCGGTCGCGCCGCTCCCGCCGAGGCGCCTGCGGCCTCCGCGCGTCGGGGCGAGCACGACCATCCAGATCTGATCGGAAACAGCACAGCGCGCTTCCGGCGAACCCGTTGTGGAGCGTTCCGCAGACCTACCACCTGGAGTTCCTCGGTGTTCTCTCCGCTGTCGCGCCGGTTGACCCTGCTCGCCGTCTCGCTCGCGCTCACCGGCACGGCCGCCGCGGGCTGCGGCAGCGGCTCGGCCGACGACGGGCGCGAGCCGGTCCCGGGACAGACCCGCCAGCCCGGCACCCCGCCTTCACCCGGCACGCGCCCGTCGCCCGCGGGCGACGGTTTCCCCTCGGCGGCGACCACCGGCGTGCGGCCGGGCACGCCGCTGAAGAAGGTGGGCGAGGTCACGGTGCTCAAGCCCGGCGCCGTGGTGGAGAACCTGGAGGTGCACGGCAAGCTCAACATCAAGGCCGCCGACGTGACCGTGCGGAACGTGCGGGTGGTCGGCGAGGGCGACTGGTCGGTGATCCAGGCGGCGGGGGCGTCCGGCGCGGTGATCGAAGACTGCGAGATCTCGGGGAACGGAGTCGTCAAGGCGCAGTGGGGCGTGCTCAACCAGGGCGGCGACATCACCGTCCGGCGGGCGAACATCCACACCGTGTCCAACTCCGTGGGCACCGACCACGGGCTGATCGAGGACTCCTACATGCACGACTTCAAGGAGTACCCCGGCGACCACGTGACCGGCCCGCAGGTCAACGGGTCACCGCAGAAGGGGCTGACCCTGACGATCCGCCACAACACCATCCTCAACCAGATCTCGCAGACCTCGGCCATCTCGATCTATCAGGACTTCAGCCGGGCGCACGACGTGCTCATCGAGCACAATCTGCTGGGCGGCGGCGGGTACGCCATCTACGGCGGCGAGGGCAAGTTCGGCAAGGCCACCGGCATCCGCATCGTCGGCAACGTCTTCACCCGCCGCCTGTTCCCCAAGGGCGGCTACTGGGGGCCGGTGACGTACTTCAACGCCAAGGGCAAGGGCAACGAGTTCAAGCGCAACACCTGGGAGGACACCCGCGAGCCCGTCACCCCTTGACCGGGGGTGGGTCACATGGCGGCGGGCGAGTAGGCGTCCTTGAGCAGGAGCCGGGACGTGCCCGATCCGTCGGCCGGGACCTGCCAGACGTCGGAGCTGTCGCCGCGCAGCCGCCCGTACATGACGGTGCGGTCGTCGAGCCAGGCCGCCTGGTCGTCCACGTTCGCCGTCTCCGCGAGCGCCGTCTCCCGGCCCGATCGCAGGTCCAGCGTGTACAGCCGCCACGGGTCGGTCGCGTCGCCGACGCGCTTCTTGTACGCCACGCGGGTGCCGTCCGGGGAGAGCGAGGGGCACTCGGCGTTCTCCCGCAGCACCCGCATGCGGCGCGCGGCGAAGTCGCCCTGCACCAGGTAGGTCTTGCCGGCGCTCGACACCGTCGCGTAGAAGCGGTTGTCGTCGGCCGCGAACGTCACACCCCAGTAGTTCAGGTCGGCCGCGCTGTGCACGCGGCCGTCCTTGACGAGCGTGAAGTCCTCCAGGCTCTTGACGAGCGTGCCCGTGCGGGTGTCCAGGATGCCGGCGCGGGTGGAGAAGCCGACGCTCAGGTAGGAGTCGCCCGCCACGAAGAACGTCCAGGCCGCCATGCGCCCGCTCGCCGACACCCGCGCCCGGCTCGGGATGCCGGACAGCGGCACCTTGCGCAGCTCACGCAGTCCGCGGTCGAGCACGATGGCCTCCGACCGGGTCACCAGGCCGGTGCTGACGCGCAGGCACAGCGCCGTGCCGGCCGCCGCGTAGAAGCGCTTGCAGTGCAGGCCGGTGGGACGCTGCTCGCCGCCGTCGCCCCGCTCGATCGCGAAGACCTGGCCGCTGTCGGCCGCGGGGCCCGCGCGCACCGCCAGCAGGTCGCCCGCGTCCAGCGCGGTGGCACTGGGCGCGGGACGGGCGGCCGGCGCCGCGGCCGGCGCGGGACGGGCCGCCTGCGACCTGGCCCGCAGCACGTAGACGGTGCCGACCGCGCCGGCCAGCAGGACCGCCACCACCAGGATCGCGACCCGCGCCCGCCCCGACAGGCTCCCCACCTTCACGACGTCCCACCGGGCGCCACCTGGGACGGGTCGTCGGGCGCCGTGTGAGATGGGTCCTCGCGCTCAGGGGACGGGGTCGCGGGGGACTCCGGGCCGGTGAGCAGGCCGTCGGCCTCGATGTAGGTCTCGCCGGTGCGGGGGCACCGCCAGCGGCCCGGGGACTCCTCGCGCAGGGTGACGCCGGCCCGGCCGACCCAGCCGACGCGGCGGGCCGGGGTGCCCGCCACGAGCGCGAAGTCCGGGACGTCCCTGATCACCACGGCGCCGGCGGCGACCAGCGCGTACCGGCCGATGGTGCGCCCGGCCAGGATCACCGCGCGCGCGCCGACCGAGGCGCCCCGGCGCACGACCACGCCCTCCGCGCTCCAGTCGCCGTCGCGCTTCAGCGTGCCGTCGATGTCGGTCGAGCGCGGGTAGACATCGTTGGTGAGCACGGCGGCCGGGCCGACGAACACCCCGTCCTCCAGCACCGCCGGCTCGTACACCAGCGAGTAGTTCTGCAGCTTGACCCGGTCGCCGATGCGGACGCCCGGCCCGACGTACGCGCCGCGGCCCAGGATGCACCCCTCCCCCAGCGCGGCGTGCTCGCGCACCTGGGCGAGGTGCCAGATCACGGTCCCGGGACCGATCGTGGCGCTCGGATCGACATCGGCGGTGGCCGCTATTCGCGGTTCGGTCATCGGAGACTCCCGTTAGGGGTGGATACTTCGGAACTATGCCAAGCGCGAGCGTCATCATCCCCGCCCACAACGAGGCGCGGGTCATCGGCCGGCTGCTTTCCCGCCTTCTGGCGGAGGCGTCCAAGGACGAGTTCGACGTGGTGGTCGTGGCCAACGGATGCGACGACGACACCGCTTCCGTGGCGCGCGGTTTCGGGGTCCGCGTGGTCGAGACGCCGGTGCCGTCCAAGCGAGAGGCGCTGCGCCTCGGCGACGAGGCCGCGACCGCGCATCCCCGCGTGTACGTGGACGCCGACATCGAGATGGGCACCGCCGACCTCCGCGCCCTCCGCGACTCCCTGCTCGACGGCACGGCAGAAGCCCCGAACGGCGACACGGACGGTGGTTCGGATGACGTCCAGGGCGTCGCCGCGCCGTCGCGTGGGACCGCTCCAAAGGCGCTCGCGGCGGCTCCTGAGCGGGCGCTGGTGCTGAGTGACCGGCCGTGGCCCGTGCGGGCCTACTACGCCGTCTGGAGCCGCCTGCCGGCCGTCCGCGAGGGGCTGTTCGGCCGGGGCGTCATCGCGGTGTCGGAGGAGGGCAACCGCCGCCTCATGGACCTGCCGCCCGTCATGGGCGACGACCTGGCGGCCTCGCTGGCCTTCGAGCCGGCCGAACGGCGCGTGGTGCGGCACGCGCACGCGGTCATCCACCCGCCGCGCACGCTCGGCGACCTGCTGCGGCGCCGGGTGCGGGCCGTCACCGTGGTGGCGGAGATCCAGCAGGGTCCCATGTCCGGCCAGGAGGCCCGCACGGGCCTTCGCGACCTGCTGGCCATCGCCGGCCGCGCGCCGTGGCTCGTGCCTCATCTCGGGGTGTTCCTGGCCGTCACGCTCGTCGCGCGCGCCCGGGCCCGCCGGGCCGTACGGGCCAAGGACTACACGACGTGGCTGCGCGACGAGAGCAGCAGAACCTGACGAAGCGCTCATCGGCGCCCCCCAGGCCACCCGCCGCACAACGGCGCCGACTTCACCGACCACCATCCCGGCGCTCCGGCGCCCAAAAAGCCACAGCGTCGAACGGAAACGACAACCACCCCAGCCACCGAAGGTGAAGACACCTGCGCGACGGCGGGCAAGCCGGGCGGGCAGGGGCGCCTGGAAGAACAGCGCCGAAGGCACCATTTCCAGGATGGAGCCCAAGGGTCATGGGTGGTTGCGGGCGTGGAGGTACTCCTTTGCCACCATCCAGGCGAAGCGGGTGTTGGTGGACAGGTAGCGGGGGCCGAGGCGGAGGGGTTCCTGCAGGAAGCGGTAGAGCCACTCGGCGCCGAGGCGCTGCCACAGGACGGGGGCGCGGCGCACCTTGCCGGCGAGGACGTCGAAGGACCCGCCCACGCCGTGGTTGACCCCGGCGCGGATGTCGTCGGCGAAGCGCGCGAGGAAGATCTCCTTCTTCGGGGAGGTCATGCCGAGGAACAGCAGGTCGGGCTTGGCCTCGCCGATGCGCGCGGCCACTTCGGGCGCCTCCTCGTCGGTGAAGTAGCCGTCGCGGGCCCCGGCGACCGTGAGGCCGGGGTAGCGGCGGCGCACCTCCGCGACCACCCGGTCGAGCACCTCGGGGCGGGCGCCGAGGAAGTAGGCCCGGTAGGAGCGCCGGGCGCCCTCCTCCATCAGGGCGGTGAACAGGTCGATGCCGGCCACCCGCTCGGGGAGGGGGTGGCCGAGCAGCCGGGAGGCCCACACGACGGCCTGGCCGTCGGCGACGACGAGGTCGCAGGAGGTCACCGAGTCGCGCAGCGCGGGGTCGTGGCTCATGTTGACGGCCTTGGCCGCGTTGACGACCCCGATCGTGAGGTTCTCGCGGTTCTCGACGGCCTGGACGCACCGGGCGACGGTCTGCTCCATGGTGAGGGCGTCCAGGGAGAGCCCGAGCAGGGCCCGGCGCGGCGGCGCGGCGCTCACCCCTGCTTCCCCGGCGTGTCGCGGGGCAGCGAGAACAGCCACGCGTACAGCAGCCATCCCAGTTCGTAGGGGCGGCACTCGCGGTCGACGGCGAGCGGCGGGTAGATGCGGTCGAGCACGCCGATGCGCGAACCCTGGTTGATCGCGGTCGCCACCGCGCGCACGCCGCGCACGATCTTCTTGGGGTCGTCCCGGGCGGCCTTGCGCCACGTCAGGTCGAGCTCCTCGATGATCAGCTCGTCGTCGATCTCGGGCCGGGACGTCATCCAGTGCAGCCCGAGCGCGATCTCTTGCAGGTAGGAGGTGCCTCCGGCGTCGGCCAGGTCGAGCAGCGCCATCGGGGCCATGGAGAGCTGGTGGACGCTGTAGACGGGGTAGCCCTCGACCACCCCGCCGGTGCGGGCGTCGTAGTGCCACCACCATTGGCCCTCCGGCCCCTGGGCGGCGCAGATGCCCGCGGCGATCTGCTCGGCGGCCTTGAGCGCGTCGCCGTCCCCGGTGTGCGCGTGCAGGCGCGCGAGGGCCTGCAGGGGGTACACCTGGTCGGCGAAGCATCCGACGTGGGCGCGGTACCAGGAGGCCGGGCCGAGGACGTGCCGGTAGAGGCGGTCGCCGCGCAGGCCGGTGAGCAGCCGCTCGCGGGCGTGGTCCAGCCGCCCGGAAAGGCCGTCGCCGTCGCCGGCGACGCGGTGGGCGGCGACCAGGGCGGCCAGCGCCCAGGAGACCTCCACGGTGTAGACGGGGTCGCCGGGGCGTACGGCGCCCTCCAGCTCGGCGAGCCGGCGCAGGCCCGCGTCGAGGTCGGGGTGGCCGCTCTCGGCCGCCGCCCACGCGATGAGGGCGGCGTCGCCGAGGTTGGCGACGGCGGGCAGCTCCTTGAGCAGGTTGCCGACCAGGTCGTGGACGGTGTCGCCGGCGAGGGCGTCCCGCTGCCGGTCCTCGGGAAGCGCAGCGGCGCCAAGGGCGACGATCGCGCTGTAGCGCACGCTGCGTCCCTCGGGCACCGCCGTCCAGCGTCCGTCATCCCCGCGCCTGCCGCGCCTGGTGAAGACGAACATGCCGTCGGCGTAGCCCGGAGGAAGCCCGCGGACCGACAGGCCGACCATGCGGTCGGCGAGCTCGGCCGCGGGCGCGTCGACCGCGGCGAGCGCGCCGAGGCGGCCCTCATGGCGAGTCATCACTCACCCCACATCTCTGACTCGAATTAACGAAGGGAATTGATTAACGGCCCAGCGAAACCCAACGGGCACGACACATTCCCATTGATAATGACATTTCACGATTTAGCGGAATCCCAGCCGCCGCGCCACCGGTTTCGGACCATCCACAACTCGGCCCAGTCGCCGCGCTGCGCGGTGGGACGTCCCTGCCGCCGCATGTCCGGCGGGGCCACCCCGCGGCTCAGCGCCGCCCGCAGCCAGACCCCGAACAGCAGCATGGACACCCCCGCCCGGCGCAGCCCGCGCGGGAAGTGCCGGCGGACCACGGTGGCCTTGCCGGTGAACAGCAGCACCAGCTTGCCGATGCTGGAGGACGACATGCCGCCCGGGTGCACGAACACGGCCCGGTCGGTGACCATGGGCCGGTATCCGGCGGCCCTGGCCCGCAGGCACAGGTCGGCGTCCTCGCCGTACATGAAGATACGGGTGTCGAACCCGCCCACCTCGTCCCACACCCGCCGGTCGACCAGCATCATCGCGCCGGTGACGATGGGCACGTGCCGCTCGCCGCTCCACACCGTCGGCGACTCCGGGTCGAACAGGGCGCGGCCCGGGAAGACGGTGGAAAGGCCGGTGGCGAAGCAGAACACCGACCAGGGCGTCGGGCGGCCCCACCACGAGCGCGGGTCGTTCTCGCCGGTCTCGGTGACGCAGCGCCCGCCGACGATGCCGGCCCTGGGATTGCGGGCCGCGCAGTCGAGCAGGGCGGTGAAGGTGTCCGGCTGGACCTCGGCGTCGGGGTTGACGAAGACGACGTGGGCGCCGCGCGCGGCCCGCGCCCCGGCGACGCAGCCCTCGGCGAAGCCGCCGTTCTCCTTGCGGTCCAGGATGGTCGCCCACGGGGCGGCGGCCCTGGCGACCTCCACGGTGTCGTCGGGAGAGTTGTTGTCCACGACGATGACCTCGGCGTCGAGCGCCTTGATCGCGCGCTCCACGGCCGCGAGGCAGCGGGCGACGTAGCCGGCGCTGCGATAGGTCACGATGATCACAGACAGGTTCATCCGCGCGCCTTCCTGAGCATCGGGACGGCGACGGCCAGGGCCAGGCCGAGGCCCGCCGCCATCGCCACGACCGCGGCCCGCGGTCCCTGGGCGGTCCACAACAGGCCGAAGGCCCACGAGGCGGCCATCGCGCCGAGCGCCTGGGCGGTCTGGACGACGGCCAGGCCGGTGGCCCGCCGCTCCTCCGGCAGCAGCGGCCCGGCCAGCGCGCTGACCACGCCGTCGGTCGCCGCGTACGACAGCCCGCGCAGCACCAGCGCCGCGACCAGGACGGCCGGGCCGGCGGGGAGCAGCAGGAGCACGTAGCAGGCCAGCAGGGCCACGTAGCCGCCGATCACGACCGTGGAGCGGCCGGCGCGGTCGGCGAGCCGCCCGAACGGCACCGCCGCCAGCAGGTACGCGGCGGCGACCCCGACCGGCAGCAGCGGCAGCCATCCGGCGTCGATGTCCAGCCTGCGCTGGAGCAGCAGGTACAGGAAGGAGTCGCTGATCGTCGCGAGTGACAGGGGCGTCATGGCCACCAGCACCCGGCGGAACGGCCGCTCGCGCAACAGCACGGCGGCCCCGCGCAACGACACTCCGCGCCGCCGCCCGCGCGCCGCCTGCTCGGCCTGGCGGCCATCGGGTGGCGCCGCGTCCGGTGACGCCGCGTCCGACCCCGTCGCGGCCACCGCGCCGGTCGGAACGTCCAGGTGCGGCTCGATGACCGTCCCCGGAGATGCCGCGGAGCCGGGCGTCGCGGGGCCGGACATCCCCGCGGCGCCCGGCTCGCGGACGAAAAGCGCCAGGACCAGCACGCCGATCGCGGCGACGCAGCCGCTGACCACGAAGACCGCGTCGTAGCCGGAGGTGGCGCCGACGGCGGCCACCACCCCGAAGGCGGCGAGCGGGCCGATGAGCGCGCCGGCGGTGTCCATGGCGCGGTGCAGGCCGAAGGCGCGACCCTGCGCCTCGGGCGGGACGCTCAGCGAGATCATCGCGTCCCTGGGCGCCGTGCGCAGGCCCTTGCCCGCGCGGTCCAGCCCGATGACCAGGCCGATCAGCGGCACGGACCGCCCGGCCGGCAGGTAGCCGAGCTTGCACACCGCCGACAGCGCGTATCCCGCGCCCGCGACGAGCTTGCGGCGGCGGAAGCGGTCGGCGACGTGCCCGCCGGCCAGCCGCAGCACGGCCGTCGCGCCGGTGTAGACGCCGTCCAGCAGGCCGAACTGCATCGGGCTGAGCGCGAGCTGGTAGATGAGGTAGAGCGGCAGGACGGCGGTGACCATCTCCGAGGAGATGTCGGTGAACAGGCTGACCGTGCCCAGCGCGACCACGTTCCCTGCGAGCATGCCGCCCGCCCGCGGACCCCTCGCGCCCGTCCCGGCGGCGGCCTTGGAGGCGTCCGACCGGCGGGTCTCCGACAGGTACATCAGATCGGGCCTCCGACCAGCGAGGGCCAGGCGTCGTGCAGCGCCTCGCGCCAGTGGCGCAGCGGCCGCATGCCGGCGACGGCCCAGCGGCCGTGGCCCAGCACGCTGTAAGCGGGCCGGGCGGTCGGCGAGGGGAAGGCCGCGCTGGAGACGGGCCGCACCCGGGACGGGTCGGCTCCGAGCAGGGTGAAGACCTCGCGGGCCAGCTCGAACCAGGTCGTCTGGCCGCCGCTGGTGCCGTGGTAGACGCCGGGTGGGGCGTCGGAGCGGGCCAGAGACAGCAGGCGCGCGGCCAGGTCGCCGGTCCACGTCGGCTGCCCGCGCTGGTCGTCGACCACGTTGACGGTGTCCCGCGACCGCTCCAGGGCGATCATCGTCTGGACGAAGTTGCGCCCGCCCGCGCCGTACAGCCATCCGGTGCGCACGACGTAACCCGTCCGCGGCAGCAGGCCGAGGACGACGGCCTCGCCGGCCAGCTTGCCCCGCCCGTAGGCGTTGATCGGCCGGGTCGGCGCGTCCTCCGGGTAGGGCGTGCGGGCCGTCCCGTCGAAGACGTAGTCGGTGGAGATGTGCAGCAGCCGGGCGCCGATCTCTTCGCAGCCGAGGGCGAGGGCGCGCACGCCGCTGCCGTTGACCACGAGCGCGTCGATCTCGTGCGTCTCGGCGTCGTCCACGGCGGTCCATCCGGCGCAGTTGACCACGACGTCCGGGCGCTCCTCGCGCAGCAGTTGCCGCACGCCGTCGGGGTAGCGCAGGTCGAGGAGGTCGCGTCCGCAGGCCAGCACGTCGGGCGCCTCGGAGGCGCGTTCGGCCTCGGCCACCACGGCGCCGCCGAGCATGCCCTTGGCGCCGGTGACCAGCAGCCGCTTCACCGAGCACCCTTGACAGCGCCCTTGAGCGGCTTCCACCAGGACGGGTTGTCGGCGTACCAGCCGACGGTGGCGGCGATGCCCTCGTCGAAGCCGGTGCGCGGGGCGTACCCCATGCCGCGCAGCCTGGCGTCGTCCAGGGAGTAGCGGCGGTCGTGGCCCTTGCGGTCGGGGACGGGCTCGACCGAGCTCCAGTCGGCGTCCAGCTCGGCGAGGATGCGCCGGGTGAGCTCGAGGTTGCTCAGCTCCGCCGTGCCCGCGATGTGGTAGACCTCGCCCGGCTCCCCCCGCTCGGCGACGAGCTGGATGCCGCGGCAGTGGTCGTCCACGTGCACCCAGTCGCGCACGTTGCCGCCGTCCCCGTAAAGCGGGACCTTGCGGCCTTCGAGCAGGTTGGTGACGAAGAGCGGGACGACCTTCTCGGGGAACTGGTAGGGCCCGTAGTTGTTGCCGCAGCGCGTGATCGACACCGGCAGCCCGTGGGTGACGGCGTAGGCGCGGGCCATCAGGTCGCCGCCGGCCTTGGCCGCCGAGTACGGCGAGCGCGGCGCCAGCGGGGCGTCCTCCGCCCAGGAGCCCTCGTCGATCGAGCCGTACACCTCGTCGGTGGACACCTGGACGACCTTGGGCACCCCGGCGTCGAGGCACGCCTGGAGCAGCGTCTGGGTGCCCAGGACGTTGGTGCGCACGAACGCGCCCGGCCCCTCGATGGACCGGTCGACGTGTGACTCGGCGGCGAAGTTGACCACCACGTCGTGACCGGGGACGACCTCGGCGAGCAGCCCGGCGTCGCAGACGTCGCCGCGCACGAAGGCGTAGCCTCCCTCGACGGGGGCGAGGTTGGCGAGGTTGCCCGCGTAGGTGAGCAGGTCGAGCACGGTGACCTGCGCTCCCGCGAACGCGGGGTAGCCGCCGCCGAGCAGCGTGCGGACATAGTGCGACCCGATGAAACCGGCCCCGCCGGTTACCAGAACCCTCATGAGCTGATCTGCACCTTGCTGTGATCTCCGAGCACCAGCCGATGGGCTCTTGGCGTGTTGGGAGCGGGCGTGACCTCGACGTCGTGCCCGATCAGGGACGCCTCGATGCGGCGCACCCCCTGAATGGACGCGCGCCTCAGCACGATCGAGTACTCGATTTCGCTGTCCACGAGCCGGCAGTTCTCCGCCACGGAGGTGAACGGCCCGACGTAGGAGTCGCGCACGACCGCGCCGGCCCCGATGATCACCGGTCCGACGACGCGGGAACGGGTGACCCGCGCTCCCGCCTCGACCACGACCCGCCCGATGAGCTCGCTGTCGTCGTCGACCTCGCCGTCCAGCCGCCGGTCCAGCTCCTCCAGCACGAGCCGGTTGACCTCCAGCATGTCGGCGACGTTGCCGGTGTCCTTCCAGTAGCCGGAGATCACGGTGGAGGCGACCGGGCGGCCGGCGTCGATGAGCCACTGGATCGCCTCGGTGATCTCCAGCTCGCCGCGCCAGGACGGCTTGAGCGCCGCGACGGCCTCGTGCACCGCGGGACTGAACAGATAGACGCCGACCAGGGCCAGGTCGCTCTTGGGGGCGTCGGGCTTCTCCTCCAGGCCGACCACCCGGCCGCCGGCGTCGAGCTGGGCGACGCCGAACTGCCGGGGGTCGGGCACGCGGGTCAGCATGATCTGGGCGTCGGGCCGCTCCCCCGCGAACCGCCGAACCAGGGGCTCGATGCCGCCGACGATGAAGTTGTCGCCGAGGTACATGACGAAGTCCTCCTCGCCCAGGTACTCGCGGGCGATGAGCACCGCGTGGGCGAGGCCGAGGGGGGCCTGCTGGCGCAGGTAGGTGACCTCCAGGCCGAAGGCCGACCCGTCGCCGACGGCGGCCTCGATCTCCTTGTGGGTGTCGCCGACCACCATGCCGACCTCGCGGATGCCCGCCGCGGCGATGGCCTCCAGCCCGTAGAACAGCACGGGCTTGTTGGCCACCGGCACGAGCTGCTTGGCCGAGGTGTGGGTGATCGGCCGGAGGCGGGTGCCTGACCCGCCGGCGAGCACGAGCGCCTTCACTAGTACGCCCCTCCGCCGCGGGTGACGGCCGACCAGGTCTTCCACAGGATCTGCAGGTCCAGGATGAGCGACCAGTTCTCGACGTAGCGCAGGTCGAGGCGGACCGACTCCTCCCAGGACAGGTCGGACCGGCCGCTGACCTGCCACAGGCCCGTCATGCCCGGCTTGACGACCAGGCGCCGGCGCACGTCGGTGCCGTACTGGGCGACCTCGTCGGGAAGCGGCGGGCGCGGGCCGACGAGCGACATCTCGCCGCGCAGGACGTTCAGCAGTTGCGGCAGCTCGTCCAGCGAGTACCGGCGCAGGAAGCCGCCGACGCGGGTGATCCTTGGATCGTTCCGCATCTTGAACAACACGCCGTCAAACTCGTTGTCATCCAGGAGCTCCAGCTTGAGCTTCTCGGCGTCCCGCACCATGGTGCGGAACTTGAAGACCTGGAACTCCCGCCCGGCGCGACCCACCCGGGTCTGCCTGAACAGGGCGGGCCCCGGGCTGGTCGTGCGCACCAGCAGCGCGATCACCAGCATGGGCAGCGCCAGGACGGTCAGCGCCGCCGTCGCCAGCAGCCGGTCGAACAGGCTCTTGACGATCTGGCGCGTCCCGTCGAACTCGGGGTGCTCGACGTGAAGCAGGGGCATGCCGGCGACCGGCCGGATGCTCGTGCGCGGCCCGGCGACGTCCATGAGGGCGGGGGCGACGAACAGCTCGGTGCCCTTGCTCTCGATGCTCCAGGCCAGCCGGCGCAGCGCGGCGCCGTCCAGCTCGGGGCAGGCCAGCACGGCGACCGCGTCCGCGGACACCTTGTCGGCCACGATGGCGACGTCGGCGAAGTCGCCGTAGACCGGGACGCCGTCGACGTCGAGCCCGTTGCCGGGGTACTGCCCCGGCGGCAGGCACGCCGCGACGACGCGCATGCCGTGGTACGGCTGGCGCCGGAACTGCATGACCAGGTCGAGCACGGCCGTCCTGTGCCCGACGGCGACGACGCGCCGGAGGTACTCGCCCTCGGCGCGCCGGCGGTGCAGCCGCTTGCGCATGCGGTAGCGGAACACCAGCGTGAGCGCCGTCGCCAGCGGCAGCATCGCCATGACGTAGCTTCGGGCGATCATCGTCTGGGTGGCGTACGCGGCGATCGCCACGGCCGCCGTGAGCCCCACCCCGCCCTCGAAGACCGCGCGGAACTCCTCGCTGCCCTCGCCGTGACTCTTCTCGCGGTACACCCCGGCCAGCACCATGGCGCCGGGCCAGGCCACCAGCGCGAGGCCGAAACCGAACAACAACTCCGACCACGGGATGAAGGCGCCCACCCAGAGCCTGAATCCCATGACCGCCTCACAGGCGATCAAGGCACACGCCAGATCGCCCGCCAGTAGAGCCCGCATATAGGAGCGCGTCCAGATGCTGGACGCCGTCAGCGGGCCTACTTCAAGGAGCGCGGCGTCACGCTCCTCCAGCCCCACCCTCATGCCCACCCCTACCCTGCTCACGCCGGACCGTGGCTGCTGCCGGACCGTGCAGATACCAGACGGCCATTGCGTCCCTTTGGTTGACACGTGGCTCAAACATCACGAGCGCGGGTACCCGTTCACATACTAAAGATCGTTACATCGGCGCGAAATAGCCGTGCAATGGCCACAATCGGCCTCTAACTCCGGACCGAGGTCGCTTGACGGAACGGTCCAAAACCGTGTAGGCGGCCCCGGCCTCGCTAGATTCGGCACATGTCTGGTATTCGCCTGGAGCGGTCCGGCCCGGTCACGACCATCGTCCTGTCGCGCCCGCAGGTCCGCAACGCGGTGGACGGGCCGGCCGCCGCCGCGCTCGCCGACGCCTTCCGCGCCTTCGAGGCCTCCGACGCGGCCGTCGCGGTGCTGTGGGGCGAGGGGGGCACCTTCTGCTCCGGCGCCGACCTGCACGCGATCGGCACCGAGCGCGGCAACCGCGTCGAGCCGGACGGGGACGGCCCGATGGGCCCGACGCGCATGCGCCTGTCCAAGCCGGTGATCGCGGCCGTCGAGGGGTACGCGGTGGCCGGCGGGCTGGAGCTGGCGATCTGGTGCGACCTGCGGGTGGCCGCCGAGGACGCGACCTTCGGGGTGTACTGCCGCCGCTGGGGCGTTCCCCTGGTCGACGGCGGCACCGTGCGGCTGCCGCGGCTGGTCGGGGCGGGCCGGGCGATGGACATGATCCTCACCGGACGCCCGGTGGACGCCGCGGAGGCCCTGCGCATCGGCCTGGCCGACCGGGTGGTCCCGCCAGGGACGGCGCGGTCGCACGCCGAGGAGCTGGCGCTCCAGCTCGCCGGGCAGCCTCAGGAGTGCATGCGGCAGGACCGGCTCTCCGCCCTGGAACAGGAAGGACTGGCCGAGGAGGAGGCCCTGCGCAACGAGTACCGCCACGGCCTGCTCTCGCTGCGCGGAGCGGTCGCCGAGAACGTCGGCCGCTTCAGGTCGGGCGAGGGCCGGCACGGAAACCGGCCACCGGACGCCGGCCCGTGAACCGGACGGCCCGCACCACGGCGCGGCCGTCCGCCGGGGCTCGCGCGGACGACCCGGCCCCCTTGGTACCGGGTCAGTCGTATTCGAGGTCGGGCAGGGGGGCGGGCGGGTCGGGGCTGCGCCACACGACCACGTAGGTCGGCGTGGCGGCCGTGAACGCCTCGCTCAGCCGCTCGAGGTCGAAGTCCGGCAGATAGCGCAGCCGCGCCAGGAAGGTGGCGTCGGTCGCCGAGCGCGGCACCACGCATCCTTGCCCGTCGCGGTCGAGCAGGACGATCAGGATGTCGGATTCCGTGACCCCGCCGACCCGGACCTCGACGACGTCCTCCCACGCGAGGGCTTCCACGCTGCCATCGGCGTAGTGACGTGTGACGCCCTCTTCGGTGACGTAGACATAGGTATCCGGCACAGAGTTGCCGTGCATGGGCGCGATTGTGACGACTTACGAGCACTCCATGCAAGGGAAGCCGCTCATCAGCGCCATTTCACCGCCCGCGCGGACCGTCATTCATCACCCCAAGTGTGGTCCAGATGGGCGGCCACGGCCGCCCGTGCGGCCTCCGCCGGGCCCCGCGCGATGGCGTCCAGCAGGTGCCGGTGCTCCGCGACCAGCGTCGCCCGGTCGGGGTACACGGTGCGCAGCCGCACCAGGCCGAGCCGGGTCTCGGCGGCCAGGACCCCGTAGAGGCGCTGCAGCCGGGGGCTGCCCACGGCGACGATCAGTTCCTCGTGCAGCGTCATGTGCTCGGCCACGACGTCGGCCCACGGGGCGTCCCGCTCCAGGGCGGCCATCCGGGTGAGCGCGGAGTCCGCGCGGGGCACCCGCCGGCCGGCCAGCTTGACCGCCATGAGGTCCTCCAGCGGCCGGCGGACGTACATCAGGTCGTCCAGGTCGGTGCTGGTCACCTCCGGGACGTAGGCGCTGCGGTTGCGCTCGCGCCGCAGCAGGCCCTCGTGGACGAGCAGGGCCAGGGCCTCGCGGACGGTGGGACGCGCCACGCCGTAGAGCGTCCCGAGCTCCTGCTCGGGCAGCGCGGTGCCTGGGGGGATCTCACCGGAGAGCACGCGCCGGCGCAGGGCGGCGGCGAGGGCGTCGACCGTGGAGACCGGGCGCAGCTTCACGCCGACGATTCTGCCCGCTCGCCGCAGGCGCGGGCCTGCGGCCCCGCCTCCGGGGCGCCGGCCCGCGCGGGAAGTGCCACCACGACCAGGCCGGCGCCGAGCAGGGCCAGCCCCGCCCAGGAGACGGCGGTGAGCCGTTCGTGCAGGACGGCCACGCCGAGCAGGGCCGCCACGGCGGGCTCGGTGAGGGCCAGGGTGGCCGCTCTGGCCACCGGCGTGGTGCGCAGCCCGCGCCCGTACAGGTAATAGGACAGGGCGGTGGTGGCGCAGCCGAGGTACAGGGCGGTGAGCAGCCCGCGCGGGTCGGCCGGCAGGGGCGTGCCGCCCCAGAGCAGCACCGGCAGCATGACCACCGCCGCGCCGCCGAACATCACGCCCATGACCGCGCCGGAGGCCGCGCCCGCGGTGATGGACCGGGCGGCGGTCACGGCGTAGAAGCCGTAGAGCAGGCCGCCCAGGAGGGCGAGCAGGACGCCGGCCGGATCGACGCCGACCGCCTGTCCTCCAAGGACCAGGGCGGCGCACCCGGCGACGGCGGCGGCGGTCGCGGCCGTCCAGCGCCGGCCGGGGCGCGCGCCGTGCCGCAGCCAGGACAGCACCCCGGTGAAGGCCGGACCGCTGCCGATCGCCACCACGGTCCCGACGGCGACCCCGGTGCGCCCGACGGCGGCGAAGTAGCAGAGCTGGTAGGCCGCCACGGCGAGCGCGGCGGCGGCCAGCGGCAGCACGCGGCGCCGCCCGCCGGTCAGCAGGCGCCAGGCGGCCGGCCCGGCCGCCGCGGCGAGGACCGCGCCGCCGGCGAC